>JAFUVM010000106.1 GCA_017483665.1 Bacteroidaceae bacterium
CATCAGCGGCTCGCTGTCGGCTATCTCGGCCATGTCGCGCAATATCTGCGCATTCAACTGTACTGCTGTCATAGTGCTCAATAACTTTGGTTTCTGCATGCAAAATTACACAAATATATCAAAACTCCAAAATAACAAACATCTTAATTAACTTTATTTATTAACTTAATTCATTAACATTATGAAGAAACGACTACTCCTGCTCCTTTGCCTGATGCTGACGGCAGGGAGTTTTGCCTGGGCTCAGGACGACCCTTGGGCAAAGTTTAAGCCCGGCGGCTACAACCCCGCCGACTATCTGGTGGAACCGCAGTTCCCCGAGAACCCCTCCGGCCGCTGCGTGGCCTGGTACATCACCAAGCAAGGATGGCTCTACGTGTACACGCCCGGTAACGGCAGCACCCCCGACTACAAGGAGTCAGGCACTGGCGGCAGCACAGCACCCTGGTACAGCTATCACGACAAGATAAACGCTGTTTACTGCTATGCCACCAACATCATCGGAAATTGGGCTTTTGCCGGCCTCGACAAGGTGGATTACTTCTCCTGCCCCGACGCCAAGGATGTCGGTCCTCACGGTTTCACTAATTTCGGTGATCCCACCCTTTGCATGACTCTCCCGAACATGAAGGAATTATCGCACCATGCGCTGCAGTACTGCAATGCCCGCGTCATCTCCTTGCCCGTCATCACCTATCTCGGCGAGGATTGCATCACCTATTGCCCCAATCTTGAGTACCTCAACTTGGGCAGCAGGCTGACAAAGATGAAGGCCGGTGCGCTTGCCTTCAACTACAAGCTCGTGCGTGCCGATGGCGACGACCGCCCCAGCGTGTTCCTCTCCGCTAATACCGGCCCCGAATTCCAACGTAACTACGACGAGGAATGGTGGCAGACGTTTGGGCGTGTGTTCAGTAACTTTATGAAGAAAGTCATCCCAGGCTTATTAGATGCGATGAAGCCTTTGATTGACTCTGGCGTGAAAGCCGCTGATGCCAAAATATCAGGATACACTGGCATGAATGGTGTCGTCTCTACCCTTACCAAGGACCTCGATTTGAGCAAACTCACATACAACCTCTACGACGAAATGGGCAAGGCGTTTGAGAGGAAGTGGTGCTGCCCCTTCGGCGACCTGGCAGAGGGAAATATCAACATCGCTGTCCCCGCAAACCGGCTCAGCTACTACAAGACTGCCTACAGCAGCGGAGCCGCTGCCAACTTCAACGAGCGTCCCACAGAAGGCTACATGACCTACAACCATGAGAACAAATACAGCGACAAATGCGGCCAGCAGCGCATGGTGGGCAAGTTCGTCAGTGGCGAATACTATGGAATACTATTCAACGGACCGGAGTTCTCCTGCGAAAACGTCTATTATGTGGACTGCCAGAACCAGCAATTCAACTGCCCCGATTTCACTACGGAACATGCCAAGAGCTATACGGAACTTCGCCTGCTCAACTGCCCGAGCGTCGGCTATCTGAATCCCGACCTGACCAACATCAAGACACTCACCCTGCCCTCCTACTTCTCCGACCATTTCACCAACAACCCCTACGGCAGCACACTCAGCGAGAACATCGACGGGATAGCACTGCTTGACTGCAAGAACCTGAAAGAGGTGCGAGGCTATCTGGGCGAGGTGGGCGATCAGGCCTTCCTGAACTGCACATCGCTGACCACCGTGAACTTGAGCCGCGCCACCAGCATCGGCGAATATGCCTTCACTGGCTGCACCAAGCTCAGCAGTATCGGCGATTTCTCAGAACTGAAGTCACTGGGCAAATATGCCTTCAAGAACTGTAAGGCGCTCACCGGCTCTGTCTCTATCGACATCGCCAACATTCCTGACGATGCCTTCGCCAATGCTCCCATCACCGAGCTGACATTGGGCGACAATGTTCGCACGATTGGCTTTGAAGCCTTCGCCGGCAACCGCCTTTCCTCCGTGTCGGCACGCCGCGTCACCAGCATTGCCCAGTATGCCTTTGCTGCTAACACTGCTGAAGATGAGAGCCTCAACGACAAGGGCCACCTGAACACCATCTCCCTGCCCAGCATCGAGGGCATAGGCAGCAATGCCTTCCAGAACCAGATGGTGCGCGACGTCGACGACGAGGAGAACGACTTCACCGTTTCCTTCGGACCGAACCTGCGGTACATCCGCGACTATGCCTTTGCCGGATGCACGGGTCTGGAAGATGCCGACGAGGAGTACGAGAGCGGCATCACCCTCAAAGGCTCAGCGCCGGAGGTCAGTGGTTCGACCTTCCTGGGCATTACCACCCGCGACGTACGTCTTGCCTTCTCCCCGTCGTACGCCAACGGCTATCAGAACAACTCTGTGTGGAAAACGTTCAACCAGAGCATGGACGTGAAGGCCTTCCCCATCAATTATCAGATGACCACGGGCACAGCCACGCTGGATGCCGACGGCACACTCACCGTGAACGGTACGGGCGAATACCAGTATATGTCGTCGCGTCCCTGGAGCAAGACTTCAACACTCATCAAGCGCATTGTGTTCGACGAAGATGTGACGAGCATCAGCTCGTGGGGATTCGCCGGCCTACCCGAACTCAGGGAGGTGGTGATGACCAACGACATCAAGACCATAGGCAACAATGCCTTCACCAACTGCACCAAGCTGAAGAAGGTGACGCTGTCTGATAAGCTGACCGCCATCCCCGACAGAGCCTTTGCCGGATGTACAGCATTGGAGGAAATCAACTTCCCCTCAAAACTCGAGACCATCGGATCCTATGCTTTCAATGGCTGCTCAAGCCTGCCGGAGAACATCATCTTCCCCGAAACAATGCTTACTATCGGCGAGAGTGCCTTCTACGGATGTTCGGAAGTAAGCCGCGTACGCTTCGGCCAGAACCTCAAGGAAATCAAGTATTCTGCCTTCGACAACACAGCACTCAGCTACATCTACATCAATGCTCCTGAGCCACCAACACTCAGTTGGTCTGCCTCGCCCAGCATAACCCTCGACGTTCCTGAAGAACTCTTCTGGGTGTACTTCTTTAATGACAGGTGGAGCAAGTTCACGATGCCCCGCACGGACGAGACTCATGGCGACATCATTGCAAAAGACGTTTCGTCATTGATGTACACCATCGTCTATGCCGACGGCTTTGCCGTACACACCTCGGTCCGAATCTCTATTCCATCCTTTAACGGGTTCAATAGAAATGGTGGAATACCCGACAACGTTCTCAAAACAATCAAGACCATTCGCTTTGTAGGCCCGGAGAGAGTCCATTTGAATGACTTGGTGGCCAGCAAGCTTACCAGCCTGGAACGTGTGGAATTCCCGAAAAACACCTTTACAGATTGTTTCGGAACGCTGAAAGACTTCAAGAGCCTGAAGAGCGTGGACTTGGGCAGTGTGACGACCATCAACGACAATATGTTTGAGGGCTGCACGTCGCTCACCGACATCGACCTCTCGCAGGTGACCGCCATTCACCAATATGCCTTCAAGGGCTGCACCAGTTTGGAGGATGTCAATCTCATGAGTTGCCGTTGGACTTCGGACGAGTCCCCCTTGTATTCTCAGGCATCTATCGGTCGCGAGGCATTCCGCGGTACGGCTGTCAAGGAAATCCGCTGCCAGACCGAAGCCTTCGGCGAGGCTGCCTTTGCCGACTGTAAGAACCTGCGCAAAGTGGAGATTGGCCCCTACTGGAAGCTTTGGTATAAGAATAACGACGAGCTGAAGACCGAAAACCAGTCCGTCTTCAACGGTTGCACAAACCTCGACACCATTGTCTGCGAAATGCCCTGTCCTCCCGAGCTCGCCGTAGAATGCTTCCAAGGCATCGACCGCTCGAAAGTGACGCTGGTGGTGCCCCAGGGTACGGAGCAAGTCTATGCCAACACCACTGGATGGGCCGGCTTCAATATGGTTGCCGATGAAAACAATCCCTATCCCCTCCCCGTTGCAGGAAAGACAAAACTCTTTAACCAAGTTAACACTGATATGTACTTCAATATTAGCAGCGATGGCATCCTCACAATAAGTGCCATTGAGGGCAATAAGGATAAATTCGCTTTCGACTTCACGAGTGATACGGAATACTATGGTGCCTATGTCAAGAGACTCAACTTTGATGAAAGCGTCGTACAATGTGCGACAATGTTTGTTCAGACCAACTTCCCCAATATAAAGGAACTGGAGTTCGGCCCCAACATGGACCAGATTCTGCTTGATGCATCCCACTATCCAAACATCACCGATATTTATTGCTGGGGCGAAGTGCCGCCATGCATAGGCTGGAGAAATTACCCAGCATATTCTGGCAGCAACAGTACTGTGTTCAACGGCTTAACACTCCCGAAGTCTCAGGTTAAGGTACATGTGCTCAGCTATCCGAAGTCTGTGGCACAAGCATACCGCGATGATGACGGTTGGGGTGAGTTCAACGTCGTAGCCGACCTGACCCCGCAAGTCTCTGTCGAGAGTGTGATGGAGATTGTCACCTATGTCTCGAAGCCGAAGTTTGCCACTGTGCAGTACTTCGACGAGAACGGCGAGGAGCATCCCGACGGTCTGTTCTCTCCCATGAACGAGAAGGCTATCGTTAAGCCTGTGATAACGAACAGCAAGTATGAGTTCGTAAGCTGGGAGTTCCCCGAAGAGGGCAAGGAATACGTCACCGAGAATCCCTCCACCCACGAGCTGACCATCCAGCTGAGCTTCGTCGTAGAGAACGGGGCTGCCGTGCCTCTCTTCCCGAACATGCTGACGCTCAACGTGGCAAAGATAGACCCCGACGGCATCAACGAAGTGAAGAGCGAAGAATTAAGAGTGAAGAATGATGGAGCCTGGTTCGACCTGAGCGGCCGCAGGCTCGACGGCAAGCCCGCAAAGGCTGGACTCTATATCTATAATGGTAAGAAGATTGTGATTAAGTAAAACAGCCTCACCCCCTGATGGTTAAGTGATAGTTGATTTAATAAGTCCCGCCCCCGGAACCTGAAGAAGGGAAAGGGGAATAACAGAGGGGATGCAGTTGCAAAAGCAGTTGCATCCCCTTTTTCTGTTCGCGCAATGAAAAACTGCGGCACGCGCATGTTTACGGAGGGAAACGCGGAGATGGCACGCCGTGTCCGCTTTTGTCACTTTCTTGTCAGCCTGTCACGCTTTGGCACGACCTTTGTATGACAAGGGTGTCACATCGACACCACGTCATAACGAAAGAACGTCATAACGCGAAAAAGAGAGAAAAATAAAATTATCAAATCGTTAAATCATTAAATCATTAAATAGCATTATGGGAAAGATTATTGGAATTGACTTGGGTACCACAAATAGTTGTGTATCCGTATTCGAGGGCAACGAGCCCGTAGTTATCGCCAACAGCGAAGGCAAGCGCACCACACCGTCTGTAGTGGCATTCGTCGAAGGCGGCGAACGCAAGGTGGGCGACCCCGCCAAGCGTCAGGCTATCACCAACCCGAAGAAGACCATCTTCTCCATCAAACGCTTCATGGGCGAAACCTACGACCAGGTGCAGAAGGAAATCGCACGCGTACCTTATAATGTAGTACGAGGCGACAACAACACACCGCGCGTCGACATCGACGGACGTGCCTACACGCCGCAGGAAATCAGCGCCATGATTCTGCAGAAGATGAAAAAGACCGCCGAGGACTACCTCGGTCAGGAAGTGACGGACGCCGTCATCACCGTGCCCGCCTACTTCAGCGACTCTCAGCGTCAGGCCACTAAGGAAGCCGGACAGATTGCCGGCCTCAACGTGCAGCGTATCGTCAACGAACCTACGGCTGCTGCCCTGGCCTACGGCGTAGACAAGGCCAACAAGGACATGAAGATAGCAGTCTTCGACCTCGGCGGCGGCACCTTCGATATCTCCATCTTGGAGTTCGGCAGCGGCGTCTTCGAAGTGCTCTCCACCAACGGCGACACACACCTGGGCGGCGATGACTTCGACCAGGTCATCATCGACTGGCTCGCCAGCGAGTTCAAGGCCGAGGAAGGCATCGACCTCAAGCAGGACCCCATGGCTCTGCAACGCCTCAAGGAAGCTGCCGAGAAAGCCAAAATCGAGCTCTCCAGCAGCACCACGACCGAAATCAACCTGCCCTACATCACAGCCGTAGGCGGCGTGCCCAAACACCTCGTCAAGACACTCACACGCGCCAAGTTCGAACAGCTGGCCGACAGCCTCATCCAGGCTTGTAAGGTTCCCTGCCAGAAGGCTATGCAGGACGCAGGTCTCTCCAACAGCGACATCAACGAAGTCATCCTCGTGGGCGGCAGCAGCCGTATCCCCGCCGTGCAGAAGCTCGTGGCCGACTTCTTCGGCAAAGAACCCAGCAAGGGCGTCAACCCCGACGAGGTGGTTGCCATCGGAGCCAGCATCCAGGGCGCAGTCCTCACCGGCGACAAGAGCGACATCGTTCTGCTCGACGTCACACCGCTGTCAATGGGCATCGAGACGATGGGCGGCGTCATGACACGACTCATCGATGCAAACTCGACCATCCCCTGCAAGAAGAGCGAAATCTTCTCCACCGCAGCCGACAACCAGACGGCCGTCACCATCCACGTCCTGCAAGGCGAGCGCCCCATGGCAAGCCAGAACAAGAGCGTCGGACAGTTCAACCTCGACGGCATCGCACCCGCACGTCGCGGCGTACCTCAGATTGAAGTCACCTTCGACATCGACTCCAACGGCATCCTCAACGTCAGCGCCCAGGATAAGGCAACAGGCAAGGAGCAGCACATCACCATCACAGCCTCCAGCGGCCTCTCGAAGGAAGAAATCGAGCGCATGAAAGCCGAAGCCGAAGCCAACGCCGAAGCCGACAAGAAGGAGCGCGAGAAGGTGGACAAGCTCAATCAGGCCGACTCGATGATCTTCCAGACCGAGAACATGCTTAAGGAAAGCGGCGACAAACTGCCCGCCGACATCAAGGGCGAAGTCGAGGCAGCCGTTGCCAAACTGAAGACAGCCCACCAGGCCCAGGACCTCGCAGCCATCGACGCAGCCATGAACGAACTGCAGACCGCCGCCGGCAAGATGTACCAAGCCCAGCAGCAAGCCGGTCCCCAGGCAGGTCCTCAGCCCGGTCCCGACATGAACGGCGGCTTCACCGGCGCAGGCCCCAACCCCGGCAACAACGGCCAGCAAGGTCCCGACATCCAAGACGCCGACTTCGAGGAGGTGAAGTAAGACGCCAAAAATAACGATAAGCAAAAATAAGAATCTATAAGGAAAGTGGTGTAATCCAAGTGATTACACCACTTTTTTATATTGTTAAACTTTGTTTCATTTCTTGCTGGTTTTGGATTTTTACCGTAATTTTGCATCATATTTGCGACACGACTTATTGGTAGAAAAGATTAAACTTATGCCCACTTGTCGCTACTTAGACAAATTAAACAGTAGAAAAGATATGCCTGCATTGAAATTTGAAATCAAAAGGAAGTGTGAAGTCTGTGGCAGCATCTTCGTTGCCAAGACACTCGACTCCAAGTGCTGCTCAGAGAAGTGCATGAAGGTTGCATGGAAACGGAGAAAGGATGAGGAGAAAAAGCAAGAACGGCTTAAAGCAATAGCAGATCAGGTGCCCGACTATCGCGATTATATATCCATACCTGAGGCCGTAGCCATGTATGGTGTTGGTAGAGATACTTTGTATCGCCTTATTCGTGTGGGCCAAATACAAAGCATTAATCTCGGTACCAGACTGACCCGAATTAACAGGAAAGACA
>JAFUVM010000107.1 GCA_017483665.1 Bacteroidaceae bacterium
ATTCATAATTCATATTTTTACTTTATGCTCAAATTATTCAACAATCTTTGCTCTTCATTCTACGTTTTCAGTAACTTTGCAGGCAAACTGACATAAATACATCTATGATGACAAATAAACTTGCGAAGCATATAGTGTCTGCGACAATGTTGCTTCTTGTGACTGTATGTGCAAACGCGCAGGGCATTCGGAGCGGTGAGCTATGGCCCGACGACGAAGGCAACCACATCAATGCGCATGGCGGCGGCATCCTGAGGTATGGCGACACCTACTACTGGTACGGCGAGCACAAGGCGGAGAACACGTCCAACGCACTGGTCGGCGTGACGTGCTACAGCTCGAAGGACCTGCTCCATTGGCACAACTGCGGCGTGGCCCTCAGCGTCAGCGACGAACGCGGACACGACTTGGAGCGCGGCTGCATCCTGGAGCGTCCGAAGGTCATATATAATAATGTGACGAAGAAGTTCTGCATGTGGTTCCACCTCGAACTGAAGGGTAGGGGCTACGATGCAGCCCGCTATGGCGTGGCTGTCGCCGAGCGTCCCGAGGGACCTTTCAAGTTCCTGTATTCGCAAAGAGCCGATGCCGGCACATGGCCCGTAGAGTTCGGCGAGAAGGAGCTGGCCGTCGTGGACACGCTGAATGCCCGGAACTTCAAGCAAGAGTGGACTCCGGCGTGGTTAAAAGCTGTCGGCGAGGGACTTATCGTGAAGCGGGACTTCCCGACGGGACAGATGTCGCGCGACATGACGCTCTTCGTCGACGACGACGGACGGGCCTACCACATCTTTTCCTCCGAAGAGAACCTGACCTTGCATATCGCCGAGCTGACTGCCGACTATCTGCACCATACAGGCCGCTACACCCGCTTGGCTCCTGCCGGACACAACGAGGCTCCCGCCATCTTCAAGCACGACGGCACGTACTGGATGATTACCTCCGGCTGTACGGGATGGGAACCCAACGAGGCCCGCATGTTCTCGGCGCCAAGCATCTGGGGGCCGTGGAAGCAGCATGCCAACCCCTGCCGCGGACCGAAAGCAGAGAAGACCTTCGGCGGACAAAGCACCTTCGTGCTGACCATTGTCAATGGTCAATCCTCAATGGTCAATGGTCAATCCTCAATGGTCAATGGTCAATCCTCAATGGTCAATGGTCAATCCTCAATGGTCAATGGTCAATCCTCAATGGTCAATGGTCAATCCTCAATGGTCAATGGTCAGTACATCTTCATGGCCGACATCTGGCGTCCGCGCCACCCGATTGATGCCCGCTACATCTGGCTGCCCATCGAGTTCGAGAACGGCACGCCCGTCGTCCGCTGGCAAGACGAATGGAAGCCCGACTTCAAGTAGTTTCTACCGAAAGCCAGGCTTCAACGTATTGTTACAAATGATTTGACGCTCAGCGAAGTATCTTGCGAAGTTTACGCAGGTAGGCGTCGGCGTACTGCCGCATGCCAAGGTCGTTGGGGTGAAGACCTTCTACCATCGAATCTTGCGTAAAGGCCAGTTCCTTGTGACTCAGGTAATAGATGTCCTTCACGCCCTGCTTCTTCATCGCCTTGTAGGCACGCTGTTGTTCACTGTTTGAGTTTGTGAACCAATCCCGTGCCTGCTGCGAGCTGATGCCGTTGGCATAGTCGTGTTCGACGAACAGGATGGGGGCATTGCTCTTCTGGCGAAGGATGGAAACGCCCTTCAGCAGACGGTCGTAGATAAATTCCGAACGCTCCGTGGAAAGGTTGGGAAGGCAGTCGATGACGAAAAGCCCGGCATCGATTTCTGCCAAGAACTCGAACACCTCTTCCTCCAGTTGGCCGTTGCCCGAGAAGCCAAGGTTGATGACCGGACGGCCCGACTCTCTGTGCACAATGTTCGTCCACGCCATGCCTGTACGCGAGGCGCATGCTCCCTGGGCAATGGACGTTCCGTAGACGACGATGGGCTTCTCTTCGGAAGTCGGAATGAAGCGCAGCTCGCGGTCCTCCGGCACGCCTATCTCCATCCACTTCACCTCGTTATAGAGGGGCAGGAAGAGCTCGAAGTCGTAGCCTCGGTCTTCGCTAGTGAAGTACGTCAGGTCCTTGAACTCGTAGTTGATGGTGTCCTTGAACGAGAGGTTGAACCTGCTGGCGCACCAGCGCAGCTGTCCGTTGGCATCGGTAGCATAGAGGTCGAGACCCGACACGCCGGTTGTGGGCATGTGAAACATGTTCAGGCCGCCACCCACCTTGTACCTGACCTTGATGCTCGGTGCGTTCGTGTGGAAGCAAATGGAGAGTCCCGCGGACTGCCGCGAGAGTCTCCAGACAGCCGGGCGCACCTTGCTCTCGGCCCTCGGCGGAAGGCGATGGTAAGAGTCCTTCAGCTCGCTGTTCCACCAGCGCCCGTGCACGATGTTCTCGCCCTGCTCCAATGGGTTCATCCATTTTGTCTGTGCCGAAAGGGACAGCAGACTGCAGGCAAACAGAAGGTTAAGCAGTAACTTTTTCATCGTCTATTCCTCGTCTGGCTGCTGCCCGTCGTGGGCTTTCCACATACATTCCGTTATCTTCATGTCCGAGAAGATGGCCGTGAAGGACGACTCTTCGGGCGAGCAGGCATAGATGCCGAAGCTGATGGCATCGGCTGCGGCGTACATGTGGCAGATACGCATCTGGCTGAACGCCTTACCGTCGGTCGAGCATTCGATGCAGTAGTCGTCCTCGCGACGCGAGAAGCGATACCACATCGTCTTCACGTCGGCAGGTATGGCTGTGGTTGCCCAGTCGGAATAGCCTTTGTTGGTTGCCACGCTGCCGAGGTGCTGGAAGTCCTGGTTCTCGTATTCGACGGAGCCTTTCAGCCAGTTCTCGCTGTCGAGATACATGACGATGCCGCACTGGTCGAAGCGGGTGTGGCTGCCGGTGAAGTCGGTCTTGACCACGAAGCTGAAGAACTTCTCGCTGGTCTGCATCTGCAGGACGGGCGCGTTGTCGTTCTGGAAGTGATAGTAAGTGCGCTGCCAAAGGTCGGTATGCGGCGCAGTGGTGATGAGGATGGTGTCGCCCTTCACCTCATATCCGGCGGGTTCGCGTGTCCACTGGAGACTGCCGAGGTCGATGTTTCCGCCGTTGGAGAGCGCTGCCGTGACGGCGTCTGCGAAGTCGGCACCAGCTTCCGTGGTTGTCTCGGTTTCTGCTGTTGTCGTTTCAGTTCCTTTCTGTTTGCTGCAAGCCGCCAACATGATGCCGGCGCTCAGCATGATGAGAGTTTTTCTTGTCATGATTGTGTATTATTGGTATTAGTTCAAACTATACGGACGCCGCCCTTGTCGGCACTGCTGACGCTCTGTGCGTAGGCACGTAGGGCCTTGCTGACCGTGCGGTTGCGGCGCAGGGGCTGTTGCGGACGTGCTGCCAGTTCTTCGTCGCTGAGCTTCACGTTGATGGAGCGGCTGGGGATGTCGATGACGATGATGTCGCCGTCCTTTATCTTGCCGATGTTGCCGCCGTTGGCTGCTTCGGGACTGATGTGTCCGATGCTCAGACCGCTTGTTCCGCCCGAGAAGCGTCCGTCGGTGATGAGGGCGCACTCCTTGCCCATGTGCATACTCTTGATGTAAGACGTGGGGTAGAGCATCTCCTGCATGCCAGGGCCGCCCTTCGGTCCCTCGTGTGTGATGACGACGCAGTCGCCTTTCTTCACTTTGCCGCCAAGGATTCCCTCGCAGGCATCTTCCTGACTGTCGAAGACGACGGCCGGTCCCTCGAAGTGCCAGAGGCTCGGGTCGACGCCGGCAGTCTTCACTACGCAGCCGTCCTGTGCGATGTTGCCAAAGAGGACAGCCATGCCGCCGTCCTTCGTATAGGCATGTTCAATGTCGCGTATGCAGCCGTTGGCGCGGTCGGTGTCGAGCGTCTCCCATTGGGTGTCCTGCGAACCCATGACGTTCGAGAACTTGCCGCCCGGGGCGCAGCTGTAGATGTCCCAGGGAGAAAGTCCGCCATCGATGCTTTCGTTCAGGTTCTTGCCTTCGGTGATGGAGTAGCGCTTGATGTCTTCGCCCAGCGTAGCGCCGTTTACGCGCTTGCAGGTGAGGTCGAGCAGTCCGCCCTTAGCCAGTTCGCCGAGGATGCCGAGGATGCCGCCTGCGCGGTTTTCCTCCTGGATGCTGTATTTCTGCCAGTTGGGAGCGAGCTTGCAGAGGAAAGGCACTTTGCGCGAGAGGGCATCGATGTCCTGCATCTTGAAGTCAACGCCTCCTTCCTGAGCAACGGCCAGAAGATGGAGCACGGTGTTGGTGGAGGCTCCCATCGCTATGTCGAGCGTCATGGCATTGAGGAAGGCTTGGCGCGTGGCAATGCTGCGAGGCAGAACCGACGAATCGCCTTCTTCGTAGTAAGCGAAGGCGTTCTTCACGATAAGACGGGCAGCGCTCTTGAAGAGACGGATGCGATTCTTGTGTGTAGCCAAGATGCTTCCGTTGCCGGGCAACGAGAGTCCGATGGCTTCGGTCAGGGAGTTCATGGAGTTGGCCGTGAACATACCGGAGCAGGCGCCGCACCCGGGGCATGCCATTTGCTCCACCTTTGCCAGCTCCTCGTCGCTGACCGTCGGGTCGCCGCCCTTTATCATGGCTGTGATGAGGTCGGCATTCTCGCCGCCGAGCTTGTGCGCTTCCATCGGTCCGCCGCTGACGAAGACGGCAGGAATGTTCAGTCGCATGGCAGCCATCAGCATGCCTGGCGTCACCTTGTCGCAGTTGGAGATGCAGACCATGGCGTCGGCCTTGTGGGCATTGACCATGTACTCCACCGAGTCGGCGATGATGTCGCGCGAGGGTAGGGAGTAGAGCATGCCGTCGTGCCCCATGGCGATGCCGTCGTCGATGGCAATGGTGTTGAACTCAGCGGCATAGCAGCCGAGGCTCTCTATCTCTTGCTTGACGATTTGGCCTATTTCGTGCAGATGCGTGTGACCGGGGACAAACTGTGTGAACGAATTGACAACGGCAATGATGGGCTTGCCGAACTGTTCGCGCTTCATGCCATTGGCAACCCACAGTGCGCGTGCGCCAGCCATGCGGCGACCTTCCGTGCAGACGGAACTTCTGAGCTGATGTTTCATGTTGGTTCTGTACTTATCCTGTTAACTTGTTTTTTTGTACTGCAAAGATAACACTTTCCCTCCGTTCTGCCAACGAAACCTTACCATTATTTATATATAATGTGTAAAATAGCTCCATGCGCTTCCGAAATAAGCGCAAGGCGCTTCCGAAATAAGCACGAGGCGCTTCCGGAATAAGCACGAGGCGCTTCCGAAATAAGCACGAGGGTCTTCCGGCAGAAGTACACGCGTTGTCCGGCAGAAGTACACGCGTTGTGATACAAAAGTCCCGCAGAAGTGAAGGAAACGACTGAAGGGAAAGGCCTTCTGCGAAATCTGACGATTCCTGCTGTTTCCTTTGTTTCTGCGGGACAAGCTATGGACAGGATATTACTTTGTCATGGCCCAGCCGAGCTTGAGCCCGGTGTAGCTGCTGAGCAGAGAAGAGAGGGTGCTGGTGCTCTTGCTGCTGAGGGAGGTTGCGATAGAGAGAAGCTTGTCGGCCTCGAAGAGCATGAGGAGCTGGTTGCCCTGGATGGTAGCGGTGCAGGTTACCTGACCTACGCCGAGAGCGCCCGTTATGGTCAGCTTGTTCGTGCTGCTGTCGTAGGCATAGGTGCCGGGCAGAGTCTTGGAACCGATGGTGAGTGTGCAGCTGTTGTCAGCATTCAGCACGAGCACAGACTTGCCGGCCGTGAAGCCCAGCTTGCTGAGCTGAGTGCCCAGCTTCTGCTCCAGGTTGTTGCTGACCACCTGTCCGCCAATCTGCGAAAGGATGTTCTCGCTCTCGAACACCACCTTGGGGCCGTAGTATGTCCACGTGCCTACGAGCGATTGCTGAGTGGTGGAACCCGACAAGATGTTCGAAAGCAGGTTGCCGAGCAGGCCGGCACCGGTCGTTGTGAGCGAGTTGCCAAGCAGGCTGCCCGTTGCGGCGGTAGTGCCGGCTGCGGCCGTAGCTCCGGAGAGAAGGCCCGTGCCGCAGGATGTGAGTGTAAGACTGGCAGCAAGGATGGCTGCAAGATAAGTAGTTTTCTTCATAGTATGTCCCTTCCCGACCTCCGATGGGAGGAGTTTTGTATTCCGCGGAGGGGATAGCGGTTTTTAATGATTATTGAATGTTGTTTGTTCTTCGCTTGGATTATCATCGTGCTGCGGATGGGCAGACGGGCTGCCGAACAACCTGGTGAAGGCTGTGGGGTGGGGCGTCTCGAAGCGCATCGGTTCGCCCGTGCGGGGATGGTAGAAGTAGAGACGGAAGGCATGGAGCGCAAGGCGGCGAAGCGGGTTCAGTCCGTTGCCGTACTTGTCGTCGCCAGCCACCGGGTAGCCAAGGTCCTTCATGTGGACACGTATCTGGTTCTTGCGTCCCGTCTCGAGTCTCATCTCGGCCAAGGTGAAGCGCCCGTTGGTTGCTATGCGCCGATAGTGCGTAATGGCTTCCTTGCCGCCGTTGTCCGTAGGACTGCTGTAGGTGATGTAGGCTTTGTTGTCCTTCAGCCACGAGTGCACCGTGCCGCCCTCCTGCTTCATCTCTCCGCAAAGGACAGCCACGTAGCGACGGTCGTAGACGATGCCGTGCCAGTCCTGCTCCAGTGCGGCCTGCATCTCGCGGTTCTTGGCATAGAGCATCAGTCCGCTGGTGTCGCGGTCCAGCCGATGCACCACGTGCGCCGTGCAGGGGAAGTGACGACTGCGGAAGTATTCGTCGAGGATGGTCTTGACACAATACTGGCCGGGCGCAGAGGCCATGCTGAGGATGCCTTCCGACTTCTCGATGACGATGATGTCCTTGTCCTCGTAGATGATTTTCACGTACTTGTTCAGCAACTCCGTGCTGCGTTTATGGCGGCTGACGAGCACCGACTGTCCGGCCTGTACCATGTAGTCGTACTGCGTGACCAGCTTCTTGTCCACCGTGACGGCATGCCCGTGCAGCAAGTCCTTCACCCTGTTCCGACTGATGCCGCTCATCTCTTTCAGCAGGAAATCCATCAGCTGCATCGGCTCCTTCGCCTTGAGCATGATGTACTTGCTCCGCGCATATTGTTCTGAGGTTTGGTTTCTCATTCAGTTCATTATTAGGAATCCGTAATTCACAATCAGTTCTGCTCCTTCTGCCTGTTGGAGCGGGACTTGCCTTTGTCTTTGCCTTTCTCTTTGCCTTTGTCTTTTCTCCTGTCCTTCCCCCTGCCTTTTCCTCTGCCTTTTCCGTAGTAGCGTCCTTTTGACGTCTTCCCTTTGTTTCTCGTCCCGGAATGGTAGGCCGGAGCCTCGCCGAACTCTTCGGGCATCTGTTCCTTGGGTATTTCCTTCTCCAGGAATCGTTCTATCTGGCGGAAGTAGTGCATGTCCTTCTCGTTCACCAGCGTCACGGCCCGTCCGCCGCGACCAGCCCTGGCTGTCCGGCCGATGCGATGCACGTAGTCTTCCTCGTCGCGCGGCACGTCGAAGTTGATGACGATGGCAATGTCGTCGATGTCAATGCCGCGGGCCACGATGTCCGTTGCCACCATAATGTCTATCTTGCCGCTGCGGAAGAGGTACATCACCTCGTCGCGCTCGTCTTGCGTCAGGTCGCTGTGCATGGCACGGGCGTTGAAGCCGGCCCGAATGATGCTGATGGCTATTTCCTTCGTCTTCTTCTTCGAGCCGACAAAGATGATGACGCGATGGGGCGAATCCTGCTCGAAGATGTGTTTTACGATAAGCAACTTCTGCGGCTCGTAGCATATAAATGCGCTCTGACGGATGTTGTCTGCCGGCTTACTCACTGCAAGCTTCACTTCAACGGGATTGTGCAAGATGCTGTGTGCCAAACTCAAGATGTCGCCGGGCATAGTGGCGCTGAACATGATGGTCTGCCTGTTCTCGGGCAAAGCTTTCGCAATCTGCAGGATGTCGTCGCAGAAGCCCATGTCGAGCATGCGGTCGGCTTCGTCCAGGATGAAGAACGAGACACGGCTGAGGTCGATGTTCCCCAAGCTGAGATGGCTGATGAGTCGGCCTGGCGTGGCGATGACAACGTCTGCGCCGCTCTGCATGGCCCGTTTCTCCTGCTCGTAGCGGATGCCGTCGTTGCCGCCGTAGACAGCCACGCTGCTCACGTCGTCCAGGTAGTAGGCAAATCCCTGCATGGCACTGTCTATCTGCTGTGCAAGCTCGCGGGTCGGGGACATGATGATGCAGTTGATGGCATCGTGCGGGAAGCCGCCGTCGGCCAGCATGCTCAGCACTGGCAACAGGTAGGCCGCAGTCTTGCCGGTGCCCGTCTGCGCAACGCCCATCACGTCCCTGCCCTCCAATATGGGCGGGATGGCGTGCTCTTGGATAGGAGTCGTGTCGGTGAAGTTCATGTCGTCGAGCGCATCGAGGACTTTATCATTAATGTCTAAATCGTAGAAATCCACTGTGTATGTTTATATTGTGATTAATGAATGTCGTTTTGTGTTTGAACATTGTGCCCGATGGCAAACGATGCTCTGTTCACTCTATTTCGGCGCTTTGTAATACAGATATATGGCAATGAAGGTGTAGAGTATGTTGGGCATCCATGCAGCCAAAGCCGGATGCATGCCTGCATTGGTCGAGAAGGTTGCCGAGAGCCCTTGCAGCAGGATGTAGGTGGCACTCAGGGCAATGCCGATGCCAAGCGAGAAGCCCATGCCTCCCTTTCGCTTTCGCGACGACAGGGACATGCCGATGGACGAGAGGATGAAGGCGGCCAAGGGCGAGGCATAGCGTTTGTAGTACTCCACCTCGAAGATGCTCAGGTTGCCGCTGCCGCGGTTGCGCTGCTTGTCGATGTATTCGCGCAGCTCGGCATTGGTCATCGTCTCCTGCTGGTTGCGGATGAAGAGGAAGTCCTGCGGCTCCATGCGGATGATGGAGTCCAGACGGTCGTAATGCGTTATCTTCTCCCTCAGTCCGCGCAGCTCGCGTATCGTCACATCGTTCAAATGCCACTGGTAGCGGACGTCGCTCAGCGTGTCGTAGACGGCGGAAGTGGCCGAGAGGTGCGAGACAAGCTTCTTGTTCTCGAATTTGTCGAGCGAGAAGTGCCGCCCCGTCTTCACAATGCCGTCGAAGTGCTCCATATAGGCTATGACACCAGTGTCAACTTGCAGCTGTACCTTGTCGGCATAGGTGGGATTCTTCTTTCGCTTCTTGTAGGTGTTCTCGAACG
The DNA here is from genome assembly GCA_017483665.1 of Bacteroidaceae bacterium. GTDB lineage: Bacteria > Bacteroidota > Bacteroidia > Bacteroidales > Bacteroidaceae > Physcousia. The sequence goes on from JAFUVM010000107.1 coordinate 9,280, forward strand.
CAAGGCGTTTGACGCTGCTTCGCGGGATGACTTCGGCACCAAGGTAGAAGGTCATGGCTGCTATGACGGCCGAACTGATCATGTAGGGCAACAGCAAGCGCCGATAGCTGATGCCCGCGCTTATCATGGCAATGAACTCGCTGCCGTCCGCCAGCTTGGTGGTGAAGAAGATGACGCTGATGAAGACGAACAGGGCACTGAAGAGGTTGGCATAGTAGGGGATGAAGTTCAGGTAGTACTGCATGACGATGGCACGCCACGGAGCATGCGACTCGGTAAAGCGGTCGACGTTCTCGTTGAAATCGAACACCACTCCAATGCTGATGATAAGCACGATGGAGAAGAAGTAAGTGCCGAGGAACTTGGCAATGATGTAGCGGTCGATTCTTTTCAGGAACGGTATCTTCATCTTGTTTCTGTGTGTTGTGCTTACAGTCTTTGCATTACTTTGCCAATCATGATGTTCTTCCAGGAAGAGTAGTCGCCTGCCACGATGTGCTTGCGTGCCTCGCCGACGAGCCAAAGGTAGAAGGCCAGGTTGTGGATGCTGCCTATCTGCAGGGCAAGCAACTCCTGTGCCTTGAAGAGGTGGTGCAGGTAGGCACGGCTGTAGAAGCCGTCCACCCATGCCGTACCTTCGGGGTCGATGGGCGAGAAGTCGTCTTCCCACTTCTTGTTGCGCATGTTCATGATGCCCTGACTGGTGAAGAGCATGGCATTGCGCCCGTTGCGGGTTGGCATCACGCAGTCGAACATGTCCACGCCCTCAGCGATGGCTTCGAGGATATTCGCCGGTGTGCCGACACCCATCAGGTAGCGGGGCTTGTCCTTCGGCAGGATGGCATTGACCACTTCAATCATTTCGTACATGACTTCCGTGGGCTCTCCGACAGCCAAGCCGCCGATGGCGTTGCCGTCTGCTCCCTTCGACGCTACGAACTCAGCGCTTTGCTGGCGCAGGTCGCGATAAGTGCAGCCCTGTACGATAGGGAAGAGACTCTGGCTGTAACCGTAGAGCGGTTCTGTCTCGTCGAGGCGCTTGATGCAACGGTCCAGCCAGCGATGGGTGAGGCCGAGGCTCTTCTTTGCGTAGTCGTAGTCGCTGGTTCCGGGCGGACACTCGTCGAGGGCCATGATGATGTCTGCACCGATGCTGCGCTCGATGTCCATCACCTTCTCGGGCGTAAAGGTGTGTCTGCTGCCGTCGATGTGACTTTGGAAGGTGCAGCCTTCTTCCGTCAGCTTGCGGATGCCGGCAAGCGAGAAGACCTGAAAGCCGCCGCTATCGGTCAGGATTGGGCGGTCCCATCCGTTGAAGCGGTGCAGTCCGCCAGCCTTTTCCAGTATCTCTGTGCCCGGACGCAGGTAAAGATGATAGGTGTTGCCAAGGATGATTTGAGCCCGAACGTCCTCTTTGAGGTCGCGGACGGTGACGCCTTTCACGCTTCCCACCGTGCCGACGGGCATGAAGATGGGCGTCTCTATCTGCCCGTGGTCGGTCGTGATGAGTCCGGCGCGGGCATTCGATTGCGGGTCAGTATGCTGTAGTTGAAAGGTCATGCCATTTACCATTTAGCAATTTACCATTTACCATTTAGCAATTTACCATTTACGATTTTGTTTCAAAGCGAGGGAAGGATAGGGGAGACTACTTTTCCTTTTCCTCGTCGAAAGTAAAGGTTATCGGGTTGGCGACTTTCTCCTTGAGCAAAGCAAAGTCGAGCACTTCCAGGATGTCTGCAACATAGTGGAAGGAGAGACCGTTGAGATATTCTGCCGGTATCTCTTCGATGTCCTTCTTGTTTTCTTTGCAGAGGATGATGTCCTTGATGCCTGCACGCTTGGCTGCAAGTATCTTCTCGCGGATACCGCCTACGGGCAGGACCTTGCCGCGAAGCGTTATCTCGCCCGTCATGGCCAGTCCTGCGCGGACTTTCCGTTGTGTCATGGCCGAGGCGATGCTTGTCACCATTGTGATGCCGGCGCTGGGGCCGTCCTTTGGCACAGCACCTTCGGGAACATGGATGTGCAGGTTGTAGTTGTCGAAGATGCGGCTGTCGATGCCGATGCTGTCGGCATGAGCGTGGATGTAGTCGAGGGCAAGCGACGCACTTTCCTTCATGATGTCGCCGAGGTTGCCGGTGAGGGTCAGCTTCCCGCCTTTTCCCTTGCTCAGACTGCTTTCGATGAAGAGTATCTCGCCGCCGACGCTTGTCCAGGCGAGGCCCGTGACGACGCCTGCATAGTCGTTGCCCTGATAGGTGTCGCGGCTGAAGATGGGCTTGCCGAGCAGTTCCTGTGCTTCTTCCTTTGTGATGCTGTGGTCGTTTTCCATCTCGCCTTTTGCCACTCGGAGTGCAATGCGACGGTACAGCTTGTCGATTTGTTTCTCTAAACCGCGCACGCCACTCTCGCGGGTGTAGCGTTCGATGATGAACTCCAAGGCAGGTTTCCCGACCTTCATGCCTGCATGGTCCTGCAATCCGTTCTTTTCGCGGTTCTTGGGGACGAGGTGTCTGCGGGCAATCTCAATCTTTTCCTCGGTGATGTAACCGTCGACTTCGATGAGTTCCATGCGGTCGAGCAGGGCACGCGGAATGCTGCCAATATCGTTGGCCGTTGCGATGAACATCACTTTGCTGAGGTCGTAGTCGAGGTCGACGTAGTTGTCGTGGAAGGCGATGTTCTGTTCAGGGTCGAGCACTTCGAGCAGAGCCGACGAGGGGTCGCCGTGTACCGAGCCCATTGCCACCTTGTCTATCTCGTCGAGGATGAAGACAGGATTGGAACTGCCGGCACGTTGCATGCCTTGGATGATACGGCCAGGCATGGCTCCGATGTAGGTTCGCCGATGTCCGCGTATCTCGCTTTCGTCGTGCACACCGCCCAGGCTGACGCGGACATATTTGCGTCCGAGCGCTTCGGCAATACTGCGGCCAAGGCTTGTCTTGCCCACGCCCGGAGGTCCGTAGAGGCAGATGATGGGGCTTTGCCTGTTCTTGCGCATCTTCAGGACTGCGAGATGTTCCAGGATGCGCTCCTTCACCTTCTCCATCCCGTAGTGGTCGCGGTTGAGCTTCTTCTCGGCATTGGCGATGTTTGTGTTGTCCTTGGTGCATTCGTTCCAAGGCAGTCCGACCACGGTCTGCAGGTATTGCAGCTGTACGTTGTAGTCGGGCGACTGGATGTTGATGCGGTTCAGCTTAGCCAGCTCCTTGTCGAATGTCTCGGCAGTCTGTTCGCTCCAATGTTTCGTGGCAGCTTTGTTCTGCAGGTTTGTGACGTCTTCCTGCCGGACGCTCGAGTCGTCCTTGTCGCCCAGCTCGCTCTGAATGTTCTGCACCTGCTGGCGGAGGAAGTATTCACGCTGCTGCTTGTCCAGGTCGCTGCGCGTCTTGTTCTCAATCTTTCGCTTGAGCTTCATGAGCTCGATGATGTTGTTTGCGAAGAGAATGGTGTGCTGCAGGCGGTCGAGTTCCGTGGGGCAGGAGAGGAGTTCGTACTTCTGCTCGATGGAAAGAGGCAGGTAGCTGCATATCGTGTTGAGCATGAAAGTGGTTGGCTCCATGTTGCTGATGTACTGCATGAGCTCGTCGGGATAGTCGTCGAGAATGCCCATGAGGTGGCAGGTACGCTCTTTGAGCAGGGCAAGCATGGCCTTATATTCGGGTTGCTCCACGCGCTTGGGCTTCGCATCTGTCAGGCTTTGCACCGTGCCTTCGTAGCTGCCGCTCACCTGCCGAAGCTCCTGTATCTGTATACGGTTGTAGGCTTGGAAGAGTGCGCTGAAGCTTCCGTCGGGCATCTTCATGGAGTGTACGAGCTTGGCGGCAACGCCGATGGGGTAGAGGTCCTCGGTCTGCGGGTTGTCCACGTCGGGGGACTTCTGTGTGAGCAACGCTACCATACCGTCGGTATGCTCTGCTTTGCGAAGGGTCTTTATGCTGTGTTTGCGACCAACGGTAATGGGTGAGACGGTGCCGGGGAAGAAGATATTGTCGCGAAGGGTAATGATGGGCATCTCGCCACCACGGTCGTCGTGCATCATCTTCTCAATCTCCGGCGATACTTCGGCCACAAAGGAAAAGGATGTCTTTCGTTTTTCAAACATAGCTTCTTTATCTCAAAAATATGTATTGTATGTTGCGTGCACATGCACGAAACGGGTGCAAAAGTACAAAAAAAAAGCCAAACTACGACGACGCTTACGATTATTTATTGTAATTTTGCACGAAATTGCAAAAACAGGCACCGAAAAACTACGCTCATGTCGAACGATTTCTTCCGTTTCAAACGCTTCTGCATCCGCCATGACCGCTGTGCGATGAAGGTAGGCACGGACGGTGTCTTGCTGGGCGCATGGGGCTGTGTGGAGGGCCGACGCATCCTGGACATCGGTACGGGCACAGGGCTTATCGCTCTGATGGCTGCCCAACGGAATCCTTTGGCCTCGGTGCTCGGCATCGACATTGACGAAGAGGCTGTGCGGCAAGCACAGGAGAACGTCAGCGAGAGCCCATTCTCCGGGCGAGTGACGTGTGCCTTGCAGGATGTGCTAACATTCTGTCCGGACGAACGTTACGATGCCATTCTCTGCAATCCGCCTTTCTTCACCGAGGACACGTTGCCCGAAGGCGCAAGCCGCATCCTGGCTCGCAACAACAATGTGCTGCCGTTTCCGCAGCTCATCAGCCATGTCGGAAAACTCCTTACTGTAGGCGGAACATTCTCGGTGGTTGTTCCGGCAACGCTATCGCAGCAGATAATAACGCTCTGTCTCTTGGAAGGTCTGCACTTGAAGCGCCGTTGCCTGGTCAGCACAACCAGTCGCAAACCGCCTCGCAGAGCATTGCTTTGTTTTTCATCTCAGCCTCAGACATCCGTCGCCGAATCAACTTTATGCCTGACTGCACCGGACGGAAGCAGAAGTATTGCTTACAAGGAACTGACAGACGCATTCTATCTGGATAAATCATGACAAAAGTTATAATGGTCATTATGTTTAGTAAAAACTGCCATAAAATGCTGCTCGGTTGCCAACGGGCAAAAAGAACGGCTAAATTTAGCAAGGAAAATGACCCAAAGGCAAGTGACTTGGAATGAGAAGTATAGTGCCAAAGAGTTAAACGTATAGTGCATAAGAATCAGAAGTATATTATCTTAGAATAAGAAATATAGTTTATGTTAGGAATAAAGACGTTGATTATAGAAAGCTTTCGCCCGGTAAGCATTCGACCAAGTACAGGTACTAATACCTATATATATAATAGCAGCTACAAATCCATTCGACTGTAGCTGCTATTGTGTTTTGTGGTACCTATATGTTGTATCTATATCATGTAGTCTTGGTCATGACGGATTCC
>JAFUVM010000108.1 GCA_017483665.1 Bacteroidaceae bacterium
CCCATAGCGTTCTTGATAGCACGCTCGATGTTGTCCTTCGGCATGTTCTCACGCTTGCAGACAGCAATGACGCTGCGCAGTGCAGGGTTGTTCTCGGGTTCGGGACCTGCGGCCTTCACGGCAATGGCAATCTGCTTGCCCAGTCGGGTGAACGTCTTGGCCATGTGGCCCCATCTCTTCAGTTTGGTTGCTTTGCGGTATTCAAATGCTCTTCCCATTGTTTTGAATGAAATTAAGAATTAAGAAATAAGAATTAAGAATTCCTTCTCTCTGCTCACTTTGACATTGTTTTGAATGAAATTAAGAATTAAGAAATAAGAATTAAGAATTCTTTCTCTCTGCTCTCTTTGACTTTGTTTTGAATGAAATTAAGAATTAAGAAATAAGAATTAAGTATTCCTTCACTCTGCTCTCTTTGACTTTGTTTTGAATGAAATTAAGAATTAAGGAATAAGAATTAAGTACTCCATCTTACTTGCAGCATATAGCGCTTCACATACATTTGCTCCGACACTTGTTCCAGAACGTTTTACTTGACGGCTGATGTCATATTCCTTTTGCTTAAGAAGAAACCTCCATAGATTTACGATGCGCACAGCCAATGCTTCGCTCTTTTCCTGAACTGCATTTGCCATTTGTATCAATTCTTAATTCTTCTCTCTTAATTCTTAATTTACCTCAAATCTGCATTAAGCTGAGTTTTGAGGTTATTGATAAGCTTCTGCATGACGGCGTCGATGGCCTTGTCGTTGAGGGTCTTTGTCTCGTCCTGCAGGATGAAGTTCACGGCATAGGACTTCTTGCCTGCGGGCAGGTTTTTGCCTTCGTAGACGTCGAAGAGCTTGACTGCCTTGAGCAGTTTCTTCTCCGTCTGATAGGCGATGCGCTCCACTTCGGCGAAGGGCACATTGCTGTCGAGCAGAAGAGCAAGGTCGCGGCTCACGGCGGGGAACTTGCTTATCTCCTTGTACGTGACGTTCTGCTTCTGAATGATGCGCATCAGTTGATTCCAACGGATGTCGGCAAAGTAGACGGGTGCTTCGATGCTGAAGACCTTCGTCAGCTTGCCCGAGACAATGCCCATCTCGACAAGTGTCTTGCCGCCGCGGTTCTGTATGCACAGGCTTGTACTGTAGATGTCGCTGCTGCCCTGGCCGAAGACGAGCGAGCCGAAGGGAACGCCCAGACGTGTCAGGATGTTCACGACGTATGCCTTGAGCTGCGCGAAGGAGCTGTCTTCGTCGGGATGTGCCCAGCTGCCGCGAATGCGCTTACCCGTCAGCCAAAGGCCGAGGTGATAGTCTTCGCTGTAGGCATCGAGGACATGCTTGATGACCTCGGGGTCGCGACTGCTGCTTACACCGGGAATGATGTCTGCACACTTCTTCTCCGCCTGGAAGCGATAGCAATTGCCGAACTCGAAGAAGCGAAGGTCGGTGTTGCGGTAGCTGGTGTTGCGGGCAATGCTTTCCAGTCCGCCGAAGAGCAGCGTCTGCCTGAGAACGTTGAGGTCCTGGCTGAGGGGATTGAGAAGCCTTACACACTCCTGACTCTTGTAGGATTCCAGTCCGTCGTAGTAAGCGCCGCGCTGAAGACTGTTGTTCAGTATCTCGCGGAAGCCGCCGCCTACGAGTTGCTCGCCGATGATGTTCTGCAGCTTGTGACTCAGGTCGTGAATGGTCTTGACGGTAAGACTGTTCTTGAGCGTCGAAGGTATCTCTACATTATTATATCCGTAGATGCGCAGGATGTCCTCGACGACGTCGCAGGGACGCTGCACGTCCACACGATAAGCGGGAACAGTGAGTTCAAGGCCTTCGTTCGTCTCGCTGTCAATCTTCATCTCCAGGCTGGTGACGATGCTCTTGATGGTCTCCTGCGGGATGTGCTTGCCGATGAGGTTGTCGACGTAATCGTATTTCAACGACACCTTGAAGTCGGACATTGGATTTGCCTGAACATCAACGACCTGCATGCTGACCTTTGCTCCGGCCAGTTCCTTGGCAAGGATGGCAGCCTGCTTCAGGGCGTAGAGCTGTCCGTGGGGGTCGATGCCGCGCTCGAAGCGGAAGCTTGCGTCCGTGCTCAGTCCGTGACGACGCGCACTCTTGCGGATGCTTGTGGGGTTGAAGTAGGCACTCTCCAGGAGGACGTTCGTCGTCGTGTCGTACGTGCCGCTTCCCTTTCCGCCGAACACGCCGGCGATGCACATCGGCTCCTTGGCGTTGCAGATGGCAAGGTCTTGGTTGCTGAGTTTATGTTCTACGCCGTCGAGTGTAACGAAGGGTGTGCCCTCGGGCAAAGTCTTGACGATGACCTGACGGCCTTCTATCATGTCCGCATCGAAGCAATGCAGCGGCTGACCGTAAGCCATCATGATGTAGTTGGTGATGTCGACGATGTTGTTGATGGGACGCAGACCGATGGTGCGCAGCTTGTTCTGCAGCCACTCGGGACTCTCTTTCACCTGACAGCCGGTCAGCGTGACGGCGGCATAGCGCGGGCAGAGGTTGGGGTCGTCGATGGTAACGCTGATGGGCAGCGACTCGTCGTCCACCCGGAAGCTCTCGCAGTCGGGGCGATGCAGACTGGTCTTGTAACCGTTCTGCACGAGCCAGGCGTAGAGGTCGCGCGCTACGCCGTAGTGACTGCAGGCGTCGGCGCGGTTGGGTGTGATGTCCACTTCGATGAGCCAGTCGCTCTCCACGTGGAAGTACTCGGCTGCAGGCGTGCCGACCACGGCGTCCTCGGGAAGGACAATGATGCCGTTGTGGTCTGTGCCGATGCCTATCTCGTCCTCGGCGCAGAGCATGCCGCAGCTCTCCACGCCGCGAAGCTTGCTGCGCTTGATGGTGAAGCACTCGTCGCCGTCGTAGAGCTTGGTGCCCACTACGGCAGTTATCACCTTCTGACCGGCAGCCACGTTGGGTGCGCCACAGACGATTTGCAGGGGCTCTTGTCCCTCGCCTCGTGCGGCTTGCCCGGCGTCGACGGTGCAGACGTGCATGTGGTCGCTGTTGGGATGCGGTTCGCAGGTCAGCACCTCAGCTACCCACAGTCCTTCCAGACCGCCCTTGATGGTTTGTACTTCTTCCACGCTGTCCACTTCGAGTCCCGCACTGGTCAGTGCGTCGGCAATCTCCTGAGCGCTGAGCGTGGTGTCAACATATTCCTTGAGCCATTTGTATGAGATATTCATAGCTTCTTTTACCTTACTGTTATTTTAATTCGCGTGCAAAGATACAAAGAAGCGAGCGAAATACCAAATTTCTGCGCAAGTATTATGTTCAACGCTTGCACGACGTGTCATTTCAGAGACAATTTCGCGACTTTTGTACTGCCGTCCTGGTAGATTATCTGACGAATGCAGATGCCGGATGCGGGCTTGTCTATGCGCTGACCGGAAAGGCTGTAGTAGAGCACGTCCCTGACGTCGGAGCGCCTCTCGTCGTCCAGCTGCCACAGGCTCATGTCTTCCTGCGGGTCCTCGGGCACGTCGTCGATGCCGTCGGGATTGTTCCATGCTTCGAGCGAGGTGAGCAGGTTGAAGTCGGACATGCCGAGGCGGTTGCTCCGGTCGATGGTGGGCTGGTTCAGGATGCAAAGCGTGTTGCTGCCGTCGGGGTAGCGTCCGAAGGTCTGCCACTTGTTCGTCTGCAGGTAATCCATGCGGTCGGACCAGGAGCCGTCGGCAGCCTGGATGCAGACTACTGCGCCGTCGGCATTCTCGAGCTTGAAGGGCGCATGCAGCTGGCTGACGGCTTCCTTCTTGTCGCACCATATGATGCTGGTGCCGTGGGCGGGCACGATGCCGTCCTGTAGCTGGTACTTCTGGGGGTTATTAGGATTGTCGCTCAGGTAGACACCTGCCAGAGAGATGTCCTGGTCGGTAGTGTTGTAGAGCTCCAGCCAGTCGGTCTTCTTACCATAATCATTAATATATATGTCGCCCGTGGCACAGACTTCGTTGATGCGCAGAGGCGATGCTCCGGCCAAGAGGCGCTGGGCTTCGTCGGCGATGGGCATGAAGATGGCTTTCAGGGCGACGGTGCTGTTCTTCTCGAAGAGCTCGCGCAGGTCGATGGAGTCTGCTTCCGCCACGGTTTCCCTTGCCAGTCGAGTCAGGACGAGACTGCCGTCGAACCAAATGTCGCTGCTGGATGCGGAACAGTTCTTCACCTCTACGGCTATCAGGTTCTCGCCTTCCACAAGGTATTCATGCGGCACGACGAGGCTTCCGGCGTAGGGGTTCTGCCCCTCGTAGTGCCCGTCGATGGTGTAGGCGGAGTACGTCGAGCCGCTTGCCACGTAGTAGCCGCCCACCTCGTGACCGTTGACGTAGAGCATCATGCCGTCGTCTATCTGGTAGCTGAAGGTGAGGACGTCGACGTCCTGCAGAGGTGTGTCCAACCGGAAGGTCTTGCGGAAGTAGTAGGTCGGGCGCTTGGTCGTGCCGGCGTTGCCGCTCAGCTTGGTGACGGAATTCTCCTGCATGTAGTACCCATCCTTGGCGAAGCCGAAGGGGGCCGTGCCTGTGCGCCATCCGTAGGCCGACTCGTCGAAGCTGGCCAGCTTCCACTTGTAGCGGTCCATCGAACCGTTGTCGTAGTACATCCACTCGGCGCCTTGGGGAATCAGGGTTGCCGTCGTCGCTTCCTGCTTGTCTTTGTCCCATCCGGCAAAGACGTAGCCTGCGGGAGCTTTTGCCGTAATCTGGATGGGCTTACCCTTGTAGGAGAAGAGCGAACCCGAGAAGCTGCCCGTAGGAATCTCCTGTCCGTTCACGGCCAGCCTTGCCTCGGGGATGTTTGCCGACAGGGTGGCGTAGATATTGAAGGGCGGGTTGAAGTAGCTGCGCAGATTGCTGATGCGCGACCCGTTGTAGGCCGAGCGGATGGTGTTTGCCAGGCTCATGCTCGTGCTGCTGCCTTCGAAGGCCAGGGCGGGATTGACGTTTTCGTATATCTCGCGCATGATGGTCTCGCAACGCGAAGGTTCGAAGACGCTGCCGTTGACGATGCAGAAGGCATCCATGAACTGCCGGCGGAAGGGGTCGTAAGCCATGAGGTTGCGGAAGAGGTCGTCCACGTTGGCGCCTCCGCTGGTGCTGAGCACGGAGTTGAGCATGTCGGACGAGTCGAAGGCGGAGTCGGCATCGAAGAGCACGAAGTGGAACTTCCCGTCGCTGCGACTGCGGAAGCCCTTGACGTTGTTGGTGTTCGTTATCCAGTCCGACGGGCCCATGTAGCACTCCAGGGCCATGTAGTTGACGTACTCGTCGATGTCCAGGAGGTCGCATACCTGCTGGTAGATGGCGGCCGACTTCGTCGAAGCCAGTCGTCGGGCCAGCGTCTGCAGCTGCGTCCATGCCTTGTTGTCGCCCATCTTCTGGTTGTACTGGGCGTTGCTCAGGTCGAACTGGTCCATGTCTTCGAAGTCGATGCCGTAGTTACTGTAGGCAAAATGCTTGTTGTTGCTCTCGCGTATGTTGAGCATGCCGAAGTATTCGCCGTTCAGGAAGACGTGGGCCGGCTGGTAGTCCTGGCAGTCGACGTAGAAGCCGCTGCGCATGACCATCTGCTGTATGGCAGGGTCTTTGGTGCGGGCATAGGTGTCGTTGCCGCCGTTGCGCACTTGCCAGCAGCGGTATTTATTGTAGGGTTTGGAGGGGAAGACCGGGTAGCTGATTTCGTGCACGCCTTCGTAGCGGCGGTCCGTCTTGAGGCGGAAGGAGCTTCGCGCCTCCCAGTAGCGGTTGTCCACCCAGCCTCTGCCATAGGCACGCGTCCAGCCGCCGCTTATCTCGAGGTCCATCTCCTGGTTCAGTACGACACGGTAGTCCGTGCCGCCGTCGGCGTTCTTCTCGGGGACGAGGTACTCCATGTTGACGGGGCGCTCCCAGTCCATGTTCCAGTTGCAGGCGCTGTTCTGGCCGTTGCCACTGATGCCGTTGGTGCCCCTCACGAACACGCCGATGGTGTTGTCGAAGAAGTTGTCGGGCGCAGACACTACGGAAAGTACAGGAAGATAGTAGGCATGATTCCGGTAGATATAGCTGCGGGTGACGACGGGGCTCGGCAGGTAGTCGTCCATGACGAAGCAAAGGCGCAGGATTGTCGTGCCGGAGATGTCGAAGCGGCCGTCCGTGCTTGTCTCGCCGTGCGTTCTCGTCGGGGCGCTGCCGTCGGTGGTGTAGCGCAAGGTGTAGCCCGAAGGGATGTCGACATGGGCGGTGAAGCTTTCGGTGAAGAGTCGCGAATCGACATCCACCTCGGGTGCTTCCAGGCGGAACATCGCAAACTTGCTGCCCTGATTGGAGGCGTCGGGAGTCGGGTCGCCCGTCCATCCCCACTCTTCTCCGCCGTCGGTGGTGCGTGCCCACGAGCAGCGGGCGACGGAAGGCGGGTACTGAACGGAGGCGATGACCGTCCCGTCCTTTGTCCGCAGGACGATTTCGCCGCCTTCGGCATTCAGCTTGAAGGGGACTTGCTGACCGGAGTTGTTGCCGTAGTTGCCCTGTGAACGACTATGGTCGAACCAGAGAACCTTGAATCCCTTCGCGGGAACCACGCTCGAAGAACTGAGGAAACGGGTTTCGTTCTCGCCCTCCACGAGGTACAGACCTCCCATGGAAATGTCCTCGTCCGTAGGGTTATAGAGTTCTATCCAACTGCCGTAACAATAGGCGTTGTCCAGGAACTGGTCGATATTGGCGACCTGCACCTCGTTGATGAGCAAGGCAGAGACATCGGCTTCCTGTGCCAGACAGGGAACCGCCCCGAGCATCGCCAGGAGCATCGCCGTGGCATGCCGAGCCGTCCGAAGCTGACAATCAGCAAGGCTGCAAAGTCGAGTAAAAAGGATTTTCATTATATTATTAGACACATTTCAGCCACAAAGTTACGAAGAAAAGTTAAGATTCGGGCACTTTTCCGCAAGGAATTTTCCCATGCGGCTGCGAGAATCGACTTTTTGCACCAACTACAGGACTTCTCCGCGCACGAAACATTACTCTTTCCCGCGCGAAAGCAAATTCCTTCCCGCACTCTATATTTTTCTTCCCGACGTGCCACAAAACTATTTCCAAGGCTTGGAAATAAATTTCAAAGCCACTAAAATATATTTCCAAGCCTCTGAAATATATTTCCGAGCCACTGAAAAAGTTTTATACCGCGGGGTGAAGAAATTGTTACCGCGAGGTGAGGAATTTGTACACGAGGGGTGAGGGAAATGTTCCCCTTTACAGCATCTTCAGGGCGAGCTTGATGACACGCTCCACGGGCGCAGAGGGCTCGTCAGTGAGAATGTGCTGCACGGCCTTGTGAGCGGGCGCGGGACTGAAGCCAAGCATGGTGAGAGCCGCCACAGCCTCGTCCATCACCTCCTTGTTGACGGAAGGTGCCGCCGCAGCAGCAGGCGACGAGGCCTCTATGCCCAGCGAGCCGATCTTGTCGCGAAGGTCCACGATGATGCGCTGAGCCGCCTTCGGGCCGATGCCCTTCACGGACTTCAGCATCTTGTCGTTGCCCTCGCTGATGACGCCGGCAAGCTCCGAGACCGTCATCGACGAGAGTATCATGCGGCCAGTGCCTGCCCCGATGCCGCTCACGCTGGTCAGCAGCAGGAAGAGCTCCCTTTCAGCCCGGGTGCTGAAGCCCCACAGCTGGTAGGCATCCTCGCGGATAGACTCCGTTATCCACAGCCGGACCTCCTGCTTGCCCTGTATGGCAGAGAAGGTGTTCAGCGAAATGTTCACGCCGTACCCTACCCCGTGGCACTCCACGATGGCAAGCGCGGGCGTCAGGTCGGCAAGGGTTCCTTTCAGATATTCTATCATAGCATTTGTCTTTTGATTCGTCCCGCAAAGTTACGGAAAAAAGCGACATTCACCTACCTCCAGGGAACAAAAACGACAAAAAAACGCAGAAATGACTCTTTTTATATAATAAATAATGTGTCGCTTCCGTTAATATATAGACATGAGCGCGCGAAAACTTATATTTGCTCTGGTTGTACTGGCAAGCATCAACATGCTGGCCACGATGAGCCAAAACAATCTGTCGGAGCTTTCCACACGGACTGCTCCCGCTGACACCATACCCGAGAAGGGGAAGTCACGCTTCTCCGTACGCAAGACAGGCACGACGGACACAAAGTCACTCCGCAAGAAGACGGCCGACCTGCAGGACCCCGACAACCTGAAGACCGAAGTCATCTACGACGAGAAGGACAATACCTACTCCATCGGCACGTCCCTGACAGAGGAAGACGGCACGAAGAGCCGCGGCTCGTCGAACCGTCAGCAGCAGAACACACAGAGCAAAGGCTCGCAGACAGGCGCGGCCGGCACCACCTCGGGCAGCACATTGCCGGGCAGGTCGGGCTTCACACTCGGCACAGCCACCGGGTTCCTCAACGCCCCCGTGCTGATGACGCCCGAAGAGTATCAGCAATGGTCGCTGCAGAACAGCATGCAGCGATACTGGCGCAGCAAGAACGCAGAGGCATTCGAGGCAGCAGGAAAGAACAAGTTCGACTTCACGGACATGCACTTCGACCTCGGTCCGGCAGAGAAAATCTTCGGTCCCGGCGGCGTACAGATCAAGACACAAGGCAGCGCAGAGCTGAAGGTGGGCATCAACTCGAAGAAGGTGGACAACCCGGCCCTCGCAGCATCGCGCCGCAAGACCGTCGGCTTCGACTTCGACGAAAAGATAAATCTCAGCCTGAACGGCAAGGTGGGCGACAAGATAAACATGAACCTGAACTACAACACACAGGCCACCTTCGACTACGACGCCCAGAACCTCAAACTCAAATACGACGGCAAGGAAGACGAAATCGTCAAGCTCATCGAGGCCGGCAACGTGTCCTTCCCCAGCAACATCAGCCTCGTGCCGGGCGTCAGCAGCCTCTTCGGTCTCAGGACGGACGTGCAGTTCGGCAAGTTGAAGATACAGTCTGTCATCAGTCAGAAGAAGAGTGCCAGCTCGAGCGTCAACAGCAAAGGCGGCTCGCAGACCACCAACTTCGAGTTCAGCGCAACGAACTACGAAGAGAACCGACACTTCTTCCTCTCGCACTTCTTCCGCGAGCGCTACGACAAGAACATGGAGTCGCTGCCAACCATCTCCAGCGGCATCAACATCAAGCGCGTCGAGATTTGGGTGACGAACAAGAGCGGAAAGAGCGAGAACAACCGCAACATCATCGCATTGGCCGACCTGGGCGAACCCACCTACATCTCCAACACCAACTGGACACGCTCGGGCACCGACGTGCCAAACAACCGTTCGAACAGCGAATACGACGAACTCGTCAACAACTTCTCCGAAGCACGCGACATCGCACAGGCCACAACCATCCTTGACGGCTCGGGGAAGTTCATCGGAAGCATCGACTACGAGAAGCTGCAAGCCGCTCGTAAGCTCTCCAGCTCGGAGTACACCGTCAACAACGCACTGGGCTACGTCAGCCTCTCCAGCACGCTGCAGGTGGACGACGTCCTGGCCGTCGCATTCGAATACACATACATGGGCACCACCTATCAGGTAGGTGAATTTGCCGCCGACCTCACCGACAACTCCAAGACCCTCTTCGTCAAGCTCCTGAAAGGCACGACGGGAAGCCCCCAACTCCCCACATGGCGACTGATGATGAAGAACGTCTACTACCTGGGCACGCAGAAGGTGATGAGCGACAAGTTCCGCCTCGACATCAAGTACCAAAGCGACTCCACGGGCGTCTACCTCACCTATCTGCCCGAAGAGAAACTGAAGAGCACCATCCTGCTCAGGGCGCTCAACCTGGACCGCCTCGACGCAAAGAACAACGAACACCCCAACGGACAGTTCGACTTCGTGGAGGGACTGACCATCAGCAAGGGACGCATCATCTTCCCCGTGGCCGAACCCTTCGGCGAACACTTGGCAAATTGGATCAACGACCCCGTGCTGGCCAACAAATACTGCTTCCGCGAACTCTACGACAGCACGAAGACCGTCGCCAAACAAATCTCCGAGCACGACAAGTTCCTGCTGACCGGACGCTACAAGGGCACGAGCGCCGGAGAGATTGACCTGGGCGTGACGAACGTGGCACGCGGCTCCGTCATCGTCACCGCCGGCGGCACGACGCTCACGGAGAACGTCGACTACACCGTCGACTACAACATGGGCCGCGTCACCATCATCAACCAAAGCCTCATCGATGCAGGCACGAACATCAGCGCCTCGGTGGAAAGCAACGACACCTACGGCATGCAACGCAAGACGATGCTCGGCCTGAACCTCGACTACGAGATAAACAAGAACTTCACCGTAGGCGGCACGTTAATGTATCTGAACGAGCAACCGCTCACCACAAAGGTCAGCATGGGCAACGAACCCCTGAAGAACACACTCTGGGGCCTCCATGTAAGCTGGAAAAAGGAGAGCCAATGGCTCACGAACATGATTGACAAGCTGCCGCTCATCCAGTGCACACAGCCCAGCCTCATTGCCTTCAACGGCGAGTTCGCCCATCTCATCGCAGGGCAGAACCACAGCGTGCAGGGCAGCGCATCGTATCTCGACGACTTCGAGAGCAGCAGCATCAAGAGCAGCCTGACGCAACCGACCTACTGGAGCATATCGAGCACGCCAAGCATGTTCGCGGAAAGTAAGCTGACAGCAGACAAGACATACGGCTTCAACCGCTCCCTGCTGGCCTGGTACTACGTCGACCCCATCTTCACACGCCGCAGCAGCACGCTCACCCCGAGCCACATCAAGAGCGACCTCGACCAGCTCTCCAGCCACTACGTCCGCGAAGTCTACGAACGAGAGCTCTATCCGCAGAAAGCACAGAACAGCTATACAACCTCCACAAGCCTCAACGTCCTGAACCTGGCCTTCTATCCGAAGGAGCGCGGACCCTACAATCTTACCACCGACGTCGACCGCGACGGACACCTCCTCCACCCGGAAGAGACATGGGGAGGCATGATGCGAAAGCTCGACAACACAGACTTCGAGGCACAGAACATCGAGTACATCGAGTTCTGGATGATGGACCCCTTCATCTACAAGCACAACCTCCCTGGCAATCACGGCGGCGACCTCTACTTCAACCTGGGCGAAGTGTCGGAGGACATCCTCAAGGACGGCAAGAAATACTTCGAGAGCGGAATGCCCGTCGACGGCAATCCGCAATACTTCGTCGACGGCTATTGGGGACGCATCCCCAACAGCAGCAGCGTGACCTACGCCTTCAACAACGAGGCAGGCTCCAGAGCACGGCAGGACGTGGGCCTCAATGGTCTGAACGACGAAGAGGAACGCAACTTCAGCCTCTACGCAGACTACCTGCAGCAGATACAGGGCAAAGTGTCGCAAGCAACATTCGACAGCATCTATGCCGACCCTGCCAACGACAACTACCACTACTATCGCGGCACAGACTTCGACGAGCTGCACATGTCCATCCTCGACCGCTACAAGCGCATCAACATGCCACAGGGCAACAGCGCCGACAACGACACCAGCCCCGAATCGTACGAGACAGCATGGAAGGTGACACCCGACGTGGAGGACATCAACCAGGACTACACGCTCAACGAATACGAGAAGTACTACCAGTACCACGTCAGCATCCGACCCGAAGACATGGTGGTGGGACACAACCACATCGCCGACAAGCGCGTGGCAAGCGTGAAGCTGCGTAACGGCAACACAGAGGAATGCACATGGTACCTCTTCCGCATCCCACTCGACGCATACGAAGGCAAGGAAGGCAACATCAACGACTTCACGAGCATACGCTTCATGCGTATCTTCATGACAGGATTCGAGGAGGAGACTGTCCTGCGCCTCGCCACACTCGACCTCGTGCAAGGCGACTGGCGTACCTATCAGCAGCCGCTCTACACAGGCAACGTACCCTCAAACGGAGGCGGAACACTGGAAGTGAGCACCGTCTGCATCGAAGAGAACAACGACAAGCAGCCCGTCAACTACGTCCTGCCTCCTGGCATCACACGTATCACCGACCCCTCGCAGGCACAGCTCGTGGAAGCCAACGAACAGGCCATGTGCATGATAGCACGCAACCTGGGAGGCAGCGAGGCAAAGGCCGTCTACAAGAACTGCAACTACGACATGCGTCAGTACAAGCACCTGCAGATGTACGTCCATGCCAATGCCCTGGCCGAGAACATCACATCCACAGCCGACGGCGAGTGCAGCGTCTTCATACGCCTCGGCTCGGACTACAGAAACAACTACTACGAGTACGAAGTGCCCCTGAGGCTCACGCCAGCAGGCTACTACGATACCTATAGCGCACAAGGCTGTCTGGCAGTATGGCCCTCGGAGAACATGGTCGACATCAACTTCGACCTCTTCACCAACCTCAAGAAGCAGCGCAACGCACAAGTGAGCATCGGCGCCACCTCCATGAACCGGCTCTTCACCACCTACGACGAGAACAATCCCAACAACCGCATCTCCGTGATGGGCAACCCGACGCTTGGAGAGGTGAAGACCATCATGATAGGCGTACGCAACAACAGCGGCAAGACGAAGAGCATCGAGGTCTGGGCCAACGAACTGCGTCTGCAGGAGTTCAGCAACAACGGCGGCTGGGCTGCACAAGGCAACCTGCAGGTTCAGCTCAGCGACCTGGGGTCGGTCAACGCCACAGCCAAGATGATCACCTCTGGCTTCGGCGGCATCGAACAGAGCGTGGCGCAACGCAAGAACGAGGACAACCTCAACTACTCCATCTCGACGAACTTCGACCTGGGACGTTTGCTTCCCGAGAAAGCGAAGCTCACCTTCCCCATGTACTACAGCTACTCCAAGGAAAAGATCTCGCCCAAGTACAATCCCTTCGACACCGACATGGTCCTGAGCGACGCGCTCGATGCTCTGGCCGACGACAGGCAACGCGACTCGCTCCGCAGTCTGACCACCCACACCGAAACGAGCAAGAACCTCTCCTTCAGCGGCGTCCGGCTGAACATCAGCTCGCGCAAGCACCCCATGCCGTACGACCCTGCCAACTTCACCTTTAGCTACAGCCGCTCGACGCAGAACACGGAAGGCGAAACGACAGTCTACGAACGCGAACTCAACTGGAAGGCCAGCATGAACTACTCCTGGAGTCCGAACTGGAAGGCATGGGAACCCTTCAAGAACCTCAAGGGAAAGAGCAAGTGGCTCGACATCATCAAGGCTCAGAACATCTCGTTCGCACCGCAGAGCATCACGTTCTCCACCGACATGAACCGCAACTACTACGAGCTGCAGGAACGCGACCTGGAGAATCCCGGCGACCTCTCTTCCCTGCCGGCAAGCTTCAGCCAGAACTGGATATGGAACCGCAGCTTCTCCCTGAAATGGGACATCTTCAAGGCGCTGCACTTCACGTTCCAGAGCGGAACGAGGGCCGAGATTGAGGAGCCCTACACGCAGGTCAACAAGGACCTCTACCCCGACCGCTACGAGGCTTGGAAGGACTCTGTGAAATGGAGCTTGCGTCACTTCGGCCGGCCGCTCGACTACAACCAGAACGTGCAGTTGAGCTACAAGCTTCCGCTGGAGAAGATTCCCGTCTTCGACTGGGCTTCTGCCGATGCCACCTACTCGTCGACCTATTCATGGAAGCGCGGAGCAGAGCGACAGAACAAGCCTTCGCTGGGCAACACCATCAACACTCAGCGTACCGTCAACGTGAACGGCAAGTTCGACCTGGAGAAGCTCTACAACCACAGCCCGTTCCTCAAGGAAGCTAACAAGCGTTTCTCTGCCAGCAACGCCCGTGCCGGCGCCACACAGAAACGTCTGGAGAAGGAGAAGGAGGACAAGGCAAAGAAGGCTGCGAAGGACAAGGAGAAGGACGCACGCAAGAAGGCTGAGATGGAATCGATGGAGACGGGCGAACCCGTGGACAGCATCCTGGCCAAGCAGAAGACGCCCTCCAAGCAGGGCAACGCGGCAGGCATCAGCACAAAGAAGAAGCCGGAGAACAAGGGCTTCGTGCAGGAGATAACGCTCTACCCCGACAGCGACCTCACCATCTCCCACGGACAGAAGTCGAAGCGCATACGCGTCACAGCCCGCGACAGCAGCGGATTTGCATACGACATCAAGTTCAAGAAGGTAGACGAAAACAGCATCCGCATCGTCCGCACACCCGTCGACACCACCAAGGTGCGGCTCAACGTCGTGGCTCTGCCCAAGGCTTCGGAACAGAAATGGTACGGAGTGGCTCAGACCGCAGCACGCTTCCTGATGATGGTGCGCAACGTCAGCGTCAGCTACCGCAACACCTTCAACATGGCCGTGCCGGGCTTCCTGCCCGAAGTGGGCGACATGCTGGGACAGAAGCGACTGGGCGACGTCTTCTCGCCGGGCGTGGACTTTGCCTTCGGCTTCGTGGGCGAGTCATATCTCGACAAGGCCAAGCAGCGCGGATGGCTCCTCGGCAACGAGAACGTTGCCACGCCTGCCACCATCGCCGAGACGGAGGATGTGCAGGTGAAGATGACCCTGGAGCCCTTCACCGACCTGAAGATTGACCTCAACATGAGCCGAACGGACAACCGCAACAAGAGCATACAGTACATGTACGGCGCTCCGCCAACGCATAGCGGCTCCTTCAACATGACGACCATCAGCATCGGCACGGCCTTCGCCAGCCCGGGTTCCGCCAGCGACGGCTACTACAGCTCGACCTTCGGCAAGTTCCAAAGCTACCTGAACGACTACCAGCAACGCGTGGAGGCACAGTACCAAGGCGTACGCTATCCCTCGGGAACTGGCATGAACGGAACGTTCAATCCCGAAAAGGGAACCGTGAACAAGTACAGCGCCGACGTGATGGTGCCTGCATTCCTGGCCGCATACACGGGTAGCAGTTCGCTCGACATCTTCCCTTCGCTCATGAAGATGCTGCCCAACTGGAGCATCAACTACAAGGGCCTGAGCAACCTGCCCTGGGTGCGCGACCACTTCAAGAGCGTCAACCTCACGCACAGTTACAAGAGCATCTACGCCGTGGGCTCGTACAACTCCTACAGCTCGTGGGTAGAATGCATGGGGACCGGCGGCTTGGGCTTCATTCAGAACACCACGACAGGAAGCTTCATTCCCAACAGCCTCTACGACGTCAGCACGGTCAGCATCAACGAGACCTTCTCGCCTCTGATTGGCATCAACACCACCTTCAACAACAACATGACGCTGAAGCTGGAGTACAAGACGACACGTGTGCTCAACCTGAGCATGACCAGCGCACAGCTCACCGAGACGGGCTCGAAGGACTTCGTCATCGGATGGGGCTACAAGATCAACGACTTCAACCTCGGTTCGCTCTTCCGCTCCAAGAGAGCCAGCGAGCAAGTGGCTAAGAACACCCGCACAAAAGGCAGGGCCAATACGGCAGCGAACGAGAACGAGAACGCCGCAGGAGGCCAGAGCACCCGCTCCAACCGCTCGCAGAAAGTCTCGCACGACCTGAACCTGCGCTTCGACTTCAGCATCCGCAACCAGAGTGCCATCAAGCGCGACCTGCAGACCAACCTTTGCGAAGCCACCAGTGGCAACAAGGCTATCAAGACAAGTGCGCAGATAGACTACACCATGAGCCGCTTCGTCACCCTCAGCCTCTTCTACGATCGCCAGCGTTCCGAACCGCTTCTCTCCAGCAGCAGCTACCCCACCATCACACAAGACTTCGGCATGACCATGAAGTTCTCGCTGACAAGATAGCGAGACGACACGTGATTAGTTCAACAACGACACGTGCTTAGTTCGATAACGACACGTGGTTAGTTTCGGAAGAGCCTTGCGCTTATTTCAGAAGAGCCTTGCGCTTATTTCAGAAGAGCCTTGCGCTTATTTCAGAAGAGCCTGGCGCTTATTTCAGAAGAGCCTGGCGCTTATTTCAGAAGAGCACTGGCTTTCTTCTGCCGCGCCACAGGGACAAATACGAAACAACGTATTAAACGGATTTGACGGATTGGTGATTTACTGATATTCAGCACTCGACCAATCCGTCAAATCCGTGCAATCCGTTGTGTTATCTCGCAGTCTTACTGAACATTTACTATGTTCTTGAGGATGATGCGGAGTTCCTTTCCTGCTGCAAGGTCCTCGTGACGGACGAACCAGCCCTCGAGGGGTTTGCCGCCGATAGTAATGGAATCGATGTATTCGCCGACGCCTTCGCGGACGATGTCGAAGCTCTTTCCGCCGCCGCCCAAGGTGAAGTGCACACGCTTGAAGAGAGGCACCGTGACGATGTACTCGGGGTCGGCAGGCGAATAGGTGTAGATGCCGATGGCGTTGAGCACGTACCAGGCCGACATCTCGCCTGCATCGTCCATACCCGCGTAGGCCAGGCCTTCAGCTCCCATGCCGTAGTATTTGTGCATGAGGGTGTTCAGGATGTGCTGGGCACGCGATTGCCATCCCACGAAATAGTAAGTGTAGGGGATGCTGTGCCCGGGCTGGTTGCCGTGACAATACGTGCCGAGGTAGCCGGTAAGGTTCCAAGCTTCATAGCCTCCGCAGGGGACGATGAAGAGAGAGTCAAGCTTCTGCAGCACAGCCTCCTTCGAGGGATAGAGTGCCACCATACCCATCGGGTCGTGCGGGGCAAAGAAGAGCGAGTTCCAGGCATCAGCCTCGCGATACATATACTGATAGTAAGGATAGTTGGGACGGAAGTCTTCTATCCACTGTGCCACGCCGTTGCGGATGACCTTGCCGCGCCAGAAGCCTGTCGAGGGGTCGAAGAGATTCTTGTAGTTCTGCGAGCGCTTCATGAGCATCTTCTCGTTCTTCTTGTCCTTCAGCTCGCGGGCAACGAGAGCCGTGGCATAGTCGTCGTAGGCATACTCCAGCGTCTTCGTGACGGAACCCTTGTATTCATCCTCGGTCGGCACGTTCACGGTGTCCTTTTCCGCTATCCATCCGCGCTCTAAGTATTCGTCGAGATAGGGCCTGCCGCCGCGTCCAGGCACAGTAGCGTTCTTCAGCATCAGGGCATAGGCTCGCTTGAGGTCGAAGTCGCGAATGCCTCGCAGCCACGAACCAGCCACGAAAGCCGAGGCATGGTCGCCGTGGAAGAAGCTGGGCATGTAGCCGCCACGGGCCTCGCCGCGCTCGATGCAGGAGCGGATGATGTCCGTTGCCACGTCGGGCGTCACCATTCCCAGGAGGATGAGCTTGTTGCGATAGGTGTCCCAGAAGGAGGGATTGGTATAGAAGCGATAGTCGGTCTTCACCACTTCGCCTGCATCGTTGCGATGCTCGCCGTTCACGTCTGTACGGAGGTGTGGGAAGAGGAAGACGCGGTAGAGCGTGGAGTAGAGCAACGAACGCTCGGCTTCCGTGCCGCCTTCCACTTGGATGTGGCCCAGCACTTCGTTCCATGTGGCATCAGCTTCGCTGCGAACTTGGTCGAAGCTCTTGCCCGCCAGCTCAGCCTCAAGGTTCTCCTTGGCATTCTCGACGCTGACGAAGGAGAAACCTATCTTCAGCTCGACGGGACGGTTGGCTTGCGGCTCCTTGAGGGTAACCATGCCGATGGGCAGCGACCACTGCATGTTCCGGCCTCCCTGCTCGCGGTTCCGTGCTCCTTGCTCGCGGTTCCGCGGCATGCCTTCTTCCTTCACGCTGTCGATGTCCTCCGAGAGCTCGGCGTAGAAGTATATGCGTCCCTCGCCGTCCTGGAAGCCTTCGAAGCTACGGGCAGAGGACTGTTTGAGTTCCCACCGACGAGGCATGTTATTCGAGCGGGCAATGTCGATGAGGATTTGTCGGTGTGTCCCTTGGAGATAGGTGTAGCGATGGTAGCCGCAACGAAGCGTCGAGGTCAGTTCCACATTCACCTTGTATCTGTCGAGAAAGACGCGATAGTAGCCGGGATGCGCCTCCTCCTCCGTATGACGGAACAGCGAGCGGTAGCTCTCGGGGCGCGGCCGTCCTTCCTTCGTGACAGGCAGGATGGGCAGGTGGAGCAGGTTCCAATGTCCCTTGCTGGTATGGGCAAAGCCGTAAATCATGTTGTCCTCGTACTGATAGCCCGAGCCGCTGCGGTACATCGTGACGGGCGTCAACTGCACCATCGCATTCGGCAGAGCTGCTCCGGGGAATGTCTCAGCTCCCCAAGGGCGCTTCTCTTCCGTCCGGATGTAGCCAAGGTCCTCTGGCGTCCAAAGGGTTGTTGTTCCCATAAAGGGATTGACGAACTGCGTCACGCTTTGGGCAAACGCACTCATACGCCCCAAGCTGACTGCCATAAAACTAAGAATAAACAAAAACCTCATACCTGAAATCTGAATTAAAAGTTAAGTTTGTATTGTTGTTATCTCGTGGAAACCTTCTCCCAGACGAAGCGGTAGGCGAAGCGGCGGTTGGGTGCTGAGTCGCCCGAGGTGCAGAGGGTGATGATGTCGTCAAGGTCGCCAGGATTGTCGGCCCACTTGAAGCGGAAGCTGACCTGCTTGCCAGTCTGCCCGATGAGCTTGCGCGGAATGGAAACCTCGAGGGCCGTAGTGCCTTTGGCATAGGGAATGTCGCAGACGTGCACCCAGCTCTTCGAAGCATTGTCGTAGCGCATCAGGGTGCTTGTCGAAGCGTCTTTCACTACATTATTTATAATATAGTCGTACCCTTGCCAGCCCGTGGAGTTGTCTTCGTCGCTGTCGATGAGCAGAAGCATCCAGCGCGGGTCGCTGAAGGACGTGATGGGAGCGGCCGTTTCGGCTGCAAAGTAGAGGTTCCGCTTGTCGAGAGCGACGAGGCAGCGCACGATGTCGTTGCGTCCGCTCCGGTCGGTGTAGTGCAGGTCGCCGTAGCCGTCGTGGTCGCGATGCAGGACGTCACCGCGGGTGTCGAGGAAGCAACTGTCGGAAGGCCACTCACCGAGCGAGCCGTCGAGCGTGATGTTGCAGTAGCCGTGATGCACAGGCATGGGCGGCACACCTTTGTACCGACGTATGTTCTGCACCATCTGCATGTAATAGTTGTCCGTCCATCCGCCCTTCATGGGTGCAATGGTGCGGTTGAACTCTGCGTTGTACTGGTCCACGAAGTAGAAAGGATTGTCCTTGCGGCCAAGGAAGTCAATCTGCATATCGGCCTGTCCGCTGGGGTCTTTGCCGTTCCTGTACTTGCCTGCGGTCCATTCGTTCCAGTCGTTGAGGTAGATGAATTCGGGGTCGACCTGCAGGGCATCGTCCCAACGGTCCTGGAAGTAGATGCCCTGGGCAGAGAGGGGGACAGTTCCCTCTCCTATCGGCATGTCCTTCTCGTCCAGGGACGGCTCGCCAGTCTCTTTGCGCCAGCTCTTGCCGGTGATGCTGATGGGGTGCTGGGCCGGCGTGACGGCCATCTCCTCCATGCGTCCCTGATGCTTCGAGCAAAGTTCCTCGGGCGTGAGGGCAGCCACGTGCTTGTCGTTCATCTCGTAGCCGAAGCTCCATTTGTCCTCGCCGCCCACGTAGCGTTCGTCAGCCCACTTGTAGTAGCCCCACCACATGCCGCGCAGGGTGAAGAACTGCTTCACCTCGGGGCTGTAGTCCGTCTTACCTTTCTGCCCGCCGTTGGGGTTGGCGTCGACGTTGGGCGTAGCATTGTAGAGGAGAAGTGGCTTACCGTCCCAGTAGAACCAGCAGTCCTCGTAACGGGGTGTCTTGTAGTAGCGTTCGTAGAGGCTCTGCACGACGTCGATGACGTTGCCGTTGAAGGCCCAGAAGCAGAACTTAGGCACCTGGTTGCCTTCGGCCTTCATCTCCTGCATGGTGGTGAAGAGCACTTCCCACTCGTCCCAATAGCAGACGGCATTCGTGACATCCATGATGAGGACGTCCACGCCTGCATCGGCCAGCATGGAGAGGTCGTGACGAATCACGTAGCGGTCCTTGCTGAGGAAGTATCCGTACTCGGGTTCGCCCCAATGGTAGGTGGCATAGGGGAAGTCGGGGTTGCCTCGGGTACACATCGGGTCGGCCTCGATGCGCTTCGACACGTCGTAGGTGTAGGGCTGCCCGTTGTGGTGGTCGGGTGTGTGCCATGTGATGTAGAAGATGCCTACGGTTCGCTTCTTGCCGTCCGTCTTGAGCGGACATTCCTCGGCGGTGGGCAGGGTGCGCCCCATGCCGTCTGTGGCAACAAGAGAAGACCCCCCATCCCCCTTTAGGGGGAGTATTTCGCCGCAGCATATAGAGGAATAGATAGATAAGAGGATGGCAAGATAGTATTTCTTCATAGTTGTAACATTAAGGACTCCCCCTAAAGGGGGCAGGGGGGTCTTTCTCTCTAAAGGGGGCAGGGGGGTCTCTACTCTTTGTTCGCCCTCTTCCTTTCCAGATGGTCGAGGATGACTTTGCGCATGCGCATGCTCTTGGGTGTCACCTCCACGTATTCGTCGGCCTTGATGTACTCCAGAGCCTCCTCGAGGGAGAAGATGGTGGCAGGGATGATGTGTGCCTTCTCGTCGGTACCGCTGGCGCGGACATTGGTCAGCTGCTTTGCTTTGCAGACGTTGATGACGATGTCGTTCTCGTGGACATGTTCGCCTACGACCTGTCCGGCATAGACCTGGTCCTGCGGCTCGATGAAGAACTTGCCGCGGTCCTGCAGGTGGTCGATGGCATAGGCGTAGGCGTTGCCGCTCTCCAGGGCGATGAGCGAGCCGTTCACGCGGCGCGTTATCTCACCCTTGTAGGGCTGGTACTCCTTGAAGCGATGGGCTATGATGGCTTCTCCCTGGCTGGCCGTGAGCATGTTGGTGCGCAGTCCGATGATGCCGCGGCTGGGGATGAGGAACTCGATGTTGACCCTCTCGCCCTGGCTCTCCATGCTGGTCATTTCACCCTTGCGACGTGTGACCATGTCAATCATCTTCGATGCAAATTCCTCGGGCACGTTGATGGTCATTTCCTCGATGGGTTCGCACTTCACGCCGTCTATCTCCTTGTAGATGACCTGCGGCTGACCCACCTGCAGCTCGTAGCCTTCGCGACGCATCGTCTCGATGAGGACGCTGAGGTGGAGCACACCTCGGCCAGAGACAATCCAGCGGTCGGTGTAGCCCTCGGGCACGTCGACACGCAGAGCGAGGTTCTTCTCCAGTTCGCGCTCCAGGCGTTCGCCGATGTGACGGCTGGTGCAGTACTTGCCTTCCTTGCCGAAGAAGGGAGAGTCGTTGATGGTGAAGAGCATGGACATCGTCGGCTCGTCGATGCTGATGGGCGGCAGCGGTTCGGGGTTCTCGAAGTCGCAGATGGTGTCGCCTATCTCGAAATGCTCCAGTCCGACGATGGCACAGATGTCTCCCGAACCGACTTCCTGTGTGCGCTGGCGTCCCATGCCAGTGAAGGTGTGGAGTTCCTTGATGCGCGTCTTCTCGGTGCTGCCGTCGCGATGTGCTATGGTAATGTTCATGCCCTCGCGCAGAGTTCCGCGATGTACGCGGCCCACGGCGATGCGGCCCGTATAAGTCGAATAGTCCAGACTGGTGATGAGCATCTGCGGCGTGCCTTCGAGCACCTCGGGCTCGGGGATGTACTTCAGGATGCAGTCCAGCAGATAGGTGATGTCCTGAGTGGGTGTCTGCCAGTCCTCGGCCATCCAGCCCTGTTTTGCGGAACCGTAGATGACGGGGAAGTCGAGCTGTTCCTCGGTTGCGTCGAGGTCGCACATCAGGTCGAACACCATCTCGTAGACCTCCTCGGGGCGACAATTCAGTTTGTCCACCTTGTTGATGACCACGACGGGCTTCAGGCCGATCTGCAAGGCTTTCTGCAGGACGAACCTCGTCTGCGGCATCGGACCCTCGAAGGCGTCGACCAGCAGCAGACAGCCGTCGGCCATGTTGAGCACGCGCTCCACCTCGCCGCCGAAGTCGGAGTGTCCCGGTGTGTCGATGATGTTTATCTTCGTGTCGCGGTAGTTGATGCTGACGTTCTTCGAGAGGATGGTGATGCCGCGCTCGCGCTCCAGCTCGTTGTTGTCGAGCATCAGCTCTCCCGTCTGCTGGTTCTCGCGGAAGAGATTGCCCGCCAGTAGCATTTTGTCCACAAGTGTTGTCTTGCCATGGTCGACGTGTGCGATGATGGCTATGTTTCGGATGCTTTGTTTGTTTACTGAATCCATGCTTTCTTTCTATGTCTGTTTAGGAGTTTGCAAAGATACGACTTTTCGCGAAATTCTGCAAGCAAAGCCCCGGATATTTCCTGCAATTACACCTTATTCATATATAAGCGGCCAAACACAAAGACACAATGACACGAATAACTGCACCGGAAATGAAAACACCTGATAGGCCATAGCCTCCTCTCCGTCTCCATGCCAATCCTCTCATGAGAGAGTATGCCTCGCAGCGAAACGCCCTTCTACCCGGAGAGGGATTTGACTGTCGTCGAGCTTTGCTTGGCGGCGAAGACTTGTCACTCAATTTCTTAATTTCATTTCTATGTCTCTGACGTCATTTTAGGGGTGGTTTAACATGAGGCTTCTGAAACCAGGGCGTTTTTATGAGATTGTCCTAACCTTTTTCGGAACTCAAAAAAAATCTCCTAGCAAAAACTTTGTAAACAACCTACATACCTACATAACACCTCTTACCATACTGATTCTATGCAAGATACACCATGTAGGTTGCCTACATAAATTTGAAGCTACCTACATGATTTGGGCTATTTTCGAGGTAAAATCATGTTATGAAAGAATTAAGTCTTTGAAAGCCAAGCAGAATAGTTTAACATTCCCTTCGCGAAACTTTTTGTTTCATGGGCGAAACAAATTGTTTCATGGGCGAAACAATACGTTTTGACGTCTTGCGTAATGTTAAACCACATTTAGTGAAGTTATTTGAACCTCGAAACCTGTGGTGTTTTAGAACAAAAAGCGAGAAATGGCGGAATCATTTCATTTATGTAGGCAACCTACATAGTCTAAATTGCAGAGCGTCAATGTGTAAAGAACATTTATGTAGGTATGTAGGCATTTATTGAAAATCTTGCCAGATAAAAATTAACACCGAACATGAATGTAGTGATATTTCGTTTGCATACATTGCCAGAACTACCCTGAAGCAGGTGGCAAGCTGGCTTGTCTGGCTAGCAAACACCTTGGGCAGGTTCTATTAGAACAAACGTTTTCGTTAAGTCAAATGAGCAGAATGAAACTCGTTTCAATTATGCCATGGCGAGAAAAAGAAGGATGAAATCCAACTCAGGTGTGCTGACAAGGAAGTTTACGACATTGCCGTTGGCAGGATACGATGAGCGAATACAGAAGTTCCGGCAAAGGTTGTCGAGATAGGCAGCTGCTATATGATAGCAGTCCGATAAATTGGAATTTACCCATTACCCCTCCACAAACGCCTTGATTTCTTGCTCCAAGAGGCGGAATACATTTGCAACCAGATAGCCATCAGCAATCGCATGATTCAGGCGGACTGTCACTGGCATAACAAGCCTACCGTTTTCTTCCCTGTATTTCCCCCAGTTGACAATAGGCGCAAAATACAGATGCCCGTCAGGCAGTTCTATGTTCAGCGAATCGTACGAGAGCCATGATATGAACGATGCATCAAACCAGTTCGGGTGGTTCGCCATATCCAGTCCGTATTCCCTTGTTTTCTTTGCCTCTTCAACATCCCGCAA
>JAFUVM010000006.1 GCA_017483665.1 Bacteroidaceae bacterium
TGCGCCCAGTTCGGTGGCCTTCGTTGCTGCGCCCCAGGCGACGTTGCCAAAGCCGGAGAGTGCAACGGTCTTGCCCTTGATGTCGAGTCCGTGCGTCTGCATCATCTGGTTCACGAAGTAGAGTGCGCCGAAGCCTGTTGCCTCGGGGCGCAGGATGCTGCCGCCCCACTCCAGGCCCTTGCCTGTCAGCGTGGCTCCGTGGAACTGTGTGGTGAGCTTCTTGTACATGCCGAAGAGATAGCCTATCTCGCGACCGCCCACACCGATGTCGCCTGCGGGAACGTCCACGTCGGGGCCGATGTACTTGTACAGCTCCATCATGAATGCCTGGCAGAAGCGCATGACTTCCGCGTCGCTCTTACCTCGGGGAGAGAAGTCGCTGCCGCCCTTGCCGCCGCCCATCGGCAGGGTGGTGAGGGCGTTCTTGAAGGTCTGCTCGAAGCCGAGGAACTTCAGGATGGAGAGGTTGACCGATGCATGGAAGCGCAAGCCGCCCTTGTAGGGGCCGATGGCGCTGTTGAACTGCACGCGGTAGCCCAGGTTGACCTGCACCTCGCCCTTGTCGTCGACCCAGGGCACGCGGAAGGTGACGATGCGCTCGGGTTCTACGATGCGTTCCACTATCTTGGCTTTCTCGAACTCGGGGTGTTGGTTGTAAACGTCCTTGATGCTTTCCAGCACTTCGCAGACGGCTTGCAGATACTCTCTTTCGCCCGGATGCTTCTGCTCCAGGCTTTGCATGATTTTTTCTACGTTCATGGTGTTAGCTGTTAGTTTTAGTTTTAGTTGTTGTGACGTTATGTCGGTATTTCGTTATTCCAGTGTGAGGCGGTTTATCCCAGCTCGTCGCATTCCTTGAGCCAGAGGCGGGCGGAGGCGTCGCTGGGCATGCGCCAGTCGCCGCGGGGGCTGAGGCTGCAGCTGCCTACCTTCGGGCCGTCGGGCAGACAACTGCGCTTGTACTGCTGTGCGAAGAAGCGGCGGCAGAAGGTGCGGAGCCAGCGGCGTATGGTGGCGTCGTCGTAGGCTTGGCCGAAGGCCTGGCGTGCCAGCAGGTAAATCTTGGCGGGACGGAAGCCCCAGCGCAGCAGGTAGTAGAGGAAGAAGTCGTGCAGTTCGTAGGGACCCACGAGGTCCTCGGTCTTCTGCGCAATGTTGCCGAGCTCGTCGGCAGGCGTGAGTTCGGGGGAGATGGGCGTGTCGACGATGTCGAGGAGCGTTTGGCGTGTGCTTTCGTCCTTTGTGCGTTCGGCTATCCAGCTCACCAGGTGCCGCACCAGCGTCTTGGGGACGGAAGCGTTGACGCCGTACATCGACATGTGGTCGCCGTTGTAGGTGGCCCATCCCAAAGCGAGCTCGCTCAGGTCGCCCGTGCCCACCACGAAGCCGTTCATCTGGTTGGCGGCATCCATGAGGATTTGTGTACGTTCGCGAGCCTGGCTGTTTTCGTAGGTCACGTCGTGCTGGTCGGCGTTGTGCCCGATGTCGGAGAAGTGCTGCAGGCAGGCTTCCTTGATGCTTATCTCGCGGATGGTGATGCCAAGCAGCTTCATGAGGTTGACGGCGTTGGTGTAGGTGCGGTCGGTAGTGCCGAAGCCTGGCATCGTGATGCCGACGATGCCGCGGCGGTTCAGGCCGAGCTTGTCGAAGGTTCCTACGCAGACGAGCAGGGCCAGCGTGCTGTCCAGGCCTCCGCTGATGCCCACCACTACGGTTTCTGCTCCGGTGTGCTGAATGCGTTTTGCCAGTCCGTCCACCTGTATGTCGAAGATTTCCTGGCAGCGTTCGTCGAGCCGTTTGCCGGTGGGCACGAAGGGGTGCGGGTCGATGGTGCGTGTCAGGGAGAACGGTCTGGCGGAGATGCGTTCGGTCTCGATGAAGGAGCATTGCGGCGTGAACCGTGCGGCACATCCAGCGAAGGTTGTGTTCATGCGGCGTTCGGCCTGGAGGCGCTCCACGTCAATCTCGGCCTCGAGCATCTGCGGCTGGAGCTGGTGACGCTTGGTCTCTGCCAGCAGTGTGCCGTTTTCGTAGATGAATCCTTTGCCACTGAAGACGACATCCTGTGTGCTCTCCCCGTAGCCGCAGCTGCAGAAGACGTAGCCGCAGATGGTGCGTGCGCTCTGCTGAGCCAGCAGACCCTGCAGGTAGCTGTACTTGCCCACGGCATCGCTGTCGGCACTGAGGTTGAAGATGATGTCGGCCCCCTGCAGTGTCATGATGGAGCTGGGCGGGATGGGGGCCCATACGTCCTCGCATATCTCTACGCCGAACGTGCAGGACGGGGTGCGGAAGAGCAGGTTGCTCTTCACCGTGACCTGTTGTCCGCAGATGAGCACCGTTCCCTCGGGCACGTCGGCGCCGCTCTGGAACCAGCGTTTCTCGTAGAACTCCTTGTAGTTGGGCAGGTAGGTCTTGGGCACCAGGCCCAGTATCTTGCCCCGCTGGATGACGGCTGCGCAGTTGAGCAGAGCGCCGCGGAAGGGGACAGGCAGGCCCACGATGCTGATGATGTCGAGTCCGCGTGTGGAGTTCATCAGGTGGATGAGCGCCATCTCCGCCTCGTCGAGCAGGAGTTTCTGCTGGAAGAGGTCCTGACAGGAATAGGCTGTGAGCGAGAGCTCGGGCAGGCAGATGATCTCGATGCCTTTTCCCTCGGCCTGAATGACGAGCGATTCGATCTGCTCGACGTTGTACTGGCAGTCGGCCACCTTGACCAAAGGAATGGCAGAAGCGACTTTTACAAATCCGTGGTTCATCGTATTGCGTGAGAAATGTTAGTTCGTTATTGTCGTTTTTGTGGTTTCCAACCGCAAAGTTACGGAAAAGCTTCCACAAAACAAAATAAAAGTTCCTTAAACTTGAGCACACCGATGTCTGCAACGCATAATTCCCGTCAATTGCCCGCGAAGCACCTATATAATAATATGTGTAGGCGAGGCGAAGCATCACGCCGTGCTCTTCCGAGATAAGCGCAAGGCTCTTCCGAGATAAGCGCAAGGCTCTTCCGAGATAAGCGCAAGGCTCTTCTGGAATAAGCGCAAGGCTCTTCCGAGATAAGCGCCCTTTGTTTTTTCGCGAATTCCCTGCCGTTGCCATCTTTTTCGTTCTTCGTGTGATGATTATCAGCGAAAATTTCGTAACTTTGCACCGGCATAAACCTGAATGGAATGAAAGCGACGGTTCCGTATATCGAAGAGAAGTTCGAGGAGTTCAACCGACTGATGTTCGGCGGCAAGCTCCCCAGGATTCCTGTGCAGCTCAGCAATGCGAAGACGTTCCTCGGGCAGTGCGCGTACAAGAAGCAGCGGAATCTGTTCGGCAGGACGAAGCTCTACGACTTCCGCCTGCGCATCAACGCGCGTATCGACTTGCCCGAACGTGAGCTGGAGGACGTCATCATCCACGAGATGATACATTACTACATCGGCTACAACCAGCTGAAGGACACTTCGGCGCACGGACGGCTCTTCCGTCAGATTATGGACGACATCAACCGTCGCTTTGGCCGGAACATCACCATCTCGCACAAAAGTACCGGCGAACAGCACGAACTGCTTCAGGACAAGCGCGGACGTTACCATGTGATAGCCGTCGTGACCTTCTGCGACGGCAGGACGGGCATCAAAGTCCTGCCGCGGGTGCTCCGAAGCATCCTCTATTATTATAATAATGTGTCGGGCAACGGACAGGTGCAGGACGTCCGGCTCTACATGAGCAACAACGTTTTCTTCAACCGCTACCCGAACTCGTCGGCCCTGAAGGTGCATTTCCTGGAGGCCGAAGAAATCGGCAGGCAGTTGGAAGGCGCCGAGAAGATGGCGTGCGACGGCAAGTCGATTCGGCGTAACCAGTAGCTACTTCCAGCCCTCCAGGTCGGCTTCGGGGAAGAGTTCGGGGTTGAAGACGGGTTCCTTCCCCTTCTTGCGTTGCTCGCGGAAGTCCTTCAGCAGACGGAAAGCATAGCGGCTCAGCAGCAGGACCGCAATGAGGTTGGTGATGGTCATCAGCGCCATGGCGAGGTCCACGATGCTCCATGCCTGCTGCAGCGACATGAAGCCGCCCGTCAGCACCACCGCGCCGCTCAGCCAGCGAAACAGCGCAACAGCCCATGGCTTATTGCAGATGTAGCGGACATTCGTCTCGCCGTAGAAGTAGTTGGCGATGATAGTTGAATAGGCAAACAGGAAGATGGCAGCCGTGAGGAACCAGCCGCCGAAGCGACCCAAATGGTGCTGCATGGCATGACTGGTCAGGATGATGCCGTCGCTGCCCTCCGTGTAGAGTCCGCTCAGCAGGATGATGAAGGCCGTACAGGTGCAGATGACGAGCGTATCGGTGAAGACTCCGAGGCTTTGCAACAGGCCCTGATAGACAGGATGCGGTATGGTAGCCGTAGCCGCCGCATTGGGGGCGCTGCCTTCGCCCGCCTCGTTCGAGAAGAGGCCGCGCTTCACGCCTTGCATCACGGCCACGCCCACGGCTCCGCCCGCCGCCTGCTCCCATCCGAAAGCACTCCTGACGATGAGGCTCAGCATGGTGGGTATCTGCGTGAAGTTCACGATGAGAATGTAGAACGCCAGCAGGATGTAGCCCAGTGCCATGAAGGGAACAATCATCGCGCAAAAGCGGGCAATGCGGTGGATGCCTCCGAAGATGATGGCAAGCGTCAGCAGTGCCAGTCCGGCAGCCACGTAGGGCATCGGGACATCGAAGGCGTTGGAGATGGCATCGCAAAGCGTGTTGCTCTGCACAATCTGGTTGGAAAGTCCGAACCCGTAGATGATGAGACCGGCAAAGAGCGCTCCCATCCAGGGCTGCTTCAGGCCGAACTTCATGTAATAGGCCGGTCCGCCGTAGAAGCTCTCCTTGCCGCGCCGCTTGAAGAGCTGTGCCAGCGTGGCCTCCATGAACGCCGTACTTGCCCCGAGCAAAGCCATCACCCACATCCAGAACACGGCTCCCGGGCCGCCCACGAAGATGGCGCTCGCCACTCCCGCCAGGTTGCCCGTGCCCACTCTCGACGAGAGGCTGATGGCAAAGGCCTGGAAGGAAGTAATCTTCCGCTTGCCGATGCTCTCGATTGGTTCGTTGCTGGGGCGGAAAAGGTTTCTTATCATCGTGGGCAGCATCGTGAACTGCACACCACGAAGGTTCCATGTGAAATAGAGTGCACAACCCACGAGCATCGTGATGACAACGTAGGTCCACAGCCAGTCGCTAAGCGTATTGAAGAATTCCATAGGTGATATTACGTATTTATACAGCCACGCCAGTCCGCATCACTTCGCGATAGATGGGCGAATCCTCGCCGTTTTCGAGGAGGATAGGCTCAATGTAACAACTGATGTCGCGGGTGGCCCGGCCTAAGGAAACAGCCGTTTCCCACCAATTGTCCCTGTCAACCTTGGGCACGATGACAGCCACGTCAATGTCGCTCCATTCGTTGGGACAGTCCTTGGCGTAGGAACCAAACATCATGACTTTCATCGCGGGGCCGAAGCGTGGGGCGATGACCTCCTTGTAGCGGCGTACTAACTCCAGGGCGAATTCCTTGGGCAGGATGCCTCGTATGGTGTCGGGAGTAAAATCTATAGGCTCGTTGACTTTTCCTGTAACTTTTGCAGTATCCATGCGTGCAGTTGTTTGGTGGTTTCCAATATCCTTTCTGTGTTTTCGCGGTTGAGGCTTCGGGCTACAGCATCCTTGACTTCCTGATAGCGGGCCTCGATGTTCATCCGTTTGATGCCTTCGAGGAAGTCCTTCTGCTCCTCGTTCATCTTTGTGTAGATGCCGCATCCTTTTGCAATGCGTTCATGGTCGTGGATGTATGGCGGGTCGTCGTCGCGACACACACACCAGTAGGCTTTGAGTGTCTTTTCGATGGCTTGATGGCACATGAAACCGACGTAGAGCCAGTGACCAGTCTTATAGAGGACCTCGGCCACGCTTAGGTCTTCATCCACTATTTCGAGCCATTTGTTTGCTCTCTCTTTGTTTGACATGTTCGAGTCGTTTTGCTTGTTTATGGGGCAAAGGTATGAAAAAATGGCGAGATGTGATGATTGTGAGGTGAAAAAGTTATTTGTTCTGTGTCAATTCTTTCTTCGATTGATGCCTTTGGCAGGGTGCAGACGGGACATTCTTCACTTTGCGTCTTGAAGCACCACGGCCTCTTTCTTGCAGCCGTCCACCATGATGTTGAGGGGGGCGGGCAGGCGGACGTGTCGGACGTGCTCGGTCTCCTGGACGGCGGGAAGGGCATCGAGGACGTCCTGACGGTAGATGCCGTCGCCGCGGAAAGCGTTGATGGTGAGGTAGCAGACACCGAGCGAGGTGAGGTTCTGGAAGAAGTGGGTGCCTTGGCTGGGGTCGACCTGAAAGCTGTCCAGGCCGGCTTCCACGATGACCTGTGCGGCGCTGATGTG
Source organism: Bacteroidaceae bacterium (assembly GCA_017483665.1). Classification (GTDB taxonomy): domain Bacteria; phylum Bacteroidota; class Bacteroidia; order Bacteroidales; family Bacteroidaceae; genus Physcousia. The sequence continues at coordinate 6,429 of JAFUVM010000006.1, forward strand.
CGGCCACTTGACGGGAATGCCGAGCCACGGGTCGCTGCTTCCCCAACGGCCGGGGCCGACGAGGAGGTAAGAAGGGCCAGACCCACTCCCAACCTCTCCCTTGTAGGGAGAGGAGCCGATAGTTTTCTCGGTTGTATTTGTATCATCCCCTCTCCTTACAGGGGAGACGTTGGGGGAGGGTCCGGCTGTGGTCTGGCAGAGGAACGTTCTGTTTATCCGTTCTATCTCTTCGGCGATGGCGGGATTGTTGCCTGGCGAATAGCCTTCTGTCTTGACGTAGACGATGTCCTGAATGTCGCTGTAGATGCCGTGCCCGATGGCGTTGTGCGAGCGAAGCAGGCACTTCTCGTCGGGAATGGCGGTGAGGTCTTCGTCGAGCTCCATGCGATTGTCCACCATCGGACGTATCTGCAGGAGGCAGAACTCGCCGGTGCGGTCGGCATGGAGGTTGACGGCGAACTCAATCTCGACGGGGCGCTTCATCTCTTCCTGTCCGTACTTCAAGACTTTCTGCATCAGTTCGGGCAGGGGGAAGATGCCGTTCTGCAGGACGCCCGCAAAGGAGATGATCTTGCGGTTGCGCCCTTCGTAGAAGCCATCGTAGATGCACCCATCCATGGGGTCGTAGGTGGAGCAGATCCATTGCAGCGTTCCGTCGCCTTCCGCCTCGCGGACAGGCACCTTGATGAGGTTGAAGCCGTCGTTGACGCTCATGGCTCCTGCCTCCTCCGAGCTCTCGGCCCGGAGCGCCAGGAAGTGCGTCTGTGTGTCGCGGAGTGCAATCTCCATCTCGCTCATCTGCAGGACCTGATGCGGATGGGCGGGGCAGACGCGCAGGCTCGTGCCGCCGTCCACGATGTACTTGCCCAGACCCATTGCCAGCGAGACGGTTCCCTCCTCGGCTTTCTCGTCGCCGATGGGGTAGTAGTTGATGCTGCGTGCCACGCCGCTGATGACGGGATAGAACCTTCCGTTGTGCTCCTCGCCGACTACTTCCTGCAGGATGACGGCCATCTTCTCCTGGTCGATGACGTTGCTCGTGGCTGTCATGTAGTCCTTGCTGCTGCGGTAGAAGACGCTGACATAGACGGCTTTGACGGCTTCGGAGAGCATCGAGAGGCGTCCGTAGTGGTCGTGTGCCGAGGGTATCATGTAGGTGCTGTAGACGCCGGCGAAGGGCTGGTAGTGGGAGTCCTCGAGGAGGCTGCTGGAGCGGATGGCGATGGGGCCGTCCACGACGTCGAGGAAGGCTTCCAGGTCGCCGACAAGTCTCATGGGGAGGCGTGCGCGGAGGAAGTGAGCGAGGATTTCCTCGTCGGGGATGTCGCTGAGGGCGAGCTGGTAGAGGTCGTTGGTGTCCATGAACTCGTCGAAGATGTCGGTACAGAGCACGACGGTCTTGGGGATGCTGACGGTGACGCCTTCCTGTTCGTTCAGGTCGGTGTGGCGTCCCAGCAGGTGGTCGATGAAGGCCAGGCCGCGTCCCTTTCCGCCCAGGCTGCCCTCGCCGATGCGGGCGAAGTTGCTGTACTGGTCGAAGCGTTCGCGCTGGAAGACTGCCACGACGCCCTGGTTCTTCATCCTTCGGTAGGCGACGATGGCGTCGAGGATGATGGCGCGGTGGGCGTCGACGTCCTGCAGGGTGTCCCAGGTGATGCGCTTCAGGAACTCGGATATAGGAAAGAGTGCGCGCGAGGCGAGCCAGCGGCTGACGTTGTTGTGCGAGATGTGGTAGAGCAGGCTGCGCGTGGGCAGTGTCATGATGTTGTCCTGCAGGTCCTTCAGGTTGTGCAGGCGTGCCACCTCCTGCATCGTGTCGGGGTCGCGGAAGATGAAGTCGCCGAAGCCGAAGTAGTCGCGCAGGTGGTCGCGCAGGTCAACGTCGATTTTCTTGGAGTTCTTGTCGATGAAGCTGGCATGACATTCCTTTGCCAGGCGTGCCTTGTCCGTCTCGCTGGAGTCGAGAATGAGGGGTACGTAGGGGTCACGTGCGCGTATGGCGCTGAGCAGCTTGAAGCCGGCCTCCTCGTCCTTTTCGCTTCCGGGCATCATGGGGAAGCGGCAGTCGCTGATGACGCCCAGCGTGTTGTCGGCAAAGCGGTTGTAGAGCAGCCAGGCCTCCTCGTAGTTGCGGGCCAGCACTATCTTCGGGCGGCCTCGCATGCGCAGCATCTCGAGGCTGGTGTTCAGGGCTTCTGTGGCAAACTCGAGGCTCTGTTGCAGTACGAACTTGTAGAGTGTGGGCAGGATGCTCGAGTAGAAGCGTATGCTGTCCTCCACGACGAGCAGCATCTGCACGCCGGCCGACCGTATGTCGTGCTCCAGGTTCATGCGGTCCTCCATGAGTTTGATGATGGAGAGCAGCAGTTCCGTGTTGCCGAGCCAGCAGAAGACGTACTCGAAGATGCTCAGGTCCTCGTTCTGCATGCGGCGTGTGATGCCGTGGCTGAAGGGCGTCAGCACCACGATGGGCACGGTGGGGTAGTCGAGCTTGATGTCGCGGGCGATGTCGAAGACGCTGTTGTCCTCGGCGGCAGGCATGCAGATGACGAGGTTTATCTGTCCGCCTGCCATCGTTTCCTTGGCTTCCTCGCTGCTGTGCACCTGCAGGAAGCGCGGCGGGAAGCGCAGTCCGAGCTTGGCATATTCCGAGAATATCTTTTCATCCACGCGCCCGTCGTCCTCCAGCATGAAGGCGTCGTAGGGGTTGGCGATGAGCAGGACGTTGTAGACGCGATTGAGCATCAGGTCGACGAAGGAAGTATCTTTCAGGGTCATCGAGACTATTTACTGTTTAATGAGTTGATGATTTAAGGATTTACCCAGTGCGGCTTTTTTGTTGCACAAAGATACGAATAAATCCTGGCATGGCAATGCTTCTGCCGTGAAAAATGTGATAAAATTCCTTTCGACGGGGACTATTCCCTTCCGTCCCGCAGATAAAAACTTTTTCAGTGGCTTGGAAATATATTTCAAAGCCTTGGAGATATATTTCCGTGGCACTAAAATATATTTCCAAGCCACTGAAATTATTTTGTGACGTGTGGCTTGGAAAAAGTGAACGCGTTGCAGAGGAAAAGTGACCGTGATGCAGAGGAAAAGTGAACGCGATGCGGGGGAAAAGTATTCCTGTCGCTGGGGAAATGTCGTCACGGGAGGAGCATCTTCACGACGGCATCGACCTCCTCCCGGAGCGTCATGCGGCTTGTGTCGAGGCTGAGGTCGGGATGCTCCGGAGCCTCGAATGGGGCGCTGATGCCCGTGAAGTCCTTCACCTCGCCGCGGCGGGCGCGGGCATAGAGACCCTTCACGTCGCGCCGCTCGCACTCTGCGAGGGGTGTAGCGATGTAGACCTCGCGGAAGTCCTCGGCGCCGATGATGTCGCGGGCCATCTCTCTCAGTTCCTTTGTGGGGGAGACGAAGCAGGCTATCGTCACGATGCCTGTGTCGACGAAGAGCTTGCCGATCTCGGCGATGCGGCGTATGTTCTCGCGCCGGTCCTCGGGCGAGAAGCCGAGGTTGCAGTTGATGCCTGCGCGGATGTTGTCGCCGTCGAGGATGCGACAGAGGATGCCCCTCCGGTGAAGCTCGCGCTCCACACCTATTGCCACGGTGCTCTTGCCGCTGCCGCTCAGGCCGGTCATCCATATCATGATGCCGTGCTGACCGAGCAGCGACTCTTTGTCCTGGCGGCTCATCATCTTGTCGAAGATGGGGTATATTATCTTATCGGCCATATCAAGGGTATTACGAAAACGCTAATGATGAAGACGATGATGTTCAGCGGCAAGCCCACCTTGACGTAGTCGGTAAAGCGGTAGCCGCCGATGTTCTGCACGAGCAGGTTCGTCTGGTAGCCGATGGGTGTGCTGAAGGCTGCCGATGCCGCTATGCAGATGCAGATGAAGAAGGGCATGGGGTTCACGCCAAGCTTCTCGCTGGTGGCAAGGGCCAAGGGGAAGGCGAGTGCCGCAGCCGCATTGTTCGTGATGAGCTCGGTGAAGAGGTTCGTGATGAGGAACAGGATGGCGAGCATGGCGTAGGGGCCGTGTTCGGTCTGTCCGATGGCATCGGCGCAGGCTATGATGCCGTCGGCGATGTAGTCTGCAAAGCCGGAGTTCAGCATGCCTTTCGATATGGCAAAGGCGCAGGCAATGGTCACGAGCACGTCCCACGACATGTATTTGCTGTACTTCCGGGCGTTGAAGATGCCTGTCCATGCCATGATGACCGTTGTGACACAGACGAAGAAGAACATGTCGAACCTGAATCCCGGCACGAGCTCGCGGGCAAACGGCAGTTCGCCAATGGTGGCTCCCGCTATCATGAAGACGAGCAGGACGATGGCCAGGTAGCGCTTCCTGTGGCAGAGGGGCTGGCTGTCGTCGTCGTAGCTGGAGATGAGGAACACGGACGATTCCCGGTAGGTCTGCACAAACTTGTCGTCCGTGTCGAGCAGAAGTGTGTCGTGGCGCACCAGGGGTATGTTCATCCAGTCGCCGCTGAGCTTCTCGCCATTCCTGCGAATGGAGTGGACGTGCGCTCCGTAGTGGCGGTAGAAGTCGAACTCGTTGAGGCTCTTGCCAAGTCCCGGGAAACGGCTTCGCAGGGCTATCTCTACCAATTGCATGCCGTCGGGCTTCTCCATGAAGTCGGTTTTGCTCTCACGGTTGTCGGGCAACAGGTAGTGACTGTAGAATATAAGGTACGCAAGGCCGACCAGACAGATGAAGATGCCGACCTTCCCCAGCTCGAACATCGTCATTCCTTCGCGGCCTGTCTCCTGTATGAGACCGTTCACGACAAGGTTCGTGCTCGTGCCGATAAGGGTGCAGATGCCGCCCAGGATGGTGGCATAGCTCAGGGGGATAAGGAACTTCGTGTGCGGAAGGCCCACCTTTCTGGCCCAGTTCTTGATGATGGGCGCAAAGATGACCACGACGGGCGTGTTGTTCAGGAAGGCCGACAGGGCTGCGATGGTGGGCAGAAGCCTGGCGTTGGCGTGTGTGGCTGTCGTCTTTCCTTTGGGCAGCATGCTCAGGATGATGCGCTCCAGGATGCCGCTCCGGCGCACGCCCTCGCTCACCAGGAAGAGCAGGGCAACCGTTATCATGCCCTTGTTGGCGAACCCTTCCAGGCACTCCTTAGGCGACAGGATGCCCGCACACAGCATCATGACGACGCATGTGAACAGGATGAGCCCCGGCTTCAGCTTGTCGGCAATCAGTGCCCACATCATGAACACCAGGCAAAGAGCAACGAATACTACATTAAATGTCATTATCCAAACAATTCTCTTACGGCTTCCACCACCCGGCGCACCGGCACAAGCTCGATGTCATACTGCTTCTGGGAAAGCCCCTTCATGTTGTGCGACGGGATGAGGATGCGCTTGAAGCCAAGCTTCTGCGCCTCGGCAATACGCTGCTCGATGCGCGACACGGGACGTATCTCGCCGCTCAGTCCCACCTCGCCCGCCATGCAGACATCGCCCTCGATGGGCATGTCGCCGTTGCTCGACAGCACGGCTGCCACTACGCTCAGGTCGATGGCCGGGTCGGTGACGCGCAGGCCGCCTGCTATGTTCAGGAACACATCCTTCTGCGCCAGCTTGAAGCCCACACGCTTCTCCAGCACAGCCAGCAGCATGTTCAGGCGTCGGCCGTCGAAGCCCGTCGTGCTGCGCTGGGCGGTGCCGTACGCGGCGGTGCTGACCAAGGCCTGTGTCTCGATGAGGAACGGGCGTACACCCTCTATCGAACAGGAGATAGCTACGCCCGAGAGCCCTTCGCGGTTCTCCGTCAGCAGCAGCTCGCTGGGGTTGCTCACCTGCCGCAGCCCGTCGTGCCGCATCTCATAGATGCCCAGCTCGCTGGTGCTGCCGAAGCGGTTCTTGATGCTGCGCAGGATGCGGTAGAGGTAGTGCTGGTCGCCCTCGAACTGCAGCACGGCGTCCACTATGTGCTCCAGCACCTTCGGTCCGGCCAGCGAGCCTTCCTTATTTATATGTCCGATGAGCAGGACCGATGCGCCGCCGCTCTTGGCATACTTGAGCAGGGAAGCCGCACACTCGCGAATCTGTGCGAGCGAACCGGCCGAGGACTCCACGCTCTCCGTCTGAATCGTCTGTATGGAATCGATGACGACAAGGTCGGGCTGCATCTCTTCGATGTGCTGGTATATCTGTTCGAGCGACGTCTCGCAAAGGATGTAGACGCCCTCTGACTTTCCCTGTGAAGAGGATTCCGGACTTGAAGTCTCCCCTTTAAGGGGTGATTTAGAAGGGTCTTCCAGCCTGTCAGCTCTCAGCTTTATCTGCCTTGCGCTTTCCTCACCGCTGACGTAGAGGATGCGGCGGTCCTTCAGCCTAAGCACGGTCTGCAGCACGAGCGTACTCTTGCCGATGCCCGGCTCGCCGCCCAGCAGGACCAGGCTTCCGGGCACCATGCCGCCGCCCAGCACGCGGTTCAGCTCGGCATCGCCCATGTCTATGCGCGGCTCGGCATCGACCTCTATCTCATGCAGAAGCTTTGCCTTCGCTCCCTCCTGTGGAGTTGCCGATAACCCCGGGCGGGTCGTTCCTCTTCTTGAAGGACTGGGCGAGGCAGCTACCTTAATCTCCCTCATCGAGTCCCAACGGCCGCAGGCGGGACACTTGCCCATCCACTTCACGCTCTCCTGTCCGCAGTATTCGCAGACGTACATCGTCTTGTCCTTTGCCACAGAAATAATTTACAATTTACAGGGCTTCGCCCATTTACTATTTACGATTTATTTTCAGTTTAACAATTTGTTCCCCCTGAAGGGGGTTAGGGGATCCTCATGCTTAGCGATATTCTTTCCCTCTGCATGTCAACCCCTACGACGCGCACCATGACGTGCTGCCCGAGGCTGACCACCGTGGTCGGGTCCTTCACGAAGCGGTCGGCGAGCTGCGAGACGTGGACGAGTCCCTTCGTGTGAACACCGATGTCGACGAAGGCACCGAAGTTCGTGATGTTCGTCACGATGCCCGGCAGCACCATGCCTTCGCGCAGGTCGCCGATGTCGTGCACCGTCTCGTCGAAGGCAAAGGTGTGCAACGGCTCGCGCGGGTCAAGTCCGGGCTTGTCCAGCTCCGCCATGATGTCGTGCAGCGTAGCGGGTCCTACGTCTTCGCTGATGTAGCGGCTGATGTCAATCTTCTCGCGCAGGGACTTGTCTGCCATGAGCTGAGCCACGGTGCAGTGCTGGTCGTGTGCCATCTGCTCCACAAGTTCGTAGCGCTCGGGGTGCACGGCACTGTTGTCGAGCGGCTGTGTGCCGCCCTTGATGCGCAGGAAGCCGGCCGATTGCTCGAAGGCCTTGGCACCGAGCCGCGGCACCTTCATCAGTTCCTTGCGGGAACGGAAGGGACCGTTCTCCTTGCGATAGTGCACGATGTTCTGTGCCAATGAAGGCCCCAGGCCGCTGACGTAGGTGAGCAGCCACTGGCTGGCCGTGTTCAGGTTCACGCCGACACGGTTCACGCAGGCAACGACTGTTTCCTCCAGGCTCTTTCGGAGCGCTGTCTGGTTCACGTCCTTCTGGTACTGACCGACGCCGATGCTCGAAGGGTCAATCTTGACAAGTTCTGCCAAGGGGTCCATCAGTCGGCGGCCGATGCTGACGGCACCGCGCACCGTCACGTCCTCGTCGGGGAACTCCTGCCGTGCGATGTCGCTGGCGCTGTAGATGCTGGCTCCGTCCTCGCTGACGCTGTAGACTTCCACGCTGTCGGGCAGGTCCAGGTGTCGCACGAAATCCTCCGTCTCGCGGCCAGCCGTACCGTTGCCGATGCTGATGGCTTGCACCGCGTACTTCTCGACGAGGTTCTGCACGGTCAGCATCGCCTTGACGCGCTCGGCGCGGGGCGGGTGAGGGAAGATGACGTCGTGGTGCAACAGGTTGCCTTCCGCATCGAGGCACACCACTTTGCAGCCGGTACGGAAGCCCGGGTCGATAGCCATCACGCGCTTCTGTCCCAGAGGTGAAGCCATGAGCAGTTGCTCCAGGTTGCGGACGAAGATGCGGATGGCTTCCTCGTCGGCTTTCTGCTTCGACGATGCTCCGAACTCGTTGCTGATGCTTGGCTCAAGCAGGCGTTTGTAACCGTCCTCTACGGCTTCCTGCACGGCACGGCTGCTTTCGCTGTGCCCCCTGACGAACTGCCGCGCAATGCGTTCCATGGCAGGCTCGTCGTCTACGCAAATCGCGACACGCAGGATGCCTTCCGCCTCGCCTCGGCGCATTGCCAGCAACCGATGGCTGGAACAGCGCTTCAGGGGCTCCTGCCAGTCGAAGTAGTCGCGGAAGTTCTGTCCTTCGGCATCCTTGCCTTTGATGACTTTGCTCTGTATCATGGCATGAAGGGTGAAGGTCGTGCGCAAAGTCTGCCGTGCACGTTCGTCCTCACTCACGCGTTCGGCAATGATGTCCTTTGCTCCTTGCAGAGACCCCTCAAAGTCTTCCTTCAAAGGAGAGACTTTCTCAACGAGTTGTGCCAATGACACATCTGGCCTCTGCCGCATGATGGCATCGGCCAGCGGCTCCAGTCCTGTCTCGCGAGCCACTTGTGCCCGGGTGCGGCGCTTCTGCTTGTAGGGCAGGTAGATGTCCTCGAGCGTCGTGGCATCCCAGCAGTCTTCTATTCTGCTGCGCAGTTCCGGCGTGAGCTTTCCTTGTCCGTCGATGGCAGAAAGGATGTACTCCTTGCGGTGTTCCAGCTCGATGACATTGTCCAGTTCCTTGGCCACCTGTGCCACTTCCACATCCGTCATGCCGCCGGTCGCTTCCTTGCGGTAGCGGCTGATGAAGGGAACTGTGGCGCCATCCTGCAGCAGGTCCACCACTTGTCGCACGTATTTCTCCTTTAGTCCTGTGCGTTGGGCAATCAGGTCGTAGTTCATAAACTTCTCAGACTGTTAATTATTTCTGCGTGCAAAGATACGACAAATAATCCGTAAATCAAAATTTCCGAATACAGAATCACATATCATAAGGTTTTTGCGAAATAATCTGCAAATCTGCCATAAGTCGTGCAATGCTCTGGAAATAGCTCCGTTACAATATGACAGATGCTATGATAGATGGTTGAGAAAGTGGAATGAATTAACAGAACACAATGCCTGTAGCCCATTCGCTGAATGGCTCATTCCCGGCGCAAGGGAACGGAGGGTACGGCACTGGGGAACGATGGGTACGGCGCGTGGGAATACTGGAGTATCGAGGCAAAGAATGCGGATATTCATTATGTTTCCCCTCAAGTGATCTGCCAATCTGCCATCAATCTGCCACACTCACATCTTTTTGTTTATCTACTGTTTAGACGTGGCTGTGGCAGATTGGCAGATTATTTGGAGAAAACTTTTTGGTAGCTTGTGCTTCTATTTGAGAATCTTCTTGCCGCCCACGATGTAGATGCCGCGAGGCAGGGTGTCGGTCTTGCTGCCGGCAACCTTGCGTCCGCTGAGGTCGTAGACGCTTTGGTCGGCCAGCCAGGGGCTGAAGGACTCTGTACTGCGGATTGCCGTTCCGTCCTCTTCGAGGTTAAGCAGCTGCAGTTCGCCTATCTGAATCTGTGTGGCTCCGGCAGTCTCGCTGACGGTGAGGCGGTAGTTGCTGTAGGGTTCTGTTGCCTCGGCAGCGTAGAATTGTGTGGCGTAGCGATGGGAGAAGCTCTGTGCGGAGCGGCTGTCGAGCTGTGTCCATGTGTCGCCATCGTTGCTTCCCTCCAGCGTCCAGCTGGCCGGGTCGCGTGTCGGCTCGTTCTTGCTGGCGGTGATGGCGTAGGTGTTGATGCTGACGGGCTGGTCGTAGTTCACGAGGATGCTGACCGGTTCGCTGAAGTCTGCGTGGTAGCAGGTGGTGCGGTTGCCGTCGTTGATGCGCCCGATGAGTTCTGTGTTGGCAAGGCCGACGGCTGTGGCATCGACAGAGGCCGGGGCGGTGAAGCTCGGGTCATCTGCTTCGGCAATGGCAGCTCCATAGAGTTCAAACTCGGCCAGGCGGACACTTGCGGAGGCCGCTTCTGTGACTTTGAGGCGGAAGTGCTTGAAGAGCTTCGTTGTGGAAGCCGTGGAGGTGAGCCGCCAGCCGCGGGACTGGAAGGTCAGGGCTTTTGTCGAAAGCTGCGTCTCTGTGCCGTTGTCGTCAACGCCATAGATGATAATGTTCTGCGGGTCGAGCTCGGCATCGTCAGCGCTGAGGAACGAATAGCCAAGCAGCTTCACGGGAAGCGGTGTCTGGAAGTCCCAGTAGAGGTCGTCGCCGCTGATGGTGGAGAAGGTTGTGCCGTCGTTGTCGATGAGTGCCGCTGCGTCGCTGCCGTCGCTGGCTATGGCAGAAGCTATCTCGGTGACGTCGGCAAAGAAGGTGCCGTAGTCGGGCTTCCCGAAGAGCTGCCATTGCGTAATCTGTGCATCCTCGTCCGTTATGGTCAGGCGATAGTTGAGGTATGCCGTCCCGGAGTTAATGCGATAGACGTTCGTGCAGCCGTCGTAGGGGAAGTCTGCCTCTGCCTGCTGGTCGATGACTTTCCAACCTGTTCCCGATGTCGAGCCTTCCAGCTTCCACGATGTCGGTGCCTTTGCCTTGTCGCCGATGGTGATGCTGTAGGCTGTGAGTGTGTTGTTTCCTGTTGTCTTCAAGGTGGCAGTCAGCGGAGTGGTGAAGGCAGTTGTTCCCACATGGTCGATGAGTGCCTCGTAGCCTTCGGTGATGACCTCAATGCTTGATGTCAGGTCCTGCCGGTCGATGCAGCGGCCCAGCAACTGCCATTCGGAGAGAGAGAGCTGCGTCTGCGTGTCGTCGCTGTCAAAGAGCAGACGATAATAGGTATAGTCCTTTGTGGTCTGCACCTCGGCGAAGTACCGTTGTCCGCGGACGCTGAAGGTTGTGTCGGCTTCTGTGTGGAGCGTCTCCCAGTTCTGTCCGTCGTCGGAAGCTTGCAGTGCCCATCCCTTCGGATTGCCGTCGACGTCGCCCGAGAAGAGCTGATAGGCATTGATGTGCATGGGCGACGGACTCTGATACTGCACCCAAGTCTCTGCTTCGGCCTCGCGGTTGGCGGTGCAGAGCGTTGTCAGGTCATCGTCGACGAGGGCCTCGGTTCCTTCTGCGCCAAAGGATGTCGTGACTTTGCCGCCTCCGTTGGTCAGGTCGGCGTAGACGGGATTGAGGCTCTGGAACTGCCACCAGTTGATGGAAGTCTGTCCTGTGCCGGAGGAAACGAAGTAGATGTCGTGGACGCCTGTGACGGGCTGGTTGATCATCTTCCGTATGGTGTCCCAGGTCTTGGTTGCTGTGAGCTCGCTGCCCTTGACGGTGCAGAGCAGGGTGCCCTTCTTGGCAGTGGGCTGGTCGAGGAAGACGTTGACGCTGGTCGCGCTGAGTGTTATCTTCAGGCGCAGGTCGATGTGCGAGGCAGGCTTGTCGCCGAAGTCCACCCGGCGATAGCCGATGTAGTTGCTGCTCTTCATGCCTCCCACCATGCCGCTGCCGTCGTCGCCGTTATCGCCGTAGACGACGGGAGCGTTGCGGACGTAGTTGAAGTCCTCGGCCTGGTTCTGTGCGTAGGCATCGTGGCTGTCCACGGCTCCGATGTGGCAGTTGAAGGCTGCCGAGACGCACGTCATGTTGCCGTCGTTGCCGAAGTTCTTGTATTCGCTGCCTTCGAGGTGCTTGAAGTCTTCCTCCGCTTTGGTGAGCCATGCGGAGGATGTGATGCCGGAGGAGTTGCGGTTGTTCCAGGCGTGGTATGCGTTCTTGGCTATCCAGGCATAGTGCTGCGGAGCGTTGAAGTCCTCGGCGTACTTGCGGATGTATCGGAGCATGATGCCCTTGAAGGTAGTGAGGTCGCCGCTTACTGTCTGGCAGACGTGTATGATGCCTTTCGAGTTAGCCATGTTAGCTTCCGACCATTTGATGATGGCATCGGCATCGTCCTTGAACATCTGGTCGCCGTAGTGGTTGTAGAGCATGATGGCAGCGCCGAGGCATGTTCCCTGGTTGTATGTGGAGGCCCAATAGTTGTAGCTCTTGCTTCCCTGGTCGTAGCTGTCCCAGACCTTTCCCGTGGGTTTGCCGCCCGACATCTCGAAGAGAGTGGCACGCTCGGCAAGGTAGGTCTTCTTTGCCTTCTCGTAGTAGCTGTCGTCGGCCTGTGCGATGGCAAGATAGCAGGCGCAGACGGCGGCGGGACCGTTGATGCAGGAATTGGTTCCCTTGCTCGTCGAGCTGTGTTTCCATTGCAGGAGGTCGTTGCCGTAGCAGTCGGCGCGCTTGAACATGCCGTCGAAGTTCGTCTTGGCGGTAGTTCTGTATTTCGTCTGTCCGGTGAGCAGGTAGGCCCGGACGCATGCGATGCACATCCAGGCAATGTCGTCGTTGTACTCGTTGTAGCCGCTCACTCCCTGCTGATACCATGTGCCCTTGTTGCGGGCGATGAAGTTCGTGTAGAGATTGTCGAACATGGTGGCATACTGCTGGTCGCCTGTCGTTTCGAGGGCATCGAGCACGATTTCGAACATCTCGGCGTCGCCCCACCAGCCGCCGTTGCCGATGACCCATCCTGTGCCGGCCTGTCTGTAGGCGCGTGCCTTCCACTTGTTCATCATGTCGTCGCGCTTGTCCTTGGTGAAGGCTTTCTCCATCTGCTCTACCACCTCGACCGTCCAGGTGATGCGGGCCGGGTCGATGTTGGTCGAGGAGGCCGTGTTGACGATGGTCAGGTTGCTGCCTTCCGTGGCGTCGGCTGCTGCGGCAAGGGCATACCTGCGTGTCGTGTTAAGGTAGATGTAGTACTGGTCGGTCGTTCCTTCCACGGGTACGAACTCCCAGAAGCCGCGCGAGTTGGCTGTCGTCTTGCTTGTCTGCCCGACGTTGCCCGACGTTGCGGAGTTGAGTCCGGCCAGGTAGAATCCCGTATAGTCGTTGGTGAGGTAGAAGGTGCCATTGCCTTTTGCGCTGAGCGTCCAGCGCTGTGAGTTGACATTTGTCTCGGTCCAAAGGACAGCATTGGCGTTCTCGTCGAGGGACGAGTTCTTCACTAAGACGGACTTGCCCCTGTTGACGAGGCGAACGGTCTGCCCTGCTTCGAAGGCTTCGGCGCTGAAGGCCGGCAGCAGGAGAGCAAGGATGAGGAGGAATCGGTTGAGCGTTTTCATTTATTTCTTCTTTTATTGTTTAGACAACTTTATGCGCACAAAGATACACTTTTTTTCGCAAAAGGGTGGCACGGCGATGCAATTTTATCTGTTTTCTGCTCCGCAATGCGGACATTTACCCAAATTGTGAAGCCTTTCGCCGCACGAACCGCACAGATATTTCACTCTGGAGCAACGCACATAGCGTACCACGAGGACGATGACAAAGGCGGCAAAGAGGATATAGCTGACGGCAGGGCTGAGGGCTGCCAGGGTGAAAAGCAGGTAGCAGGTGATGCAGCATCCCAGCAGGGAAAGCAGATAGAGCACGGCCTCGGCTGTCGGAAGCAGGCGGAAGGCTTCGTCGGCCGTCGTGATGAGCAGTACGAACAGGACCCACACGGAGCAGAGGAAGATGCTCAGGACGGGCGGCAGGCCGAAGGGATTGAGGGTGGGGTGGTAGTAGTAGAGCACCCATGTATCGGGCACGTAGTGCTGGATTCCGGCATAGAGAAGCGCCGATGCAGCGAGGACGATGAGCAGGAAGGTGGGGTAGGGCGAGGGGATGTCGCGGAGGAAGAAGACGTGCGGCTTCCTGCGGCTGAGGATTTGCCAGAGCAGAGCAGGCAGCGAGAGGACGATGAGGATGGCGAAGAGCCACGGATGGCGCATGCTGAAGAGGTGGATGAACTGCGAGATGGGGTCGTCGGGCACGATGCTTTCCAGGAAGTCGCGCTGGTGTGTCCATCCCATCGTGTATTGGTCGTGAGCCAGCTTCACCCAGATGCTGTCGACAGAGTCCTCGGGGATGACGAGCATCTCGGCCACCACGAGCGGGTCGTCCTTGTAGACGCAGAGCTGTTCGCTCAGGGTGTCGACGGGCATGTTGTGCAGGGGACGGTTGCTCTGCAGCGTCAGGCTGTCCACGGCCAGGATGAAATTGTCGCCCACGGCATAGAGCGTCGTGTCCTTGTCGCTGTAGTAGCAGGAAGCGAGCAGGAGCGAGAGCAGCAGCAGGGGGAGGTGTTTCATAGTGGTCTGGACGGGAAAGCTATATTATATATAATGTGTATCAGACGGAGAGGACGGTCATCTCGCATTTCTTGCAGTCGAAGTGGAGGCGGAAGCGCCGTCCGTCGCCCATGACGAGGAAGAGCGGGTCCTGCCATGTGTCGCCCGTCTGCCGTCCGTCGGTCGCCTTGCTTCCGGTGGCGGGCTTCTCCTTTTTGCATTGGCCCCAAGCGTGGCGGATGCAGAAGCGGCAGGTCATGAGCGGCAGGCCGGCCTTGCCTGCCGAGGGGGTAGCCACTTCGAGGGCCGGCTCCGTCACTTTGCATTTCACGGAATTGTAGAATTGTTCAGCCATGAGGTTCGAGACGTTGAGCCGGAAGTCCTTGAAGGGAATGGCGTCGGGCAGTGCGGAGCAGGCCTGCGAGCGGAAGGCGGATGTGTTGCCGGCTGTGAATGAGGGTTCCCGCTTCCTGCTTTTGACCATCTTCTCAACCTCCGCCATGACTTCCCGTCGCCAGTCGGCCAGCGTGCTGCGGGGAATGAACCAGGGCTGGGAGAAGGCTGTCATGACGTCTGTGCAGACGTAGGGTGTGTCGCCGAGCTTGCCGAGGACGTCGGAGATGGAGTTGGTCTGGTCGGTGCGTGCAGGCTGGTGTTCGGCAGGGAAGTCCTTGCTGCAAATGATGCCGTCGTCTGCTTCGAAGAGGAGCCGGAAGCCCTGTTCGGTTTCTTGCAGCGTGAAGCGTGTAGCGATGCGGCGTTCGGCGGTCCGTCCGCTCATGAGGCGTTCCCATTGCTGGTCCAGGCTGCGCCAGAGGCGGTCGCCCTTCCTGATGTCCGGCATCACGGCGGGATAGAGGTGATTTCCCTCGGCGCGGTTCACGCGGAAGCCTTGCAGACGGCCTTCCGTGTCAAAGTAGCAGAGTCCGTCGCCGTTGGTGAAGACCTCGGACGAGCTGACGATGATGCAGCCGCCGCGCACCTCCTTGACGTGTCCCACCTCGCGTCCGCGGCTCTTGGGCGTGTCGGGCGATGCCAAGTCGTCAGTCCTGCCGTGCAGGAAATAGTCGGTGCTGCCGCGCGAGAAGCTGCGCGAGAGGTCGGGCTGGAACGTGTAGTCCGACGTGCCGAAGGAGGAACGGACGAACTCCGGCCGCCGCTTCATGATGGCGTCGAGTGCCTGGCGGTAGGCGGCGGTGACGTTCTTGACGTATGCCACATCCTTCAGCCGGCCTTCTATCTTGAAGCTGCTCACGCCTGCATCGAGCATCTCCTCGAGGTTTTCCAAGCGGTTCGTGTCGCGGAGCGAAAGCAGGTACTTGTCGCCAATGAGCGTTTTGCCCCCGGCATCCAGCAGCGTGAAGGGCAGACGGCAGAACTGTGCGCACCTGCCGCGATTGGCCGAGCGGTCGAAGCAGAACTGCGAGGCGTAGCACTGTCCGCTGTAGGAGACGCATAGTGCGCCGTGGACAAAGGCCTCGAGCCTGACGTCGGGCACCGTTTTGTGGATGCGGCTTATCTGCTTGAGCGAGAGTTCGCGTGCCAGGACAACTTGCTCGAAACCCAGTTCGGCAAGCAGCGCCACCTTCTCCGGCGTGCGGTTGTCCATCTGTGTGCTGGCGTGCAGGGGTATGGGCGGCATTCCCGCTTCTCTCACGCCTGGAATGAACGTGCAGAAGGACATGTCCTGCACGATGAGTGCGTCAACGCCGACGTCGTAGAGTTCCCACGCCAGCCGGCGGCAGTCCTCCAGCTCCGTGTCGTAGAGAATCGTGTTGACGGCGGCGTAGACCTTTGCCCCGTAGCGGTGGGCATAGTCGCAGAGGATGCCGATGTCCTTGGTGGAGTTGCAGGCGACGGACCTTGCTCCGAAGTGCGATGCTCCGATGTAGACGGCATCTGCCCCGTGGTCGATGGCTTCGAGGCCGCAGACGAGGTCGCGGGCAGGAGAGAGGAGTTCGATAGGGTTGCTATCTGATTTCATTGATGTCGTAGGGCGTTTCCTGATAAACGTAGTAGTTGAGCCAGTTCTGGAAGAGGAGGTTGCCGTGGCCGCGCCAGGTGACGAGCGGTCCCTTCTGCGGGTCGTCGTCGCGATAGTAGTTGAAGGGCTTCTGTATGGGCAGTCCTTTGGCGAGGTCGCGACGGTACTCGGTGTCGAGTGTCAGCGGGGAGTATTCGGAGTGGCCCGTGATGAAGATTTCGCGTCCGTTGCGTGCCATGACCATCGAGACGCCGCTCTGCGGGCTCTCGGCAATGAGTGTCAGCTCGGGCACGGCCAGGATGTCCTCGCGCCGAATCTCGGTGTGGCGGCTGTGGGGCATGTAGAAGACGTCGTCGAAGCCGCGGAAGATGGGCAGGCGGGGCAGGAGCGGCACCTGCGGGAAGATGCCGAACATCTTCTGCGGAAGCGGGTACTTGGGCACTCCGTAGTGGTAGTAGAGTCCGGCCTGCGCCGCCCAGCAGATGTACATCGTGCTGGTGACGTGCGTCCGTGCCCACGAGAAGATGTCGGTCATCTCGTCCCAGTACGTCACGTCCTTGTAGTCAAGGTGTTCTACGGGCGCTCCCGTGATGATCATGCCGTCGAACTTCTCGTGTCTCATGGCCTCGAAGTCGCGGTAGAAGGCCTGCATGTGTTCGATGGGCGTATTTTTGCTTGTGTGCGCCTTGACCTTCATGAGGTGCACGTCGAGCTGCAGGGGTGAGTTCGAGAGCAGGCGTATGAGGTCTGTCTCGGTCGTTATCTTCAGGGGCATGAGGTTGAGGATGACGATGCGCAGAGGGCGTATGTCCTGAGCGCCGGCGCGTTCCTCGCCCAGCACGAAGATGTTCTCCTGGCGGAGGAATTCTATGGCAGGGAGTCTGTCGGGAAGTCTTAGGGGCATAGTCGGTTTTTGTTTCTTTCGGGTGCAAAGTTACGATTAAACGCGCGAAAAAGCAAAAGAATGGCGGATTTTTCTTTTGCCTTTTGCCGAGCGCAAGCAACTTTTCCCCACCATGACGCGTGCTTAGTTCGCCCACGACGCGTGCTTAGTTCGTCCACGACACGTGCTTAGTTCGCCCGCGACACGTGCTTCGTCCGGAAGAGCCTTGCGCTTATTTCGGAAGAGCCTCGTGCTTATTTTGGAGGAGCAAGGCGCTTATTCCGGAAGAGCAAGGCGCTTGTTTTTGCCGCGGAACGCCCTTCGAACCCGAGCACCCCCGCATGTGCGTCGCGCCCGACTGCGACATTACGCGCCCCTGCGTACATTTTTAGCTTAATTTCACATTAGGGATTTGCGTCTCTCAGTTTTTTTTTGTACCTTTGTGCCCAAATTAAATGTTAATATAAAGTAAGGTTTTAGCAGACCTGCAAACCAAATCTAATGGAAGATCAAGAAAGAATTATCAAAGTCGATATTCAGGAGGAAATGAAGAAGAGCTACATCGACTACTCGATGAGCGTCATCGTGGCTCGCGCCTTGCCTGATGTCAGGGACGGATTCAAGCCCGTCCACCGCAGAATCCTGTACGGAATGCGCGAACTGCGCAACTTCCATAGCAGCCCATACAAGAAGTGTGCACGTATCGTCGGCGAAGTGCTCGGCAAGTACCACCCGCACGGCGACAGCTCGGTCTACATGGCCCTCGTCCGTATGGCCCAGGAATGGGCGATGCGCTACACGCTGGTCGACGGACAAGGCAACTTCGGCAGCGTGGACGGCGACAGTCCCGCAGCCATGCGTTACACCGAGGCACGCCTCAGTCTGATGGGCGAAGCCATGATGGACGACCTGGACAAGGAGACCGTCGACATGACCAATAACTTCGACGACACACTCCGCGAGCCCACCGTCATGCCTACGAAAATCCCCAACCTCCTCGTCAACGGCGCCACAGGCATCGCCGTCGGCATGGCTACCAACATTCCGACACACAACCTGAGCGAAGTCATCGACGCCTGCGTGGCATTCGTCGACGACAACAACCTCACCGTCGAGCAGCTGATGCAGTACGTCAAAGGCCCCGACTTCCCCACCGGAGCCTACATCATGGGCATGCAGGGCATCCGCGACGCCTACGAGACGGGACGCGGACGCGTCGTGCTCCGTGCCAAAGCCGAAATTGAGAACGGCGACACGCACGATAAGATTGTTGTCAGCGAGATACCCTACGGCGTGAACAAACAGCAGCTCATCGAGTACATCGCACAGCTCGTGGGCGAAAAGAAGATAGACGGCATCAGCAACGTCAACGACGAGAGTGACAGCGAAGGCATGCGCATCGTGGTCGACCTCAAGCGTGACGCCAACGCACGCGTCGTCCTGAACAAACTCTTCAAGATGACACCCCTGCAGACCAGCTTCAGCGTCAACAGCATCGCCCTCGTCAAGGGACGCCCCCAGCTGCTCACCCTGCGCGACTTCATCAGCAACTTCGTGGAACATCGCCACGACGTCACCATACGCCGCACAAAGTACGACCTGCGCAAAGCCGAAGAGCGTGCACACATCCTGAAAGGGCTTATCATCGCATCGGACAACATCGACGAGGTGGTTCACATCATCCGCGCCAGCAAGACACCACAGGAAGCTCAGCGTAACTTGGAGGCACGCTTCGAACTGGACGAGCTGCAAAGCAAGGCCATCGTCGATATGCGTCTGGCTCAGCTCACAGGACTTCGTCAGGAAGACCTCCACAACGAGTACAACGACCTGCTGGAGAAGATAAAGTACTACAACCAGATTCTCACCGACGACGCCCTTTGCCGCAAGGTCATCAAGGACGAGCTCATCGAGATAAAGGAACAGTACGGCGACGCACGCCGCACAGAAATCCTGCCTAGTGCCGAAGAGTTCAATGCCGAAGACTTCTACGCCGACGACGAAGTGGTCATCACCATGTCGCACATGGGCTACATCAAGCGCATCCCCCTGGCCGACTTCAAGGCACAGGGCCGCGGCGGCATCGGCGTCAAGGCAAGCTCCACGCGCGACAACGACTTCATCGAGAAGATCTATCCCGCCACGATGCACAACACCATGCTCTTCTTCACCGACCGCGGACGCTGCTACTGGCTCAAGGTCTACGACATCCCCGACGGCAACAAGCAGGGCAAGGGACGTGCCATACAGAACATGCTCAACATCGAGCCCGGCGATGCCGTACGCGCATGCCTCTGCATCCGTAAGCTCGGCGACCCCGACTTCTGCCAGAGCCACTACGTCGTCTTCTGCACCAAGCAAGGCATCATCAAGAAGACATGCCTGACCGAATACAGCCGCGTCCGCACGAACGGCGTCAACGCCATCAACATCCGCGAGGACGATCAGGTAATCGGCGTAGAGCTGACCAACGGCCAGGATGAAATCATCATCGCCAATGCCGGCGGTCGTGCCGTACGCTTCGACGAGAGTCAGGTCCGTCCGATGGGCCGTACAGCCACCGGCGTGCAGAGCATCATCCTCGACGACGACCCGCGCGACGGCGTTGTGGGCATGTGCATCATCAACGACGCAGAGACCGAAAGCATCATGGTGCTCAGCGAAAACGGCTTTGGCAAACGCACGGACGTCGAGGAGTACCGCAAGACGAGCCGTCACGCCAAGGGTGTCAAGACGCTCGCCATCACCGACAAGACCGGTTACCTCGTGGCCATCACCGTCGTGAAGGACGACGACGACCTGATGATCATCAACAAGAGCGGCACAACCATCCGCCTGCATGCCGACGCCATCAAGGAGACAAAGAACCGCGTCACACAGGGCACGAAGGTCATTGAGCTGAAGAAGCGCAACGACGTCATCTCCCACCTCAGCGTCGTGCCGCGTGCCGACGAAGAGCCCGAAGCCCCGGAGGAAACAGAAACTGAAGGCCAGACGGACGGAGGTGAACAGTAAATACACATAGTATACATATTTATATTATATTCGCTATGAAAAAACCACTTATTTCGATGGCACTGTTCATGAGCATCAGTACCATCACCATGGGACAGGTCGACAAGGCCGCCCTCAAAGCAGCACAGAAGGAAGCCAAGGCACAAATGACCGAAGCGCAGAAAATCTACGATGCCCTCTCTGCCAAGATAACAGAGAAGACAGCTACGGAAGACGAAATCATGACCGAGTGCAAGAAAGGCCAAGCCATCATCCGCAAGGCCCTCAAGAGCGGAGCCATCGCTGAGAACAAACTCGGCGAAGCCTACAAGCTCAGCGCCGACCTCGCCCTCCAGCCCCACAACGTCATGCTCGGCCACGCTGCCAACAACGAACCGTTCGACACAGCTTTCTTCTACACCAACCTCAAGATTATGACCGACGCCCTGCAGAAAGAACTGCAGAACACTAAGGTCACAAAAGGCGAGACAGGCAACGAGAACTACCTCAAGGGAAAGAAGTTCAACCTGGCCCAGTGCGGCGACTACTACATCTACGCCGGTCAGTTCAACGGCAACTGCCAGAAGTTCGACAAGGCCATCGAGGCTTACGAGACTGCCATGAACTATACAACAATCTATCCCGAAGTGGCCGACATCGCACAGCTCCGCATTCCTGGCGAACAGATTGCCTACTATGCCTACCACGCTGCCCACGAAGGCAAGCTCTACGACAAGATGGACGCACTCTACGACACAGCCATGAAGTTCCAGGAAGGCGCTCTCGGCACGAAGCAGGTGAAGATTATCTCCTTCCTCGAGCGTGGCGACTCCGCTGCATGGGCTAACTATCTCCACGAAATGACCGTGAAAGAGCCCAAAGCCAACGAGGACTACATCCAGATGCTCATCGCTTACTACCTGAAGAAGGACAAGGAAGCCGGCCCCGAAAGCAGTCAGCTGATGAAGTATGTCGACGAGGTCATTGCCGTAGATCCCAACATCCTCATCGCACACTACGGCAAGGCTTACAAATACTTCGAGGCAGAGAAGTACGACGAGGCTTTCGCCGAATACGTCAAGTGCACGGAGCTGAAGCCCGACTACTACGACGCATGGTACCAGAGCGGACTCTGCAAGTTCCGTCAGGCACTGGCCCTGAACTCCACCATCAGCAATATCAAGAACCAGACAGAAGCCAAGAACACGCTCGAGAAGACAAAGGGCATCTTTGGCGAGGCCATTCCTTTCTTCGAGAAAGCACGTGAATGTGCTCCCGACGATCCGCAGAAGTGGGCCTTCGAGCTCCGTCAGTGCTACTCCGTGACCGGCCAGGCTGCCAAGGCCGCCGAGATGGACAAGCTGCTGTAGTAAATAGGTAAATGGCTATACGACAAGATTATATTTCAAAAAGGAAGGTGAGGAGGGGCTTTCCCCTCCTCCTTCTCTTTCTCATCCTGCCTGCATTCCTGAACGTCAGCGCCGCCGAGAAGAAGCAGAAGCAACCGAAGCAGGAGAAGCTCTCTGCGCTTCGGAAGAACGCGAAGACTGCCCTCAAGAACCAGGCGAACCAGGATGCTGCCCGCAATGCCCTGCTCGGAGCCATCGGTCGCGAAGGGTTGAAGAACAGGCAGAAGGCCGACATCTACTATATGGCCGCCTTGCTCGAAGAATCGCTCAACGGCGTGGAGAACAAGAAAGCCTACCTCAAGCAGGCGTTCGACACGGCCCGCTTCTTCAACAAACTCTGCGACATGTATGCCCAGCTGCGCCTGTGCGACAGCGTCGACCTTGCCCCTGATGATAATGGCAGAATACATCCGCGCCTGCAAAAGAAGACGCGGGCACTGCGTCTCAAGCACCGTCGCAACATCATCGGCGGCGGTAAATACTTCCTGGCAAGGCAAGGCTTTGCTCCGGCCTATCCCTTCTTCGACCTCTACAGCACCTATCGCTACGACGAGCCCGTAGATTCCCTCTTGCGGCAGGCGGTCTGTCTGGCTGCACTCACAGCTTTCCACATGGACAACTACCCCGGGACCGTCAAGCATGCCGACGAGGCTATCACCTATTCCGACTCCTCCACTTCAGCCATTCTCCTCGAATATAAGGCACGAGCCTATGACCAGATGAAGGACAGCGACATGTGGGTTGTCACGCTCCGACGCGGAGTGCGCGAATACCCGGAGCACGATTTCTTCTTTGTCCATTTGGCCGATTGGTATCATGCACAGCGGGAATTTGCCGAAGAGCGCAGGCTTGCTGACAAACTCATTGCCGCCACCGGAGGCAGAGCCATTCACTACTATGCCAAGTCGAAGAGCTATCTGGCCGAGAACAACTACGAATCGTGTGTCGTCTATGCCGACAGTTCCATTGCCCTCCAGAAGGATTATGCCGATGCCTACTACAACAAGGGCATTGCCTATCTGAACATGGCTATCATCTCGCAGGAGAACAGCAGCAAGGACGTGAACAGTCCGCAGTATGCAGCCGACAAGGAACGGACGCGCGACCTGTATCGGAAGGCTCGTCCGTGCATGGAAATGGTGCGTCGCCTGCAGCCGGAGAAAGAAGACCGCTGGGCGTCGCCTCTCTATCGTATTTATCTAAACCTGAATCTCGGAGAAGAGTTCGTCGAGATAGACCGCATCCTTAATGCCCAAAAGAAGTAGGGGTCAGTCGTTATTGTGGACGATAACCTTCACTTTGACAATGCGGCGTTGGCTGGCTTCCTGTACCTCGAATGTGAAACGCTTATAGTCTATGCGTTCGCCCTGGGCAGGGAAGTCGCCCTTGATTTCAAGCAATAGTCCTGCCAGGGTTTCAGCTTCGCCCTCAACCATCTCGAAGTACCCGTCGTCGAGGCCAAGGATTTTCGTAAAGTCCGACATGAGTGTCTTGCCCTCGAAGATGTAGGTGTTCTGGTTGAGGCGTTGGTAGGACTTCTCTTCGTCGTCGTATTCATCGTTTATCTCACCGACGATTTCCTCCAGTATGTCCTCCATCGTCACAATGCCGCTGGTGCCTCCGAACTCGTCCACGACGATGGCAATGTGCACTTTGTTTGCCTGGAAGTCGCGCAGCAGGTCGTCTATCATCTTTGTCTCAGGCACGAAGTAGGCGGGACGTATCAGGCTTTGCCAGCGGAAGCCCTGCGGCTTGCCGAGGTGCGGCATCAGGTCCTTGATGTAGAGCACGCCCTTGATGTTGTCCTCCGTGCCTTGGTAGACAGGGATGCGGCTGTAGTTGTTGGCAACGATGCATGCAAGTACGTCGCTGAACGAAGCCTTTACGTCGAGGTCTACAATGTCCACACGGCTCGTCATGATTTCCTTTGCCATTTCGCCGCCGAAGCGGATGATGCCCTTGAGCATGCCGGCTTCCTCGGCAATGTCCTTCTTGTCGGTCAGCTCCATTGCTTTCTCCAGGTCGTCGACGGTGAGCATCTCAGTCTCGCCGGCAGCAAACCTTCGGGTAATGACCTTGCTGCGTATGAGCAGGTGGCTCAGGGGCCAGAAGACTTTGCTGAGCACTTGAAGCGTAGGCGCAGCAAAGCGGCAGAAGGCAAGCGTGTGCTGACGGCTGTATATCTTAGGGATTATTTCGCCGAAGAGCAGGAGCAGGAAGGTGAGCAGTACGGTCATGACAAGGAACTCCAGCCAGCGTGCCTGACCGAAGTCAATGGTCTTGTCGAAGCAGAAGTATAGGATTGTGATGACAGCCACATTCACCAGATTGTTGCTGATGAGGATAGTGGCCAGCAGGCGTTCGCTGTCATGGAGCAAGGCTGCTACCTTTTCGTCGGAGTGATGCTTGCCTTCGTCAATAGTGCTCCTTTCGGCAGGGGTGAGGCTGAAGAAAGCTATCTCGCTTGCCGAGACGAATCCGGAGCAGAAGAGCAGGAACAGGACGATGGCGAAGGCTATCCATACGTCGGGTGTTGGCGACTGAATGCTGACGGTGCAAATGGAGTCTACGAGCTCCTGCCAGAAGTTTATGAGGCTGTTTGCCATTGCTTATTGTGCCGATGGTTGTTGGTTTGCTGTGGCTTCGCTGGTGGCTTGAGGTTTTGGCGAGAGCATTTCGAGCGACTCGGCCCAAATCTCTGTGACAGTGCGACGGATGCCGTTGCGGTCCTCGTAAGTACGTGTGTGAATCTGTCCCTCGATGAAAAGCTTGTCGCCCTTGTGGACATACTTCTCAACGACCTCTGCCAGTCCTCGCCACAGCACGACATTGTGCCATTCCGTACGTTCGGGCACTTCCGTTCCGTTCTGCAGCGTGTAGCCGCGTTCGGTTGTAGCCAAGGTCAAGCTTGCCACGCAGACACCGCGGTCCACATATTTTATCTCAGGCTCCTTTCCGACGTTGCCTATCAGCATTACTTTGTTCATCTCTGTTGCTGTTTTTTGCGTTTAGCAGCGCAAAGTTACAATAAAAATAAGAATTAGTGGTTAAGATTTGAGAATAATTTGTAACTTTGTACTAAACTAATGAAAGAAACTATGAAGAAACAACTGCTTTTAATGCTTACTGTGCTTGTGCCGATGATTTGTATGTCTGCCGGAAAACCAAATTCTGAACCGGCGAAGCTTCGCTGGGGAACGTTCAATATCCGTCTGCAGACGACTGTTGATGATAAGGAAGGGTGGGGATGGAATGTCCGCCGCGACCGTGTGGCAAACTATATCAAGGAGAAACATCTCGACGTTGTCGGTATGCAGGAGGTCCTGCACTCTCAGCTCGAGGACTTGCTTGCACGTTTGCCCGAGTATGATTATGTGGGTGTGGGAAGAACGGACGGCAAGACAAAGGGCGAATACAGCCCGGTCTTCTTCCTCCGGGAGAAGTTCGAAGTCCTGGAAAAGGGCAACTTCTGGCTAAGCGAGACTCCCGATGTGCCAGGCTCTGTCGGTTGGGATGCTGCCTTGGAGCGTATCGCAAGCTATGCAAAACTCAAGGACAAGCAGACAGGCAAAGTCTTCATGGCTGTCAATACACACTTCGACCATGTGGGCGTGACGGCTCGCAGGGAGAGTGCCAAGCTCATTATGAGGAAGATTCAGGATATTGTGGGAGACAAGCCTGCCGTCGTGACCGGCGATTTCAATGTCACGGAAGATGATGAAGCCTACCAAACAATGACAAGCAGTCAAGTAGTAAATGGGAAAACGTCAGGCTGCAAGTTCAACGATGCCTATCACATGACGGCCCACCATACCGGTACGACCTTTACATGGCACAACTACTGCCGCATTCCACCGCTCAAGTGCGAGAAGATCGATTTCATCTTCATCACACCTTCCATTCGCGTCACACATTCGCACATTGAGGTTCCCAACCCTGAAGCAATGCTCTCCGACCATAATCCGCACTGGGCAGACCTGGAGTTCTGACCTTATCTGTACTCAAACAGGTTGATGAAGCCAGTCATGGCAAAGACCGAGCGAATTTCGTCGCCGAGGCCTTTGATGTAGACGTGGCTGCCCAGAGCTTTTGCCTTTTTCAGTACACCGAGGAACAGACGCAGTCCGCTCGATGAGATGTACTCCAGCTTGGAGCATTCGAGCACTATATCGTGGCCGCTGCATTCTGCGAGCGGCTGCAGCTCTTTTTCCACCTTTGCAGCCACGGCTGTGTCAAGGCGTCCTTCAAAGTACATGACGTAATCGTTGTTTTCTTCTTTGAATACAGTTTTCATTATTTATTATGTATATAGTGGATAAATCAGGTTGACAAGCACGATGCACACGACGAGGAGTACAACATGCATGATAGCCCCGAGGCGTGCGAAGTCGCTAAAGCGGAACGAGCCGGGGCCGTAGATGAGTATATGGGTGCTGGAGCCTATTGGCGAGGCGAAGCTGATGGTGACGGAGAGCATCAGCGACATGACGAAGGGCATCGGGTTGCATCCGAGCATCTGGGCTTGTTGCCAGATGACGGGGAAGAAGACAGCTGCACTGCCCACGTCGCTCACGAACTCTGTGACAACAGAGGCCAGCAGGCACATCACTGCCATCACAACGTAGGGGTTGGAGCCACAAAGGTCGAGTATGCCGGAGGCTATCGCATCGGTAATACCTGTCTTCGCGATTGCCGAAGAGAATACGACTGTTGAGCCCAGCAGGAGCAATATATCCCACTCGATGTACGTCAGCACGCGGTCCATGCGACAGCAGCGGAACAGTATCATGGCTCCTGCGGCCAACATCGTCGTAGCCATCAGCGGCAGCACATGAAACGATGACAGCAGGAACATCAATACGAGTATGATGGTGGCTGTGATTGTGCGCGAGCTGGTCTGCGGGACGAAGTGTGAATCAAAGAATGTCAGTCGGCGGCGGTTGGCCTGTTCAATCTTGTTGTCGCTGTTTTTCGGGCACTCCAACAGCAGGGAGTCGCCTGCCTGCAACCTGATTTCGCGAGGCTGTCCCTCCACACGTCTGCCTTGACGGGCTACAGCCACCAGTACAACGTCGTTTTCGTGCTCGAAGTCACTCTCAGTCATCTTTGTGCCGATAAGGTCGCTCCCAAAGTCGACATAGGCTGTACGCATCTTTCGCTTGGTGTCAATCTCGTTGATGCTCCACACGTGGTGGTCGGCAGCCACGAGACCATGACTGCGTTTCAGCTCAAGTATCTCGTTGATTTGACCTGCATAGACCAGACGGTCTCCGCCCATCAAGGGCTCGTCGGGGCTCACGGGCATGATAATCTCTTTGTCGAAGCGCACTATCTCGATAAGAGAGCCGCCCTTGATGCGGTACAGACCAGCTTCTTCCACCGTTTCGGCAATGGCAGGATTGTCTGTCGGTACAAGTAGTTCGGCAGTATAGTCTGAGGTGGTCTCGAAAGACTGTTCGGGCGATTCTCGCGAGGGAATGAAGCGTTGCATTGCCACGACTATCAAGATACCCACGACGGTGAGTGCCAGTCCGGGCAGCAACGGTTCGAAGATGTTGAGTGATTGTCCTGTCTGTTTGAAATAAAGACCGGCAATGACCAGGTTCGACGAGCTCCCTAACAATGTACACATGCCTCCCAACGAGGCTGCATAGCTCAGTGGCAACAGAAGCTTTGAAGCAGGGATGTCAAGTTTTCGTGCCCAAATCTTCACCGTATCGATGAATAGGGCTACGACGTTTACCGAGTTAAGCAATGCTGCCAACAGGCTGATGGGTGCCATCAGTCGCACAATAGCATTCCGAAAGTTCTTGGGATTGCCCAGCACATGCTTTGTGAGCCAGTAGAGCACGCCTGTCTGCATCAGTCCGGCAATGACTACAAAGAAGGCTGCATGAACAACGACCGGCTCTGAGCCAAAGCCTGCCATGCCTTCCTCCTCGGTCACTACTCCGGTGACGAGCAGTATGGTGAGAGCCCCAAGGAATGTTACCTCGGCAGGCACACGTGTCCGTGCCATCACCACGAAAATGCCAAGCAAGGTGACTATCGTTATCCAGGCATTGCCGTTCAGCCCTAAAAACATTATGCACTCCATTATTGGTTACTTATTTTCTTCCGAAGTGTCAATATGTTCTTATTGCAGGTTCGCTCGTAGTTGATAGAGTCTATTATCTTCCTCACCAGATGAATCCCCAGTCCGCCTATGGGGCGCTCCTCTGCAGAGAGCGTAGTGTCCACTTCGGCTTTGGCTGTGGGGTCGAAGGGCGTTCCATTGTCGCTGATGACAAATTTCAGGCGAACATCACTGGCTTGTGCCTCGATGTGGATGTCACCAACGATGCCGTGTGGATAGGCATACTTCATTACGTTGACCACTGCCTCTTCAAGGGCCAGATTCATTTGCATGGTCGTAGGCATGTCGAGGCCAATCTCTTCGCACACCTCGTCGACAAATTGTGCTAACAGCGGAACTTGCTCAATGTCATTTTGGAGAGTCAAGTCGCGCTTCAGTCGTACGTCAAGTTGTTTCTTGGTGTACTTCACTGCCAACATTGTCAGGTCATCGCTCTGCTTGGCATCACCCACAAAAGCGTGGACGGCGGCGGCTACATGTTCGATGAGGTCTTGTGGTTTGCTTGCATCAATTTTCTTCATTTGCGTCATCATCCTGTCCTCTCCATATTGAACGTGCATGGTGTCTTCGGCTTCGGTCAGGCCGTCGGTATAGAGAAAGACGGTACTTTGAGTGTGGACGAGAAGTTCCTGCCCTTCGAATTTGTAGTTAGGTATGATGCCGATGGGGAGGTTTGAGACGCAATTGACAAAAGATAATTGCTGATTGCCCTGCGTCTCTTCCTTCATAGGCACAGTCTCAGATTGCTCGCTGTCAATAAGCAGGGGCGAACAGTGTCCAGCGTTGCAGTAGCGCAGACGGCCTGTCGGAAGGTCGAGCACGCCAACGAACATTGTGACAAACATGTTCGTGTCGTTCGTCTGTGCCATCGAGTCGTTCATCTGTGCTACGATGCGTTCCGGACTGGCTTCGTGAGCCGAGACGGTGCGGAACAGGCTTCGCGTGACAGCCAT
The DNA here is from genome assembly GCA_017483665.1 of Bacteroidaceae bacterium. Lineage (GTDB taxonomy): Bacteria > Bacteroidota > Bacteroidia > Bacteroidales > Bacteroidaceae > Physcousia. The sequence goes on from JAFUVM010000006.1 coordinate 34,962, forward strand.
CACCAACGAGGCAGGAACACCTTTCCCGCTGACATCGCCGATGCAGAAGAATAGTTTCTCGTCCCTGATATAGAAATCGAAGAGGTCGCCGCCCACTTCTTTGGCGGGCACGAGTGAGCCGTATATCTCAATGTCGTCTCGTTCCGGATATGGGGGGTATATCTTCGGCAGCATGCTCTTCTGTATCTCGCTGGCAATGTGCAGCTCACTGCCTATCCGTTCCTTCTCGGCGCTTACTGCCTGCAAACGTATGGCGTTCTTTGTGGCACGCCAAATGATATAGCCAAGCAATGCCATGCCGATGAGCATCAGCAGGAAAAGGTTGAAGCGCACTTGGCGGAGGCTATAGTAGATTTCGTTGTCGGAGCACACAATGGCCATCGACCAGCCGGTGCCGTCATCCATCTGGGCGTAGAACACATAGCTCTTCTCGCCATCGTCGTCGTGCACTGTGGCCTTCCCGCTGTGGCCGGCCATCATTTCGCGGTTGATGTAGCCTATGGTCGTGTCGCTCATGTCTGCCGTCACTTGTTCTATGTTACGGCGCATCACAAGGCTTTCTACGGGACATGCCATAATCTGGCCTGTTCGCGACAGGAGAAGGTTATAACTGGAAGGATAAATCTGTTTTGAATTGATAAGTTCCGACAGCCAGTCGAGCGACACGTCTGCTCCCAGCAGTGCCACTATTTGTCCGTTCTGATCGTGAACAGGGGCGAAGTATGAGCAAAGCATCATTCGTGCTCCCTTCTCGTCGAAGTAGGGGTCACTCCAAAATCCTTCTTTTGCGGCTATGGCTCCTAAGAACCAACTCGATTGCAGATAGTCGTGGTCTGGGCCGCCTATCTGTTCCGCCTCGATATCTCCATTGCTGCTGCGGGCTACATACAGTTCGCACCAATGCCCGTACTTCGGGTAGTAGTCGGCTACGAATGGCACGCCGACACCTACGATTTGCTTGTTATTCTCCAAAAGCAGGCGTGTAACGTTGGGGATATTATCGGGGTTGGCAAGTTCTGCCTCCACTGCCCACACCATATTCTCAACAGCTACTTCTACTGCAGTGGTTAAGTTTTCTATTTCCAGGCTTTTCGCTCTCAGCTCGCTCTTGGCACGATGTTCCACTTCATCTTGGATGCTTTTCTTGGCAAACAAGTATTGCACACCGTTTGTTAGCTCCACCAGAACAGCAGCGGTGAGGATGATTGCCAGGCTTGACTTCGAGCGCAGAGTTTTGGGTATTAGCCGTAGTAGTTTTTTCCTCATTTGTGAAAGACTTTGTCAATCAAATCTATAAACTCCTGATATGCAAAGGTGCCGCTCAAATCGTTGAGAGATTCTGCAAGTTTCCGGTAGTGCCACTCATGCGAGGCTTTGTCTTTGACGTGGAAGATTTGCCATAGCGCGTCTCCTCGTGTCATGTAGTCGCGGTAGATGGCGCGCATGTTGCTGAGCTTGTCGCCCATCGCTACAATTTTTGCATCGTGGGAGGCTCTGTGCAGTCGGTCGATGGCTGCTTGTTTGCGTTCGTGCCAGGTGTCTTCCTCGGGTAAGCCTTCGGTGAGCTGGTCGCTTTCTGCCTCCACAAGAGATGCTACCCGCTCGCCAAACTCGCGGCGGATGTCTTCCAGTGTGACATCGGTATCCTCGACTGTGTCGTGCAAGGCTGCTGCGGCCAGGAGTTCTTGGTCGGGCGTGATGGTGGCCACTATCTCCACGGCCTCCATCGGGTGGACGATATAAGGAAAGCCTTTCCCGCGGCGTTCGGAGTTGTGATGTGCTTTCACCGCGAATATGATGGCGCGGTCGAGCAGGTCGGTATCCATGTATTTGTTAGCCATTCCTTAGGGTATTTAGTCAGTAAACAGTTCCTTCGAGCATCGCACGGAATTGTGGCATAGGGCAGTGGGTGTCTCGCTCAATGATGATGGTTTTCAGTCCGGCATAGATTTTCACTTCGTGCATGATGGCTTCCATGTCGGCTTCCGGTCCGAAATACTCCAGTGCGAAGGCATCCCAGAAACGAGCGGCCGTGGCGTTGGTCATGTGGTTGACCTCCATTGTCCAGGCCTCGTCGTTCAGGCAGCAGCAGAGATAGACCATTCCGATGTCGAACATGGGGTAACCGTAGCAGAAGTCCCCAAGGTCGATGAAGTAGGAGGTGCGGACACCGTCTTTCTCCGTGAATATCCCGTTGCCGAACTGCAGGTCGCCATGGATGGCTGTGTCGGCATCGGGTGCATTGGCAATGAAGTCGTAGATCTTCTTCTTCTGCTCCTGTGTGAAATCAGGGTTGGCGTAGAGCAGCGTGTGGAGACGGCTCTTGACATCTTCGAACAGTGAGGTGTCGACATGCGTGGCATGAAGACGTTTGCATATCTGTGCGAACTCGCGTGCATATTCTTCGGTACGTTCGGGATTGTCGCCGCACGCACGGGAGTAGGAACACTTGCCTTCTACTCTCTTGAAACGGATGCCCATGCGCTTGCCGTCCGTCACGAGACAGCCAGGCTCGGGAGTAGGGATTCCCATCTGGTAGACTTTCCTTGACAACTCCAGCTCCCTTTGTGCAGCATCGAAGTTATGGAAATAGAGCTTGAGCATGATGCTTGGGTCATGCTTGTGGTTGTAGCTCGCACCATTAGCCCCTTCGCCGGTGCGGACATAGTCATTGAGGTCGATGAGTAAAGGTTCCATGCGTCGTCAATTAGTTCTTCATGAATGGTAATGTCTTTGCCTGTTCATACGTCATGGCAGCAAGTGTCGCGTTATGAGCGTTCGTGCCGTTGATGGCATCGAAGAGCCGCTCCAGGCCAATCTTTCCGCCTCCGGTGGAGAGGATGCACACAATGCAGATATTTTGCAATCCGATGGAGGAGGATATGATGTCCAGGTCGGTGTTGCCGAGTTGGTGACGCGCCAGCAGGTAAGCGCCTTCCTCATACTGTTTGATGAGGCGGTTTACATCGCCGAGGGTATTGCAGTTGAGCGTCTTGAACACCTGCAGGTAGTTGTCGAGAGGGGCCTCCTGTATTTCTGCCTGGTTGATGGCCGCAATGTGTTTGTTGAGGGAATTGACGGGACCAGCCTGGAGGTAGGAGCGAAAGGTGTCGCCGTCCAGCAGTACGTCGTCCAGCTTGCCGTTCTTTACCAGGGTCTGTACGCGGCGGCGGTAGTCTGTGAGTTCCGAACGGATACGGCTGAACTCGTCGTCCGCCATTTCCAGCATGCCTGCCAGACGGTTCATGCGGCGCAGGTATTCGTGGGGAATCTCGATGTCGGACTTGTAGCCGTTGTCGTGATTGATGGCTGCCCATGCATGCTGAAGCGTTGTGCGCAGCTGGAGCTCGAAACGAAAGTCGTAGCCCGGCAAGCGGCAGATATAGTGGAGCGAGTTGTAGCCGAAGCTGTCAAGCTGGTGTAGCTTGCGCTTGTCTACGGAGTTAGCCCAGTCTATCTCGAACAGCTTCTCCGCTATGGATGCGATGCGGTCTACGTCGTCGGTGTAGAATGTGATGACGCGTGCTCCGACAAGGTCTGTGATGTCTGTCAGCGAGGTGTACTTGGCGCCCTTCTGTGCCAGTTTGCCTACCAGGGATTTCTCGGCCTTTACCCGTGCTTCTATGGCAGTAACGGTGAGTCCGCTACTGTCCAGCGCCTCATGCAAAGCCTTGAGCACATCTGATTTCAGTTGCTCAAGCTCTGGCAACGCCTCGCGGTATTTCTCCAGAATCATCTGCTGATGTAGGTCTGGCGCGTTCATAGCCGGGGTCTAATAAGAGGATAAAGCCGATGCTAATATCGCAGGATGATTTCGGCAAGCTCGTCCTCTGTCTTGCCGTCGGCGCGGAGGACAAGGTCGTAGTTGCGGGCATCATAGCGCGATGTGCCGCAGTACTTCTTCACATAGTTCTCACGCATCTGGTCAACCTTCTCTATCACCTTGCGAGCCTCGTCCGGGGTCATGTTCTGTTTGCTTACCAGGCGCTCTACGCGGAAGTCCAGGGAGGCCTGTATGAACACGCTCAGATGGTTGGGATGCTGGCGCAGCACGAAGAAGCCGCCGCGGCCGGCCACTACACACGACTCGTCGGCCGCGATGCCTTGCAGCAGTTCCTTTTCCATGCGGAACATCAGCTCCGGGGTGGGCTGACAGAGTTCGCCGCCGTAAGAATCAGAAAACCGCAAGGGTATCATGCCTGCGCTGATGCCTTGAGCGAATCTGAAGTCGTGCCACCAATGATGGCTTTTTCCCTTCATCTCCTCTATCGTATCCTCGTTCAGCTTCAGTTTCTCGGTTAGGGTCTTGATGATGGCCTTGTCATAGTATTGAACTCCCAGCCTTTCGGCCACTTTGCGGCCAACAGTCCGACCGCCACTACCTACTTCACGGTTAATCGTGATGACAAAGTTTTCGTTCTTGTTCATTGGTGATGTTTTTAATGTTCGTGTTGATTCGCCGTTAGTGTTGTCTTCTGTACATTGGCGTAGCTTTGTTTGCGCTCTGCCCTTTGTCATCCGAGGGATTTGATGGTCTGCTCGAGGGCTGCAATCTTGCTCTGCGCGTCGGCCAGCTTCTTGCGTTCCAACTCAACGACCTGAGCCGGGGCGTTCTGCACGAAGCGCTCGTTCTGCAGTTTCTTTTCGATGCCTGCCATGAAGCCTTGCAGACGCTTGATTTCAGCCTCGGCCTTCGTGCGCTCTGCTTCGGTGTCAATCAGGTTGCCCAGGGGAACGGCGTATTCATCGGTGCCGACGAGGAAGGCCTGTGTGCCTTCGCCCTTTTCAGAGACGGCTTCGATGCTGCTCAGTCCGGCCAGCTTTTCGATGACGGCAGCGAGGGCAGGAATGCTTGTCACACCCTGCTTGGCTGCGCCAATCACCTGGAGTGCCAGAGGTTCGCGGGGCGAGATGTTCTTGCTTTGGCGCACGGCACGGACGCCACTCACGATTTGCTTCATTTCCTCGACCTGAGCGATAAGCCCGGCTTCACCCTGCGTAGGCTCTGCCGTCTTGAAGACCGATACCATGAGCGACTCGCCGTCCTTCCTTTCGGCGATGTGTTGCCAAAGTTCCTCCGTGATGAAGGGCATGAAGGGATGGATGATGTGCAGGAGCTGGTCGAAGATGCCGAGCGTGGCGCTGAGCGTCTTGCTGTCGATGGGAGCCTGGTAAGCGGGCTTTATCATTTCGAGGTACCAGCCGCTGAACTCGTCGGTGAAGAGCTTGAAGGCAGCCATCAGCGCTTCGTTCAGGCGGTACTTGCTGTAGAGGTCGTTTATCTCGGCGTAGGTGGCGTTGAGCTTTGCCTGCATCCACTGGACTGCTTCGCGATTTGATTGACCATTGACCATTGACCATTGACCATTATTGTCCGCTGTGTTTTCGGGCGTAGCTGAATGGTCAATGGTCAATGATGAATGGTCAATGGTCAATGATGAATGGTCAATGGTCTTCCATCCCTTGACGAGGCGGAAGGCGTTCCACATCTTGTTGCAGAAGGCAAGGCCCTGTGCGCAGAGTGCATCGTCGTAGAGAATGTCGTTGCCGGCAGGAGCGGACAGCATCATGCCCATTCGCACACCGTCGGCTCCGTACTTGGCAATGAGTTCGAGCGGGTCGGGCGAGTTGCCGAGGCTCTTGCTCATCTTGCGGCCGAGCTTGTCGCGCACGATGCCTGTGAAGTAGACGTTCTTGAAGGGGATGTCGCCCATGTACTCCTCGCCTGCCATAATCATGCGGGCCACCCAGAAGAAGATGATGTCCGGACCGGTCACGAGGTCGCTCGTGGGATAGTAGTAGCGAATCTCCTCGTTGCCAGGATTGTTGATGCCGTCGAAGAGAGAGATGGGCCAGAGCCAGGAAGAGAACCATGTGTCGAGGGCGTCCTCGTCGCGACGGAGCATATCCATCGTGATGTCCTTACCGAATTTCTCCTGAGCCTTGACCAAAGCTTCTTCGGGTGTGAGAGCCACAACAAACCGCTCGTTCTCCTCCCCCTCGGGGGAGGCTGTTTCTATGAAGTACGCGGGAATGCGATGCCCCCACCAGAGCTGACGGCTGATGCACCACTCCTGGATGTTCTCGAGCCAGTTGCGATAGGTCGTGACGTACTTCGTGGGATAGAACTTGAGCTTGCCTTCGAGCACGGGCGGCAGGGCGATGTCGGCCATGTGCTTCATGGAGAGGAACCATTGCTTGCAGAGGCGTGGCTCGACGGCTGTGTCCTGGTTGCGCTCGCTGTAGCCCACCTTGTTCTCGTAGTCTTCTACCTTTTCCAGAAGGCCTGCTGCTTCGAGGTCCTTGGCAATCTGCTTGCGGACGTCCATGCGGTCCATGCCGACATAGAGAGGCGACTGGTCGGAGATGGTGCCGTCGGGGTTGAAGATGTCGATGGTCTCCAGGTTGTGCGTCTTGCCCAGCTGGTAGTCGTTCACGTCGTGGGCAGGCGTCACTTTCAGACAGCCTGTGCCGAACTCGATGTCGACATAGCGGTCCTCGATGACGGGGATGACGCGGCCCACCAGCGGCACGATGACCTTATGCCCGCGCAGCCACTGGTTCTTCGGGTCCTTGGGGTTGATGCACATGGCCGTGTCGCCCATGATGGTCTCGGGACGTGTGGTGGCAACCACGGCATAGTAGCCCTTGGCATCCTTGTGGATGACGGACCCCCCATCCCCCTTTAGGGGGAGTTCCTGCCGCGAAAAGCTCCCCCTAAAGGGGGTTGGGGGGTCTTTGGGTTGGGGGCTCTCTACATAATACTTCAGGTAGTACAGCTTCGACTTCTCGTCGCGATAGATAACTTCTTCTGTCGAGAGCACCGTCTGCGCCTTGGGGTCCCAGTTGACCATGCGGAGGCCGCGATAGATGAGGCCCTTGTCGTAGAGGTCGCAGAAGACTTTGAGCACGCTTTCCGAGCGTTTCTCGTCCATGGTGAAGGCCGTGCGGTCCCAGTCGCAGCTGGCTCCGAGCTTGCGGAGCTGCTTGAGGATGATGCCGCCGTGCTCTTCCGTCCAGGCCCAAGCGTGCTTCAGGAACTCCTCACGGGTCAGGTCGCGCTTCTTGATCCCCTGTTCGGCCAGTCGGTTCACCACCTTTGCCTCGGTTGCAATCGAAGCGTGGTCCGTGCCGGGCACCCAGCAGGCATTCTTTCCGTCGAGGCGTGCCTTGCGGATGAGGATGTCCTGGATGGTGTTGTTGAGCATGTGTCCCATGTGGAGCACGCCCGTCACGTTTGGTGGCGGGATGACGATGGTATAGGGTTCGCGTCCGTCGGGTTTGCTTGCAAAGAGCTTATGGTCACTCCAATACTTGTACCACTTTGCCTCGACTTCCGCGGGGCTGTATTTCGTAGCTAATTCCATGTTTGTATACATTATTTATATATAAATATGGCTGCAAAGATACAAAAAAAAATGTAGAAGGCTGCTTCCGGGCGCGAGAAATATCGGGTTATTGCATATTTCCGAGCCCGAGCAGCCTTGATTCGTGCCAAGTTGCGGGGTGCAAAACGCTGTTTGCACGTCGTGTTCCTGCCTGATGCCTATTTAGTCAGCTCCTTGTATAGCCTGAACAATTCGGCTACACACTGGCTTTACCAATCATCAAAAAAGTAGAACATCTGGGTGGATAATTGGTGCAGGACGCCTTTTCCCATGCACTGCTGCATAATACTGTTGGACAAAGTCGCGAAATGATGCTTCGTTCTGCTCATGTGAGAGACAAAGATTCATTTCCACATATTGTTTCTGATATGCCTCTGCAAGATGTAGAATTATTAAGAAGTCAATTTTAGTTTCTATACTCATTATCTTTTCAGCTTAATATATAATATTTGGGCAATGATTCTTGTTCCTTCTTCACCATTCCGATGAAGCCAGATAGGCTGCTAAGTGAAGATTGGTATTCGGCAGGGAATGTTGAAATGTTCTTTTGTGGCACAACGAGTTTCACGCCGTTATCTGCCATTTCCTTCAACTGGTTTTTGGATATTCCCGGTTGCGGCGTAGTTTACAAGTCGAAGAGCTACTGCGTTAGGAGTGCGTCCGATAATACTAGCCAAGCGTATAACTTCGGGATTACGTCTATCCATCTTACCAAAAGGCAATTTCAGGTATAGATTCAACACCAAAATCATTTCGTCCCGTGTCCAAAGTTCTGTCGCCATGTTTATTTGGAGAAGGTTGTTGGTTGTGATATTCCGCAGTTCTGACCATTATTCTTATGATTCCCATTTCTCCCATTGTTCCCATATATATATCCCATCCCGTGCTCCTCGCGCCAATTGCGTCGAGCTTGTGACATTTGCTCTTTGATGCCTCCGTTGGCGAGGAAATCGGCCTTGAACTTCTCCAAGAGTTTTTTTAGCAAATAATCGGTCTGATGGATGAGCACTAATGCGATGTTAGCGAGTGTAACGTCGTCACGCAGCAGGCATACACGCTGGTAGTCCTCCCTCTTTGAGTGTTGTCGGCACCATAAGCGTGCGTTGCGGCACAGCTCACTGTTGACATCCCATATCTGGTTGCCGTGATTTCGCAGATAGTCCTCGTAGTCCTCTTGCAGTTCCTTCAAACTTGCCTTTGCCACGTTGACTAGCTTGATGCAGGCCTCCATCGAGGTTGTGCCCGTCTCATTGCCCTCGGCAATGTTTTGTTTGCCAGAACGTGCAGCCTGCTTCATCTGGTCAACCGTTCGGTCGCCAATCTTCGGCAGGTAATGCTCCAGAAAATAGTAGGTGATGTCGTAGATGCACTCCGACTTCTGGAAAGCGATAAGTTTCTTGTAATCGCCTTTCGGTGTGAGGAAGCTATTGTTATCGGTGGGCATATTGGGAACGATAAGAGTTATGGGAATAATGGGAATGGATGAACGTAAGCTGAATACTATTGGTTATGTGAGGGGAATATTGAAGAAACCAGCGAATAAAGGATAATCCAAAGGACTTTAGGCTATGTACCAAGCAAATACCTTGTCAATTTCTTGCTGTACCTCCTGCGCCTTTTCCTCAATCCCCCAAAAATCCATCTTGGGTGCTCCGACACGGGGAGGCTGACCACATAGCGGCGGGCCTGCAGGAAGGGGTTGAGCAGCGAGCCGTCGCTTTGGCGGATGCCGGAGCGCAAATCCTTGCCCAGGGACTTCTGTTCTATCAGTACGCGTGTGGAGGGGATGCGTCCGTCTATGAAGTTGGAGGCGTCGACCATCCGGTGCTCTTCGAAGCGGATGAAGCCGTCGGTCGGGGTCTCTATGCCAAACACGTTCGTGAGCAGGTCTATCCAGAAAGGTTGCGACTCGCCCCTCTCATAGCCTCTGCCCTTCCATCGCTCTGCAAATTCGGCAGCAGCCGCCGACATCTGTTTCTCGGTATTCATGTTGCCTGATATAATTGTCTGTGCGAATACTGTGTCCCGCCTTTTGGCATTACACCCTCGCAAAGTTACGGATTTTTTCTGAGAATACACATGCCACATGGGAAAAACATGCATTATTTTACAATTTCGAGAGGAAATGTGAATCCTGCGCAAGCAGCCGGAAAAAAACACGGCACGCCGCGTTGGTCATAAGAGCGTGCCGTGATGGTCATAAGAGCGTGCCGTGATGGGCAACGCGGCGTGCCGTGTTTTTTTGCCCGTCTAACAGAAGCTCTCGATAAGGTACGTGCCGATGAAGTAGAGCCAGTGGGTGATGATGCCGGCGGAAAGGCCTGCAACGAGGGTGCAGGTGAAGGAGCGGGAGATGAAGTGACGGTAGCCGAGCGAGTCGAGCGTGGCGGCGTCGGCGCTGAGGAAGCCGCTCCAGCACATGCCCATGGCGGTGAAGACGGCTATGGCATTGCTGTCGATGATGCCTTTGGTCATCATCTCGGGGATGAGTCCGAGCGCTGCTCCTACGGTTCCGAGTGCTGTGATGGGGAAAGCCACAAGCTCGGCAGCGTCGAAGCCGAAGAGCCAGCGGATGACGAAGCCCAGCTTGCCTGCCAGCAGCGGCAGCAGCTCGGTGCCCTGATAAGCTTCGCCGGTGTAGGTGCCTGTCTCTGAGTCAGCTCCGAAGGTGAGCGTCATGACGAACGTCGAAATGATGAGTACGCCCGGAATGATGGCGAGGCCGACCTCCACGCCCGTCTTGCCGCCGTCGAGCAGGGCATCGAGCACACGGACGAAGAGCGTCTGCCGCGAGTCCTCGTCGGGGTGAGTCTCGTACTTGCCTGTTGCCATCTCTTGCTCTTTGTCCGCGATGACGTCTTCGTCGAGGTATTCCGGGTGCTCCTTGAGGATGAGCCGTTGCATGAGTCGCGTGCTGATGATGCTGCCGATGATGGCTCCGACGAGGCCGTAGAGCGGTTCGGTGTAGAAGCCGTGGCCCATCATGAAGATGATGACGAGCAGGCCCATGGCGTAGCTTCCGGCGAAGTTGACGAGGCTGATGTGCTGGTAGCGCTTGAAGTAGCGGCTGAACTGCGGGTTCTTTGCCACGGAGATGATGGCTGGCTTGTCGCTGAGGAACGTCATCAAGGCTCCGGCAGAGGAGACGCCGGGCAGGTTGAAGAGCGGACGCAGCACGGGCTTCAGCATCCGTTGCAGCAGGTCGACTACGCCGAAGACGCTGAAGATGCGGCTCAAGGCGCCTGTCAGCACACACATTGCCATGAGGTAGAAGACGGTGTTGAGCAGGAGGTCGTGGGCTGTGCGCATGATGGTGTTGAGCATATTGGTGAAGCCCATCACCGACGAGAGGTAGCCGAAGAGGATGATGATGACCGCCAGGCAGGGAATGCCGCGAGGGATTTTTTTCATGGTACGGGTAGGGTGGGGATTAGAAGATTCTGCCGCAGACGCGGATATTGAGGACGGGGTAGACGGGCAGCTTGCTGATGACCTTCGTGATGCCGCCGCTCAGGTCGCCGACATCGGTGGTCGGTGCCTCGATGCCGTTGCAGTAGACCGTCGGCTTGCCCCAGATGATGCAGCCCAGGTCGAACTTCACGCCGATTCTCTTCTTGGGCACAGCCCTGCCGAAGCCGATGCCGACGTAGGGCTTCACCTTGTTCACGTGAGCCAGAGCCGTGATGTTGCCCTCCCGGTCGGGCTCCAGCAGATAGTGCCCCAGCTTCAGCCCGATATGCTCCTGCGCCCCGCCGGGATTGATGGTGTTGTAGAGGTCGATGGCTTGGTTGGCAATCGCCAGTTCGGTCAGCGGCTCCTTGTTGCTTATCTCGAGGATGTCGCCCGAGCCGTAGTAGATGCCTGCGGTGATGTGGAAACTGCTCAGCATAGGCACCGGAAGGACGTTGACCATGACCTTCAGCTCCTTCATCGACGGGTGTCCGTTCATGTCGACCGAGCTCATCGGGAGCGTCTGTCCGCCGGCAAAGGAGGGGGTGCTTACCTTCAGCGTCGGGTTGAGCGAAAACTTGGGCAGCATGGTGAAGCCTGCCTGTACGTCGACAAACGACGTGACGGGCACAGCGAGGTCCACGCTCCAGCCGGGAGTGCCCACCTCAGCGCCGACGGAAAGGTGGTTCAGGATGCGCAGGTCCGGCAGCACCGAGGCGTGGACCTGTATCAGAAACATGCTGGCAAGCATCAGTAAGACTTTCTTCATGGGGATGGGGATTTGTCTGCGTTTACTCGTTTATCTCAAAGTAGTTTTCCAGAATGGCCTGTGCCTGTCTCTCGCGGTTGTCAATGTCCTGGATGACCTTACCGTTTTCCAGGAGCACGATACGGCTGGAGATGTCGACGGTGTGCTGCAGGTTGTGACTGCTGACGAGAATCGTGGCTCCCGTCTCTTTGTTGTACTTCTGCAGCACGTGCTTGATGGCGTTCTGGCTGCTGGGGTCGAGGAAGTTGAAGGGCTCGTCGAGGATCAGCACCTGCGGCCTGAGCAGCATGGCAGCCATGATGCCCACCTTCTGCTTGTTGCCTGCGCTGAGTGTGCGTATGAGCTTCTTCTGCCCCGCAAGCTCGCCGGCCATGAAGTGCTGGAACTGGGCAAGGAACTCCTGCAGCTGCTCGTCGCTGGTGTCGGTCAGGCGGGCTATGAACTGGAAGTATTCGTCGGGCGTCAGGTAGTCGATGAGGAAGCTCTCGTCCACGAAGGCGCCCGTCCAGTCCTTCCAATCCTCCGTCTCGGCAACGTTAAGGACCCTCTCTGACTCCCCCTTAAAGGGGGATGAGTCAATAGCTTTTGCATACTGATTCTCCCCCTGCAAGGGGGAGTTAGAGGGGGTCCACTCCATGCAGACAGTTCCCGTGTCGGCCTTGATGAGGTCGAGAATGAGGCGGAACAAGGTGCTCTTGCCTGCTCCGTTGTTACCCACAAGCCCCAGCAGCTCGCCGCTGTGGATGGTCAGGTCGGGAATGTCGACGGCTGTCTTCTCGCCGAAGGTCTTCTTGAGGTCCTTTATAATTATGTCCATATCACTTTAACTTTTTATCTTTTCACTTTTTCACCTTTTCACTTTTTCACCTTTTCACTTTTTCACTTTTTCACCTTTTCACCTTTTCAACTTTGTCTCGAAGCCCTGAACCCTTCCATGTTCTTGTATCGCCGCGCCATGAAACGCCGGTAGACGTTGCGCAGCCAGTAGGGATGTGTGGCGATGCCTGCGATGCCAAACGCGGCAAGGAGTATGTAGCCCCAGGGCTCGCCCAGCAATGCCGTGGCCGCCCTCTCCAGTCCGAGGGGCAGGAAGAAGATGACCGTGCTGATGATTTGCTGTGCCGTGTTGCCCTGCTTGCTGGTTATCTTTGAGTTCATAGGCAGAGTGTTGTTGTTGTAGACTGCCATCTGGAAGAACATTGGATAGAGCACGCCTGCCGTGAGGAAGAAGTAGCCCGCATTCATCCAGACGGACATCTTGCCGATAATCATGAGCGGAAGCTGGATGATAGGCGGAATGAACAGCAGCAGGACGTTGAAGTAGTACTTCGCCGTGAGCAGTTGCAGGATGCTTTCGCGGCGGCTCATCAGGCCGTCGATGTAGTTGCCCTCGTAGCACATGATGGTCACGAGCGTCATCATGCCAAGGATAATATAGTTGTAGAGGCAGATGAACGGGCGCATGAAGTTGTTGTCGTAGACATCGCTGAAGTACATGATGACGCTGAACATCACCATGAAACCGATGCCGACGAAGAAACTCATCCTTACGGACTTGTTGCGGAGCCGTTGCTTGACCTCAAGCTTCAGGTATTCGCCGAGCTTGCCGTAGCGGTTCAGGAAGTTGAGCTGTGTGGCGTGCTTCATCTCGCGGTCTTCCTTCTTCCCGATTTCGGCGTGCACCATGCCCATCTGCAGACGGAAGTTCGCCCAGTAGAGGAGCGCTATGAGAATGCCGGTGCAGAGGAAAGGCAGGAAGTCCCACTTGAGGAAGCTGTACATCAGCAGGGTGCTGGGCATGTCAAGGGGATTCTTGTCGGGTACGAGCATGATGGCAAGCAAAGCGCCATGAATGGCGGCAGGCAGCAGCGTCCAGGCCAGATGCTTCAGGATGAGAGCCCGGCAGAAGAGATAGAAGAAGCCGTTGGCTATGCATAGAAGCCACCAGCCAAGCAGCCATCCGAAGAATGCGCCCCATCCCAGGGGAACGGTTATGGTGATGAGCCCGAACGGCACGAGCAGGAACCACCAGTACAGATTGCCCCAGGCCAGGCCGGAGCGAATGAGATAGGTGTGCATCAGGAAGGAGCGGCGTACGGGCAGCAAGGCATAGGGCTGTGCACGCTGTGCCGGCGTCTCCTGAAGTCCGAAGCGAAGCCAGAAGTCAACGATAATCAGGTAGAGCATGCCTCCGTCGAAGACATGGAAGGCGGCCACGCCGTTGTAGCTGTTCTTCATGCCGATGCCCATCACCACGCCCATGAAGAGCAGGATAGCGGCATCGTAAAGCCACATGAAGGCCATGAGGAACTTCATGAAGCGGTTCTTGTCAATCATCGGATGCCGTTGGTCCTGAAGATTGGCATTATGCCGTATGAGCCTGTAAAGCTTGTATGAGTTCATTGTGCCAGATATTTTTCCGCCTCCATTGCTGCCTTTGCCCCGCTGCCAGCGGCAATGACTGCCTGTCGGTAGCGCGGGTCGGCCACGTCGCCTGCAACAAAGACTCCGGGGATGGAGGTGCGGGGTGAATCGCCTTCGCTGAGCAGGTAGCCCTCGGCATCGGTCTGGAGCCAAGGCGTGAAGAGTTCGCTGTTGGGATGGTGACCGATGGCAAGGAAGAAGCCGTCGATGGGCAGGTCGTACCGACGTTCGTCGCTCTCCCCCTTCCTATATACAAGATGTGCTCCCTCCACTCCGTCCTCTCCGTAGAGGCCAAGCGTGTTCGTCTCGAAGAGCACCTCGACCTTCTCGTTGCTGAAGACGCGGTCCTGCATGATTTTGCTGGCTCGGAGGAAGGGCTTGCGCACGATGAGGTAGACCTTCTGAGCCAGTCCTGCCAGGTAGGAAGCCTCCTCGCAGGCTGTGTCGCCGCCTCCCACTACGGCCACCACCTTCTTGCGGTAGAAGAAGCCGTCGCACGTGGCACAGGCACTCACGCCCTTGCCCATGTACGTCTGCTCGTCGGCGAGGCCGAGGTACTTGGCGCTGGCACCTGTGGCAATGATGAGGCTGTCGGCCTCCCACTGGCTTCCGTCGTCGAGGCTGATGCGGAAAGGCCGCACACCGAGGTCGGCACTTGTTGCCACGTTGGGGAGCATCGTCGTTCCGAAACGTTCAGCCTGCCTCCGCATGCTGTCCATCAACTCGCCTGCATCGATGCCGTCGGGGAAGCCGGGGATGTTCTCCACTTCCTTGGTGATGGTGAGCTGGCCACCGGGTTGCGGACCTTCGAGCAAGGTGGGGGAGAGGTTAGCCCTGCCTGCATAGATGGCAGCTGTGTAGCCCGCCGGACCGCTACCTATAATCAAAAGCTTAGTACTGTTCATACTTGAAGATATGAGTTTAGTGTTTAGAGTTTAGAGACATTCATGCTATCGCATGTCGTTGACGAGCACATCGGGATAATCCTTTTCCGGGAAGGTGAAGAACGTGTCGCCAAGGTTGACGTTACCCATGAAGCCGGTGATGCTGACGCGTTGCCAGTCGTCGCTTTCGCGCACTCTGATGCAAAGCGGCTGGTAGTCGCTCTTGCGTATGTCGACGTACACTTCCTTGACGTCCATCTTGGCATACTTCGCTTTCAGGTATACCTCGTACACGGGGTCGCCTCGCAGCACGGACTCCTTGACACTGATCTTGAAGCCCTTCTTGTATATCTCCATGAAGGTGTAGGGATTCATGGCGGCCATCTCTTTGCGCGAAGGCTCGTCGATGCTCACTTCGTTGCTGCTGGGCACGTAGCACCAGCGGGTCTTGCCGTCGTACCAGGTGGTGACTCCGTCGGCATCCAGCTTCAGCTTGCTTCCCTGCAGCCACATGGTGCCTGTCGCAGAAGCGCGTTCCGTAGTCCCTGCAAAGATGCTTGCATGGTATTCTATCTTCACGTTGCCGGCCTGCCGGATGCGGTCGGCTGCAATGTCGAGCACCTTCATGGCATCCTGGGCCATTAAAAGGTGAAAAGGTGAAAAAGTGAAAAGGTAAATAAAAAGCAGGAATGCTATGCGTTTCATGTTCTTTGGCTTTTTCATTTCTTTATAGTTCTATTGTTCTACATTAATTGTCTTGTTGTCCTTCTCATCTTTTAACCTTTTAACCTTTTCACATTTTTACTTTTTTCATCTAAGGTTGTCTATTATCATCATCAGTTGGTCTTCGCTGACGCAGAGCACTTCGCGCGGCTTGCTGCCCTTGGCAGGACCTACGATGCCTGCTTTCTCGAGCTGGTCCATCAATCGTCCGGCACGGTTGTAGCCGATTGAGAACTTGCGTTGTATCATGCTGGTGCTGCCGTTCTGTTCGTTGACGATGAGCCGTGCGGCATCCTCGAACATGGGGTCGAGGCGCGTCATGTCCACGTCGGCAATGCTGTTCTCGTCGTCGCCGTCGAGTGGAACTTCCGGCAGGAGATAGGGCGAGACATAGCTTTGCTGCTTGGCGATGTAGTTGACGATGTCCTCCAGCTCGTCTGTGTCGATGAATGCACATTGTATGCGGACGGGTTCCGAGCCTGTCATCAGCAGCATGTCGCCCTTGCCGACAAGTTGGTTGGCGCCGGTCCGGTCGAGGATGGTCTTGCTGTCGACGCCCGACGAGACCTTGAAGGCCATTCGGGCCGGGAAGTTGGCCTTGATGGTGCCGGTGATGATGTTGGCTGTGGGGCGCTGTGTAGCGATAATCATGTGGATGCCGACGGCGCGGGCCAGCTGGGCGATGCGGGCGATGGGCAGCTCAATCTCCTTGCCTGCCGTCATGATGAGGTCGCCGTACTCGTCGATGACAACCACGATGTAGGGCATGTAGCGGTGGCCGTTCTGCGGATTGAGCTGGCGTTCGCGGAACTTCTCGTTGTACTCCTTGACGTTCCTTGCATGAGCCTTCTTCAGGAGGTCGTAGCGGTTGTCCATCTCGATGCAAAGGCTCTTGAGTGTCTGGATGACCTTGTTTACGTCGGTGATGATGGGTTCCTCCACGTCCTCGTTGCCTTCCACCTGTGCCAGGAAATGGTTCACGATGGGAGCATAGAGGCTGAACTCTACCTTCTTCGGGTCAATCATCACGAGCTTCAGCTCTGCAGGATGCTTCTTGTAGAGGAGCGACGTGAGGATGACGTTCAGACCGACCGACTTACCCTGACCCGTTGCACCGGCGACAAGCAGGTGCGGCATCTTGGTGAGGTCGGCCATGAAGACTTCGTTGGTGATGGTCTTGCCCAAGGCCATCGGCAGCTCGTAGTCGGTCTCCTGGAACTTGCGGCTGTTCAGTATGCTTTCCATCGACACCATCTGCGGCTTGGCGTTCGGCACTTCGATGCCGATGGTGCCCTTGCCGGGAATGGGCGCAATGATGCGGATGCCGAGGGCGCTGAGGCTGAGGGCAATGTCGTCTTCCAGATTGCGAATCGTGCTGATGCGGATGCCGGGGGCAGGCGTTATCTCGTAGAGCGTGATGGTGGGGCCGATGGTGGCTTTCGTATTGTCGAGTATCTCGACGCGGAAGTTGCGCAGAACTGTCTTGATGCGGTTCTTGTTGTTGCGCTGCTCCTCCATGTCGATGGCGTTCGACGATGTGTCGTAGTGTCTGAGCAGGTCGATGGTGGGGTACTTGTAGTTCTCGAGGTCAAGCTTCGGGTCGTAAGGCTCCAGGGCGCCGTCGTCGCCCAGGCTGGCTTTCTCGGGTTCGTGGCCGACGACCACCGTTATGTCGTCGGTGTCGGGCTCCTCTTTCCCCTTGAGGAGGGCCAGCGGGTCGTCGCCGAACTCTATGGTGGTTGCTGTCGTGGAGGCATCGTCGACAAAGGGCGTCCGTATCTCTGTCTCGTCGTTGTTGTCCTTCTCTGATAAAGCATCCTCGCTGTCGGGCATCAGGGGGTATTCCACTTCCGTTTCCTCCTTTTCCTCGTCGCTGCCAGCTCCTGCCTCGTCCTTATCAGGCTGTTCGTCTACGTCCTTTTTGCGGATGACGAAGTGCCGCAGGCAGGTGATGGCTTCTTCGCTCAGGTAGAACAGGTATAGCAGGGCGGACAGGATGAAGATGAGCAACGTGCCCAGTCCGCCTACCTTTTCCATGAGGAACTGCAACTCGTTGCGACCTATCATGCCGCCCCAGATGATGTATGAGTCCTGAACCAGATTGGGGAAGAGGTGGACGATGTAGGCGGCGAAGGCGGAGGCCCAGGCCATGATGATCATGCAGTTGATGAACCAGAGGTGCAGGCGCACCTTTGCCAGTCCCATGATGCGGATGCTGGCGGCGAGCAGCAGTACGGGAATGAGGATGGACGAGAGCCCGAAGGTGTTGTCCATCAGCCAGTGGGCCACCTCGTACCCCCAACGTCCCAGCCAGTTGGTTGCCGTGTAGGATTCGCTGGTGACGTACTTCTGGTCTTCTGCTCCGGTGAAGACGTGCGAGATGAGGGCAATGAGGACGGCCAGCGAGAGTGTTGCCAGCACGGCCCCCCAGACAAAGCGCAGGTTGTCTTTGTGCTCGCCGCGCACTTCGGGGTCAACGTCGCCATTGCCGGCAATGTTGGCACGCACCCAGTTGAACGAGCGGAGCCAAGTCGGTTGCGCCGTCCCCTTAGGGCTTTTTTTCTTTTTCGTATCGCCTTTATGTTGTTTGACGCTTTTCTTTGCGTTCATGCTATCTGTTTCCTTTATATTTAATGCGGGTGCAAAGATACGGAAAAATTCTCAGACATATCGTTTTTCGCTGAATTATTTTCCTCAGTTTTCTGTATTTCTGTGTTGAAAGTTGCGGATGGAGCCGTTGTGAAAGCAGCGCGGCTTTACTGTATGCTTTGGCCGATTGCGCGAAGTTTGTCCCGGCCGGAGTGTCTGCCGCACCGCGGGAAAGTCCTTCTGTCTGGAAATAAAAAGAAAAACTTCTGCTTTCGTTTTGCGTTTCACGCTTTTTTTCGTACCTTTGCACCCGCTTTTGAATAGGCTTACATTATATTATTGTATTATATGGAACTGGATATGCTGACTGCTGTGTCGCCTGTCGACGGACGATACAGGAGCAAGACGGAGCCTCTGGCGGCTTTCTTTTCTGAGTATGCACTCATCCGCTATCGTGTCCGTGTCGAAGTGGAGTATTTCATCGCCCTCGTTCATCTTCCCTTGCCGCAGCTGCAGGGCTTCCCTGTCAGCGACGATTGCCTCCGCGACATCTACCGCAATTTCACGGAACAGGACGCACAGCGTGTCAAGGACATCGAATCCGTTACGAACCACGACGTCAAGGCTGTGGAGTATTATATCAAGGAGCAGTTCGACCGCATCGGAGGGCTCGACTCCTACAAGGAGTTCATCCATTTCGGCCTTACCAGTCAGGACATCAACAATACCAGTGTTCCCCTTAGCATCAAGGAGGCTTTGGAGCAGGTGTACTATCCGCTCATCGAGGAGCTGATAGCCCAGCTTACCCAGTATGCCGACGATTGGAAGGACGTGCCCATGCTGGCTAAGACGCATGGTCAGCCTGCCAGCCCCACGCGCCTGGGCAAGGAAGTTCAGGTGTTTGCCTATCGCCTGCAGCGTCAGCTCGACATGCTCCGTGCCTGCCCTGTCACAGCCAAGTTCGGCGGTGCGACGGGCAACTTCAATGCCCATCACGTGGCTTACCCGCAGCAGGACTGGCGCGAGTTCGGCCGTCGTTTCGTCAGCGAGAGTCTTGGCCTTGAACGCGAAGAATATACTACACAGATAAGCAACTACGACTGCCTGGGTGCCGTGTTCGATGCCATGAAGCGCATCAACACCATCATCATCGTCCTGGACCGCGACTTCTGGCAGTACGTCTCGATGGAGTACTTCCGCCAGAAGATCAAGGCAGGCGAGGTGGGTTCCAGTGCAATGCCTCACAAGGTGAATCCCATCGACTTCGAGAACTCGGAGGGCAACCTCGGCATGGCTAACGCCATCCTGTCGCACCTGAGCCAGAAGCTGCCCGTCAGCCGTTTGCAGCGCGACCTCACGGACAGCACCGTGCTCCGCAACGTCGGTGTGCCTATGGGACACATGCTCATCAGCATACAGAGCACTCTGAAAGGCCTGCGCAAGCTTGTCCTCAACCAGGATGCCATCCGCCGCGACCTGGAGGGCTGCTGGGCTGTCTGTGCCGAAGCCATTCAGACCATTCTCCGCCGCGAGGCTTATCCTCATCCCTATGAGGCGCTCAAGGCGCTCACCCGCACGGGCAAGGGCATCGACGAGGCAACAATCAGGAACTTTATCGAAGGACTCGATGTCAGCGAATCCGTGAAGGAAGAGCTGCGTGCCATCACACCATATACATATACAGGAATCTGAAAATCACTCCTTGCTCCAACCCGCGAGGGAAGGGACAAAGGGGACAGCTAATACATTACATACATATTTATCTAAGAGAAATGAGCAACGAAGAAAACTGGAGAGAGCAATTCTCCGAATCAGAGAACAGCGGTCGCCGCGATGGCTACCGTCCTCAGGGTAACAGTCAAGAGAACCAGGGTGGCGAAGGCCGTCCTATGCGTCCCCGCATCAGCCGCAGTGCATACAGCACCAGTCATCGCGAGGGAGGCTATCAGCCGCGCGAAGGCGGTTATCAGCAGCGTCCCCGTTACAACCGCGAGGGAGGTTACCAACCCCGCGAAGGCGGCCATCAGCAGCGCGAAGGCGGCTACCAGCCTCGTCCCCGCTACAATCGTGAGGGAGGCTACCAGTCCCGCGAAGGCGGTTACCAGCAGCGCGAAGGCGGTTACCAGCCGCGTCCCCGCTACAACCGCGAGGGAGGTTATCAGTCCCGCGAAGGCGGCTACCAGCAGCGTGAAGGCGGCTATCAGCCCCGTCCCCGATACAACCGCGACGGCGAGGGCTATGCTCCGCGGGGAGCCAAGGGCGGCTTCCGTCCACGCACAGCAGGCTATAATCCTCATGCCAAGTACAGCATGAAGAAACAGATAGAGTATCGCGAGACGCACATCGACCCGGACGAGCCGATTCGCCTGAACAAGTACCTTGCCAATGCCGGCGTATGCAGCCGTCGCGAAGCAGACAGCTTCATCGAGGCAGGCGTGGTGAAGGTCAACGGCGAGGTTGTCACCGAGCTGGGCACAAAGGTGAAGCGCTCCGATGTCGTCCTCTTCCACGACCAGCAGGTCAACATCGAGAAGAAGGTCTATGTCCTGCTCAACAAGCCCAAGGACTATGTGACCACCAGCGACGACCCGCAGAATCGCAAGACGGTGATGGACCTCGTGAAGGGGGCATGCCGCGAGCGCATCTATCCCGTAGGTCGTCTGGACCGCAACACCACGGGTGTGCTCCTGCTTACCAACGACGGCGAATTGGCTACAAAGCTTACACATCCCCAGTACCTCAAGAAGAAGATCTACCATGTCTTCCTCGACAAGAACGTCACGGCAGCCGACATGCGCCAGATAGCAGAAGGCATCGAGCTGGACGACGGCGAGATACATGCCGATGCCATCGAGTATGCCAACGAGACGGACCGCAAGCAGGTGGGCATCGAGATTCACAGCGGCCGCAACCGCATCGTGCGTCGCATCTTCGAACACCTTGGCTACAAGGTCATCCGTCTGGACCGTGTCTACTTTGCCGGCCTGACCAAGAAGAACGTCCGTCGCGGCGACTGGCGCTTCCTCACCGAGCAGGAGGTGAACATGCTCCGCATGGGAGCCTTTGAGTAATTCATAATTCTCAATTCATAATTAATAATTAATATGAAACGTACTAAAGTTATTGATGCACTGAAGTGCACAGCATACGGGAGTGACATTTGCGTCAAGGGTTGGGTGCGTTCGAAACGCGGCTCGAAGGGCATATTCTTCATTGCCCTGAACGATGGCAGCACAATAAAGAACGTGCAGATTGTCGGCGATGATGCCAAGTTCGACGAGGAAACCCTGAAGCGCATCACGACGGGTGCCTGCCTCTCTGTCGAAGGCAAGCTCGTGGAGAGTCCTGCCGCAGGTCAGGCCAGCGAGATACAGGCCACGGCCATCGAGGTCCTCGGCGACTGCGACAACACCTATCCTCTGCAGAAGAAGGGCGCCAGCTGGGAGTACCTCCGTACGGTGGCTCACCTGCGTCCGCGCACCAACACGTTCGGTGCCATCCTGCGCATCCGCCACAACATGGCGATGGCCATCCACACCTATTTCCACGAACATGGCTACTTCTACTTCCACACGCCGCTCATCACCGCGAGCGACTGCGAGGGAGCTGGCAACATGTTCCAGGTGACCACCAAGAACCTCTACGACCTGAAGAAAGACGAGCAGGGCAAGATTATCTACGATGACGACTTCTTTGGCGAACAGACAAGCCTCACCGTCAGCGGTCAGCTCGAGGGCGAGCTTGGTGCAACGGCTCTCGGAGCCATCTACACCTTCGGTCCTACCTTCCGTGCCGAGAACAGCAACACCCCGCGCCACCTGGCCGAGTTCTGGATGATTGAGCCTGAGATAGCCTTCATGGACCAGGAGGAGCTGATGGACCTCGAGGAGGATTTCATCAAATACTGCGTCCGTTGGGCACTCGACAACTGCAAGGACGACCTGGAATTCCTTAACAAGATGGTCGACAAGGGGCTCATAGAGCGTCTGGAGGGCGTGCTGAAGGAGGAGTTCTTCCGCCTGCCCTATACCGAAGGCATCCGCATCCTGCAGGAGGCCGTCAAGGGCGGCAAGAAGTTCGAGTTCCCCTGCGAGTGGGGCGACGACCTTGCCAGCGAGCACGAACGCTACCTCGTGGAGGAACACTTTAAGAAGCCTGTCATCATGACCGACTATCCGCGTTCGTTCAAGTCGTTCTACATGAAGCAGAACCAGGAGACGGCCGACGGCGGCAGCATCGGTTACAAGGGAGCCGTAGCCCCAGGTCCCACCATGCAGGGCACCGACGTGCTCTTCCCGTCAATCGGTGAAATCATCGGCGGCAGCGTACGCGAGGAGAGCTACGACAAACTGATGAGTGAGGTGAGGCGTCGCGAGATGGACATGACACACCTGTGGTGGTACCTCGATACCCGCAAGTACGGCTCTTGCCCGCACGCCGGATTCGGACTTGGCTTCGAGCGCCTCATCCTCTTCGTCACCGGCATGCAGAACATCCGCGACGTCATTCCTTTCCCCCGCACACCGCGCAACGCAGAGTTCTAAGGAACGGCATCGCCCGGACAAGCGCGTGCCCCTTTGTAAAGAAGCGCGTGCCCCTTTGTAAAGAAGCGCGTGCCCCTTCGTAAGGAAACGCGTGCCGTGTTGCCCATAAGCGCATTGCTCTTCCGAAATAAGCGCCTGGCTCTTCCCAGATAAGAGCAGGGCGCTTTTTCTTTTGCCCCTCGCCATTTTGTCCTGTTTCGCGCCATTTTGTCGGCTTCGACCCACGGGATTGTGCCTCGGGAGCCGTGTGCCGGGCTTTTGCACGCTCTTTGTAAAACACAGGTGAAACAAATCCGTAAAAGACGAAAGGAGAGAATACTATGATACAGAACAACCAGAATCAGCAAACCGGGGAGAAGAGCCTGCAGAAGTATGCCCGCAACCTCGTGGACGAAGCAAGGGCCGGTAAGCTCGACCCCGTCATCGGCCGCGACGACGAGATACGTCGT
>JAFUVM010000109.1 GCA_017483665.1 Bacteroidaceae bacterium
CGCGATGAGCGGCTGGCCGAACTTGTTGCCGAAGTCGCTGGCGCCGTTGGATGCCTTGATGAGAATCTGCTCGGGCGTCTGGTAGAGCCACTTGCGCGCCTTCATCGAAGGCGCAATTTCGCCCTTGTCACGAGCTCCATTCTGTGAGGGATTGAGGGCGGTAGCAAATTCTTCATTCTTCGTTCTTAATTCTTCATTCTTAATTCTTAATTCTTCATTTAGTCTTGGATAGGCTGTCATATACACCGCTGTGCCTGCGATGGGCCACGATCCGGTGCCGCCGCCCATGCGGTCGCGTATCTCGCCGCCTGTGCCGGTGCTGGCTCCGTTGAAGGGTTCGACCGTAGTCGGGAAGTTGTGCGTCTCGGCTTTGAGGCTGATGACGCTCTCGATGTCGCGCACCTGGAACCAGTCGCTCGTGCTGTGGTCCTTCGGGGCAAACTGCTCTACGACCGGACCCTCAGCAAACGCCACATTATCCTTATAGGCGGAAATGATGTGATGGGGGTTCTCCTGGGTCGTTTTCTTTATCATCTGGAAGAGGGACGACTCTTTTTCCTCGCCGTCGATGATGAATGTTCCGCCGAATATCTTGTGTCGGCAATGCTCACTGTTTATTTGGGCGAAGCCGAAGACCTCGCTGTCGGTGAGCTTACGGCCGAGCTGTGCCTCCACCTTCCGCAGGTACTCTATCTCCTCGGGGGACAGGGCCAGGCCTTCCTGCTCGTTGTATTCCTCCAGATTCTCGATGCTGATGATGGGCTCGGGCTTGCGACCCACGGTAAAGATGTCCTGATCGAGGCCGTCGTAGAGGCGCTGGAGCATGGGATCGAAGCTGGCTTCATTGACCATTGAACATTGACCATTGACCATTTCTTCGCTGGAAGGAGACTGAGAAGGCTCGGCCTTTGAATGGTCAATGGTCAATGATGAATGGTCAATGGGCAGATATTCTTCTATCCTCGTAATGCCGTCGATGGCCATATTCTGCGTGATTTCCACCGCGTTGGTGCTCCAGGGCGTAATCATCTCGCGGCGAGGACCGACGAAGCGGCCTGTCAGGTTCTGTTCATCCTCGAGGGTTGCCCCTCCGTAGAGCCAGCAGAGTTTCTCGACTTCTGCTGCCGTAAGGGGATGATTGCTCTCTGTTGCGATAATCGTTTGCTGCGGGGTCTTGAAAAAAGTAATCATTGTGCGGTCGTTTTTATTTCGCGTGCAAAGGTACAACGATTAATTCAAAAATCAAAATATATAAATTCAAAAATGAAAGGGAAAAGCAAAAAATCAATCGCGAGGCACGCGAGGCGAAACGGCTTCGCAGGCGGCTGCTCCCGGAACGCCTCGTTGTCTTCGTTGAATTGTCATGAATGTTCAATTGAATCATCATGAACATTCAATTGAACATTCATGATGATTCAATCAACACAGCCTGCCGTCTGGGACAATAAGGGCTGCCACGTTTGCAAATCCCGCGGGGCGCGGCCGCTGCCCGGACCTACTTCTCCCCCACTTCCAGGTAGCTCCTCAGGGCCTCGACGTACGTCGCGAAAGCCTTCTGCCCCTTCGCCGTGATGCGGCACAGCGTGCAGGGGCGCTTCCCCTTGAACGTCTTCTTGACCTTGATATAACCCGCCGAAGAGAGTTTATCTATTTGGACACTCAAGTTGCCTGCCGTCGCTCCCGTCTGCTCCTTGATGTACGGGAACTCGGCCTCCTCGTCGGCAATGAGCAAAGACATCACGGCGAGGCGCAACTCAGCGTGCAACAATGGGTCTAATGGTTGGAAAGCCATAATCATTTACCATTTAATCATTTACCATTTACCATTTTTCTCTCGCTAAAGAGGCTTTAGGAATCCTTATTCCCCCTAAAGGGGGTTAGGGGGTCTTCCCTTTTAAGCATCAAGCCGGGGAGCATCAAGCCGACAAGGGCAAAGAGGAATATAAGTTCGCAAGGACGGACAAGACTCAGCCTGCCAAACACGTCAGGCCGCAACAAACGACTTAATATAAGCGAGAAGAAGCCGCAGCGCAATATCACGAAAGACAGCAACCCAAGCCAAACCAACGCGCTCTTCTTCAGGATCAGGCCTGTCATGCTGACCGCCACAGCCAGCAACGTGACGACAGTAGGCGTTATGTGCATTCCAGCATAAAGAAAGACTTCGGGACTCTCATAGTGTTGCAAAACAACATTCCACACGGTAGCAATAACGGAATAGACAAGGGCGAAGGCCAGGATGGTGTACCAAGTCTTCCTGACCAACGTGCCTACAAAGCTCTCGGGGACAGGCACGCGGTTTCGGTTGATGTGTTTCATCACCAGCCAGATAATGACAGGCAAGGCGAACCAAAGCAAATGAAAAAGAGGTGTCCAAGTAAGATAGTTGGCACATGCCACGACGACGGCCGTTATCATCGTCGTCAAACCCGACACGAAAAGCCACTCTCCCGTATCCTTCGACACGGCTCGGCGACTCTTTTCAAGCTGTTCGGTGATAATCTCAAGACTGCGCTCGGCAGTCAGCTCCATGTTTTCTTCCATGACTTCTTGTTTTAAGTGGTTGTTAATAAAGTGTTCCGACATGTTATATAACGTTCGACGGTGCAAAGGCAAACAAGTTTATAATATAAACCAAACGTTTCGCGGGAAATCTTCCGGCTCTTTGCAACTTTTAACACTCCATAAGAAAAAAACTCTAATCCTTAATCCCTAATCTCTAATCTTTTTCGTATCTTTGCAAACGGAAAGGGGAATAAATGTAATTTCTGGGAGTTAAAGAAGTTAATGAAGTTAAAGAAGTTAAAGGACGATACCTTTGGATGCGGTATGCATTCAGCCCCAGATTTGGCTGCAAAAGCTATTGTCCTTTAACTCCCCAAGCGAGCATAGCGAGCTAACTTCTTTAACTTCTTTAACTTCCACAGAAGCATAACAGCCGAAACTTAAATATATAAATATAATAATGTATGGGAAAGTTTAGTTTGATGGCATTGCCCTACGAGGCAAACGCCCTGGAGCCGGTAATCAGCAAGGACACGATTGGCTTCCACCACGGCAAGCATTTGGCCGCTTACGTCAATAACCTCAACAATCTGCTGCCCGGCAGCGGACTGGAAGATGCGAGCCTCGAGGAGATTGTCTGCAAGGCAAACGGCGGCATCCTCAACAACGCGGGACAGATATTGAACCACGAACTCTACTTCAGCCAATTTGCTCCTCAGCCGACGAAGGCAGAGCCGACGGGTGCTTTGGCTGAGGGCATTAAGCGAGACTTCGGGTCGTTTGAGGCTTTCAAGGACGAGTTTCAGAAGAAAGGAGCCAGTCTCTTCGGCTCGGGCTGGGTGTGGCTCTCGGCAGACGGGGACGGCAAACTCGTCATCACGCAAGAACCGAACGCCGCCAACCCCATTCAGCGCGGCCTCAAGCCCCTGCTGACCTTCGATGTCTGGGAACATGCCTATTACCTCGACTACCAGAACCGTCGGCCCGACCACCTCGCCGCGCTTTGGCAGATTGTTGACTGGAAGGTTATAGAGGAAAGGTTGAAAAGGTGAAAAAGTAAAAAGGTGAAAAGTTAAAAGGCCTATGAAAGAAATCAAGATATATCATTCTCTCTGGCGGATGCTGCTGCTGTTTTTGGGAAGCATCCTCTTCGTCCTTGCCGGCATCTTCATCCTTCACATGCACAGGAACGTGTTTCATCTGGTTGTGGGATGGGTCAGTATCGTGTTCTTCGGCTGCGGCGGCATCGTGTTGCTCTGGTCGTTCCTGAAGGAACGGCTCTTCGACCAGCCTCACCTGACCATACACGACGAGGAACTCACCTACCGAGGAATGAAGACGTGGCACGTCCGCTTTGCCGACGTCGCGTCCTTCGAGGTCAGGAGACTTGGGGATAACAACTTCGTAGCCATCAACTACAAGCCAGGCGTGGAACGGCAAAAGATGGAGGACGCCAGCATCTTCGGCCGCCTCTTCCGTTCCATGAACAAGCACCTCATCAATGCCCAGGAGTCTATCTCCGTTGTTGACATCAGCATGAAGGCTGGCGAACTATGCGACATACTGAACCAAAGACTCCAGCGCGCCTGACGGCAAAGGACGTCATCGCCTTCCTCGAATCGCAAAGGAACGAGGAGCAACGCCGCATCCTCATGCGATTCTTCAAGACCGGAAAAGGCGAGTACGGCGAAGGCGACGAGTTCCTGGGGCTCAAGGTGCCGCAGACGCGGGAAGTCGTCAAGGCCGTCTGGAAGGACTTTCCCCTGGAGGAAGTGCCCGTGCTGCTCACGAACCGATGGCACGAGGTGCGCCTCTGCGGTCTGCTCATCCTGGTTGCCAAGTTCGAGGAAAAGGTCCCCTCTGACTCCCTTAGGGGGAGAAAGGACCAAATCGTCACGATGTACCTCCAGTATGCCCATTGCGCGAACAACTGGGACCTGGTCGACCTCTCCGTCCACAAGATTCTGGGCGCCTGGCTGCTCCAGCCTTCGGACCTCGGCGACACGGACTACAAGCGGCAGGTCATCGATTCGCTCGCCGCTTCGGACAACCTCTGGAAGCAACGCATGAGCATGGTCTGCACCTGGAAGACCACGCAGATGGGCGAACCATCGTGGTGTCTGCGCTATGCTGAGATGCACCTCCACCATCCCCACGACCTGATGCACAAGGCCGTGGGCTGGATGCTTCGCGAACTCGGCAAACGCGTCTCGATGGATCTGCTCCGCGACTTCCTGTCCCTTCATGCTGCCGAGATGCCCCGAACGGCTCTCCGCTACGCCATAGAGAAGATGTCGCCCGACGAACGGCAATACTGGATGCAAAGGAAAACGGCAGGCGGCGCTCCCCGACACGGCAGGCCGTACCCACCCGAATTGACTGACTAAAAAACATAAAACCATGAACACAAAACACCTCACACGTCTTTCCCTGCTGCTCGCACTCCTGCTGCTGGCAGCCTGCAAACCACTTGATTTCACCAACGCCTCCGTGGAGAAAATCGACGACCTGCGCGGCGTCAGCGGCCAAAGCTATCAGGGCATGGCTATCTACGGCGACATGCTCGTCAGCCTGCAGAACACCGGTCAGGCCACCATCTACCGCCTCAACGCCGACGGACTGCAGATGCTCAGACAGTTCCCCCTTGCCAGCCATACGCCCGAGAACCATGCCAACGTGGCCTTCTTCGGCACGGAACGCTACGATAAGCACGACCAGTTCCCCCTCCTCTACGTGTCGCAATGCTCCAAGCAACGCTACAAGGGACTGAAGGACGTCTGCTTCGTGGAACGCATCTCCCTGACGAAAGAGCCCGAACTCGTGCAGACGATTGTCCTCGACGACCCCGACGGGCTCTACGGCTACGCGCTGCAATGGATGATAGACAGCAAGCGTAAGCTCCTCATCGGCTACGGCAACACCGTGGAGAACATGGGCAAGGGCAACCGCTGGCGCACGATGGTCTTCCCCATGCCGCGGCTCAGCGACGGCCCCGTCGTGCACCTCCGCCCGCAGGACGCCCTCGACAACTACTGCATCCAGGACATCGACCAGCGCTTCCCCTCGAACCACATCGGCCAGGGAGCCTGCATCATCAAGGACCAGATGTTCATCCCCGTTGGCGTCGGCACGGAGAAGCATCCCAGCATCCTCTACGTCTGGAACATGAAGAAGAAGCGTCTGGACCACATCCACAACTTCCAGAAGCAAGTGCCCCACGAGTTCGAGGACTGCAAGCCCTATCGCGGCGACCTCATCATGCAGACGAACGGCGGCGGCGTCGTACGCTTCAACAGACGATAACCATAACACATCTCCTATGAAACCTCGTGACAACAAGGAACAGCTACGGCGTATCCGGCAGATGGAGCGTGCCTTGGGTCGTGCCTCGACTGCCCTGAAGCGGCTCTCCTCTGCGCTCGATAAGTTCGAGGAGGCAAGGGAGGACATCAACACGCTCAGCAGCTATTACGGCAGCGACCTGTGGAAGCAGGACTTCCTCGACGATGAGTCCGGCCGACTACCAAAGGACCTGAAGCGCGGCGTACTGTCGGAAGACGGCATCTGGAACATGCTCGAAGAACTTCAGGAACTGCACGAGAGAGCGAAGAACCTATAATTATGAACCACGAATTACACGAATTGCACGAATTATACACATTCCTTTCCAAGCCATCAAGTGCGCGGCTGGTTCGTGCTGGTTCGTGTAATTCGTGGTAAGAAAACATTATTAGTTCGACATGACAAAGGACTGTTTCGACCTCCGCGCATTAAAAGCGCGTCTTGGCGCTGAAGCGTCCAAGAAGATGAGCGCAGAGGAGGCGCGGACATTTCAGGCCGATGTGCTGAGCATCGTGAGCCAGATTCCGCCGGGCCGCGTGATGACCTACGGCCTCATCGCCACCTTGGCTGGCTGGCCAAGCCACGCCAGGATGGTTGGCCGCACGCTTCGTTATGCTCCGGAGGCAGCCGAGTTGCCTTGCCACCGCGTCGTCAACGTAGCTGGCCGTACGGCTCCCGGCTGGAAGCGGCAGCGCATCCTGTTGGAAGAGGAAGGCGTCGTCTTCAACCGGGGCGGCCATGTCAATATGAGCCGACACCTTTGGGAGCCGCCTATTGACTCTCTGTTTTGAGGTCTTCTATCTGGTCGAGCATTCTTTGATAGCGACGTTGCGTCTTTACGACCTTCCAAATGTTAATGGGAATCCCAATCAGACAACCGATGACGAAGCCGAAGTAGAGGCGGACGGGCACATCCCCTGCGTTCTCCATCGTACACTTCCGATAGATTTCCCACCCAAGCCAAGCCATCCAGAATGCCAAGGAAAGATAATCGAACTTGAGCCATTTGCTGTAATACTGCTTGAGGGTAGCCACCTTCAGCTGAGCCTCAAGCAGATTGTCTGAATGCAGATCGTACAGGTGGCCCTTTCGCCAGGAAAAGATAACGAAGGTGACGAGTGCCCATATTGCAGTGGCTATCCCAAAAGTCACCGACAGACCGAGTTGATAAACCACTATGTAGTAGAGAAGGGGTACTGCAAAAAAGTTGCTAATGCGCCCGATCCTGTACTGCCTTCGCACAGTAGCCATATCCTTTTCCAGCGACTCCTTGGTCTTACTTATCAGGCGTTCGCTGATAATCTCCTGTTTCTCCAGCTTCTTCTTCAGCAGGTCCAGCTGCTCGCGCATCTCTTCAAGTTCGGTATTCATAATGGGCAAAGGTTTAATCGTTTGACATATTCTTCAGTTGCTCTCGGATTCTAAACAGACGGACGCTGACGTTCTTCGTCGAGATGCCCACTATCTGGCCTATCTCTTCATAAGAGAGGTCTTCGAGCCAGAGCAGGACGATAGCGCGGTCGAAGGGTTGCAGGCGCTGGATGCGCTTGTGGAGCAAGTCCACTTGGCGCGTGTCCTCGTCGCGGTCCTCAAAGAGGTTGATGTCCATCGTCAAGCGAACGGTTCCCGTGCGCCGCTTCTTCCTGTCGAGAGAGATGCAGGTGTTGAGGGCGACGCGGTAAATCCACGTTCTGATGTCGCTGCGATGCCCGAAGCTCTCGTAGCCTTTCCAGAGGTTGATGAGCACCTCTTGGAAGAGGTCGTTCACCTCGTCGTCGTCCTTCGAGAACATGTAGCAAACGGTGTAGATAGTGCTCTTGTGCTCGCGGACGGTCTTGGCGAATTGTCTTTCTGTGTCTGTCATTGTCGTTTGTTTCGAATCATTTCACCCATTAGACGCAACAAAGTTACGAAAAACTACACGAATCAGAAAAAAGTTTGTAACTTTGCGTCGCTAACTTTACAATTATGGCAAGCAGCAAGGACTTTGTGCAGTTCGTCACGGAGCAATGTGGCGGGGCAGGAGAGATAACGACAAGGAAGATGTTCGGGGACTACGGCATCTACTGCGACGGCAAGATATTCGGCCTCATCTGCGACGACCGCTTCTACTTGAAACCGACCGAGGCCGTGCGGCCTTTGCTCAGAACCGTCGAGATGCGCCCGCCATACAAGGGAGCGAAGGACTACTTCTACATTGCCGACGTGGACGACTGCGACTATCTCTCCATGCTTGTCCGCAAGACTTGCGAAGCCCTTCCGATACCTAAGCCGAAGAGAACGAGAATGTAATCTTATCAGCCTCTTTCGTGAACGATTTCCGTCTTTCTGTGTATGCAATAACAGAGAGGCGGAAATCGTTATAAATAACATATAATATAATGTAGTCATGAAAAGAATCTTATTGACATTGACGCTGGCCCTGCAAGGCCTCGGCATCGCGGCGCAGAAGCCGGAACGCATCGAAAGCCCTATCATCTCGGAGAAGGATTCGGCCTGGTACGAAGAGCAGAAAGAATTGTGGAAAGCGCAGACACAGAAAGACCCGACGGACGAGACGGCTTGGAGCAACTACTACAAAGCCGCACGCTACACAAGCTGGTGGGGCAACAAGGACAACACGGCGGCGCATCAGGCGATAGAAGAGATGACCCAAGCCATTCCCGACACCTACACCTACAACTTCTGTGCCTTCAACGCCATTAAGCTCGGCCATGGCATCGGCACGGACGGCGACAAATTTGCCGAGGCAGCTTGGAGGATGCTACCCGACGACGTGCCCGACGCAGACTTTAATGATTGGGTGTGCTACTTTGCCATGAAGGGACAGGAGGAGCGCATGAAGCAGATGGCGAAACGTTACTTCGAGAGCGGCACGTATTCCGAAAACGTACTTCGATACAGCTACAACGAACTGGCAGGCATGGAGAGCGGCGGCATCTACATCGCCAACGGCGACGCTGCCATCATCCCGAAGTGGCTCATACAGGAAGGCATGGGACTCAGCAAGGACAAGACCATCGTCTGTGCCGCCTTCCTTGCTGTCAAAGAATATCGTGAGTGGCTGAACAAGAAGCTGGACATCGTCTTGCCGGAATGGGAAGAGGGAGGCTTCGACAGCTATGAAGCCTACGAACGCGCTATGTTGCAAACCATCATCGACCGCTTCGGGAGCAAGGTCTATTTCTCTGCCACAACGTACTCGAAGACAATGGAGCCGTGGAAGGAATGCCTTTACAACGAGGGCTTGCTGCTGAAGTACTCCGCGAAGCCTTACGACAATCTTGCCGTGAAACGTCGCAATGTGGAGGAACGCTACCAGTTGGAGTACCTGCTCGTCTCGTTCCGCCCCGAGTGGACTGCCGGGCAGCGGCTCTCCGCCAACTATGCCGTACTGCTTGCCGACCTCTTGCCCTACTATGCACAGCACGACCGCAAGCGCCACGACTGGCTGATGCGGCTCTTGGTCACGGGCGTACAAAACACGTCGCTCAACGAGGAGCACAAGCAGGGCATCCTTGCACAACTGAAATAGCCGGTCATGCTGATTCCACTGAAACTCTCGTCGCAGACAGACGAGCAACTGATGAAACGGGCGGCCAGCGGCAGCGACCTCGCCTTCGAAGAGCTTTACAACCGTCATGCGCGACGGTTGCAAGGCTTCTTCAAGCGCAGGCTTGGCGACGATGCCGACCTTGCTGCCGACCTCATGCACGACACATTCCTGCGTCTCTACGCAGCCCGCGAGACATATCGCGAGGGACGAAGTTTCCGCCCCTGGCTCTACACCATCGCCTACAACCTCTGCAAGAACCATCGTCGCAACCAGCTCGCTTTCGAAAATGCCGCTGTGCTCGACGGCTTTTCCGTCGAGCCTCCCGACGTGGATCTGGATGCCGCCATCCTCCGCGACGCCCTTCGCGACGCATTGAAACGCTTGCCGGAACCTTACGCCATGCTCTTTTCGCTCCATTACGAAGAGGAGCTGACCGTACCGCAGATAGCGCAAATCACAGACCTGCCCGAGGGGACGGTGAAGTCGCGCCTGCACAAAGCAATGAACATCATCAAACAAAGTCTCAAACAATATGAAGATAACTGACCAAGACATCGTCCGCACGGCACAAGAACTGCGTGACGAGGAGAACGAACAACTGCACGTACGCCATTGGGCAAAAGGTGAAAAAGCGAAAAGGTTAAAAGCTGAAAATAACACCTCGCTTTCTTCTACAACTTTTCAACTTTTCAACTTTTCAACTTTCACCAAGTGGTTTGTCGCCACACCAGCCGCAGCCTTCATTGGTTTCGTGTTTGGCATTTGGGCACAGGCACATACGAATACCGGTACTCCGCTTGCAGCCCTCGTCGACACCGTGTTCATTGAAGTCCCTGTGCCACAGCAGCCTCAGCAACCCAAGCCCGATGCAGTAGCCGAAGCCGCACCAAATGTTTCCCAACCCGCACAGAAGCAAGACCGTCCCCGCCCTGTCTCCCCGAAAGCCTCCCATCGGAGAAATTTGGTTGGGGCAGTTGGCCGTCCGGCCTGCGACGATAACATTCGCTACGATTTGCTCGTCTGCAATTAATTCTTGACCTTTCGTATTCTTCCGAAAGGCACGCCAAAGAGGGTGTGTCAAAATACATAATATAATATAACAACGGATTACACGGATTTGACGGATTTAAGCCACACTGACAATCAGCATTTAAGATAATCCGTTGAATCCGTGTAATCCGTTGTTGTTAATTATGACATACCCTCTTTCCCATGGTCTGATGAAAAATGCAGCGTGGCAGAAGACAGAATCCCTCCTGCCGGCTTCATGAAAAAAACTTTGCGGAGGATGTAATCTTTTGCAGGAAAATGCGTCTAAGGTAATAGAGAGATACAAAACATTACATCACAAAAACTCAAAGACTATGGATTGGATTATGATTCCCCTGAACTGCGCCATTGTGTTTGGCTGCATCTACAAAGTCGTGGAGCTCTTCGTCCACAAGCGCGAACGGCTGTTGCTCATTAGTAAAATCACGGAGCTCAAGAACATTGACTTCAAAGGCATCAACCTCTACAGCAGCGGAGGCAAGTATACGGCCCTCCGCATCGGTTGGTTGTTGCTTGGCGTAGGCTGCGGCTTCCTGCTCGGCTTCGGCATCAACATGCTGGCAACCTATGGCGATTACTCTTTTCATGCTGACGAAGGCTCCATGTTCCGTTATAGGGAATACGTGGGCAGCATCGTCTATGTGGCGAGCGTCTGCATCTGCGGAGGCATAGGTCTGCTTATGTCTTATCGCGCGGAGCGCAAGGCTGAACAACCCAAAGAAAAGTGAAAGAGTGAAAAAGCAAAAAGGTAAAAAAACAAACGACTTCTGCCTATGCCTTTTTACCTTTTCAACTTTTCAACTTTTTACCTTTTCAACTTTTTACCTTTTCAACTTTTCAACAGGTGGACGAGCAGCGACTGATAGCCCGCATCCTTGACGGTCACGACGAGGACTACAGATATTTCCTGGAGCGATACGGTGGCGAAGTGTTTGCCATCGTGTCGCGACTGGTGCCGAACCGCGAGGATGCCGAGGAGTTGACGCAGGACGCTTTCGTCCGCGCCTACAGCCGTCTCGACTCGTTCGTCGGTCGTTCTTCATTCTCGACATGGGTTTGCCGCATCGCCTACACCACCACCGTCTCGTGGCTCAGGAAGAAGCGCATCAAGTATCTCAGCATCGAGGAAAAGCCCAACCTGAGCGACAGGGAGGTGGACGAAGTGCTGGACGACGAGGGCCGACTCGACGACTTGCGCCGAGCCATTGCCCTACTCAAACCCGACGAGCAGATGCTCCTGGAACTTTACTACTTCGAGAGCCGTCCCCTTGCTGACATCGCCTACATTCTCGACGTGGAGCCAGGCACCATTGCCACGCGTCTGCACCGCATCCGTCGCAAACTCTATTCACTCATGAAACATGGAAAGAACCATAAATAATAATGTGTTGCGCCAAGCTCTCGCGCCCCAAGAGCAGCCAGGCCTGCCGTCGAACTTCGCCTATACCACCATGCGCCGCATCCGCCGCGAACAGCGCGAGAGCCAGCGAAGGCAGCGCATCGCAGCCTTCCTCATCGTCGCAGCCGTCGCCGCCCTTGGCATCGGCGGCCTCGTCTACATGTTCGGTCCGACAATCTGGCAGTCGTTTGTCGACATGTCGAAACAGCCCGACGCCCTCTCCCTCGCGCTGCCCACACTCTTCTGCCTCGCCTTCTTCGCCCTCCTCAACCGCCTCCTGGCCCGTCACTATATCAACAGCGACAGCACAGCGCCCCTCAGGTAGAGTCGTTCCAACCCGTGTCTTAATTCTTAACCCCTAACGTGCTCTCGTGTTCCCACGTGCTGTACCCGTCGTTTCCACGTGCTGTACCCTGTGTGCCCACACGCCGGGAACGATACCTGTCTCAACTCGTCAACTTGTTAACTCGTCAACTTTTCAACTTTTCAACTTTTCAACTTTTTAACCTTCACCGTTTCTGCCACAGCATCTGCCATATTATAACAAGGCTATTTACAGCCCATTGCACGACTTGTGGCAGATTTGCAGATTATTTTGCAAAAACTATATGATATGTGACTCCAGTGAGACGGCACGACTGCGGGAAATCACTAAAATGTGTTAACTCTGACGTTCCTTTATAAAAAATCTTAAATCCCTTTGTCACTTGGAGAATTTAAGCTATCTTTGTCGTCGGATCCAGACATTATTCACTACTATTCATTATGGATAAGACTACTTTTCAGGAACTGCTAACCTCCGAAGTAGAGTCGTACAAGACGTTGTTAGAGACAAAAGACAACGACTGGATTGTGAAGGGCTTCATCGACGTAAACAAGAATGTCTATACGATAACGAATGACACTAAGGTGGTCTCGAAGATTATTGAAATTATCCTCATCCCGCATCTTGATGCTTTCGCCCGCCGCAACGGCATGACTCTGGAGCTTCCCTCGGCTCAGAACTATTATCCTGACTTGACATTCAAGGATGGAGATGGCAACCTCTTTGCTGTAGAATTCAAATCGAGCTACTATGGGGATGACCGTAAGGTGAATGGACTGACACTCGGCTCTTATTGGGGCTACTTCCGCAACCGCTCTATAAAAAAGAGCACTGACTATCCATACAACAGCTACAAATGCCACCTCGTCATCGGAATGCTTTACAAGCAGAGTGTAACCAACAAGAACGAGAAGAACATCTACAGCGTGGATGAGTTGGAAGTTATCAAGTCGGTCATCGAGAAGTTCATCTTTTTTGTTCAACCGAAGTGGAAGATTGCCAGCGACAAGACAGGTAGCGGGAATACCCGCAACATGGGCGGTATCGTTGATATAGATGATTTAATTGCAGGCAACGGCACTTTCGCGAGTCTCGGTGAAGATGTTTTCGATGATTATTGGATGAACTTCTTCAACGCTGCAGATGCTAAGAAGGCAGGCATTGGTAAGCCTCATTACAATAGTATTGGAACCTATAAGAGGTATCTCAACAAGAAGGAGAGAATCCGCAAGAAGTTAGAAAAGTAGTCCATGAAAGCAGTAACTGTTCCTCCCATTAAGTCACAGGGCATCAAAACGAAACTTGTGCCTTGGATTAACGACCTTGTCCTCCGTTCCGGCACAAGCCTCCACGCCCGCTGGATTGAGCCGTTTTTCGGCACGGGTGTCGTTGGTTTCAATTCTCCCATACGCGGAACTCATATCGTTGGTGACACAAACCCACACATTATTAACTTTTATCGGAATGTACAGAGCGGCGACATCACATCATATTCTATGCGTGCTTATCTTGAGCGAGAGAGCCAATTGCTGGCCATTGCAGACGAAGGAGGCTATGCCCACTTTCGCGAGGTACGCGACCGTTTCAACCGTGACCATAGCCCCTACGATTTTATCTTCCTCTCACGTGCAGGCTTCAATGGAATGATGCGTTTCAACCGACATGGCGACTGGAACATCCCTTTCTGCAAGAAATCCGACCGTTTTGCACCTGCCTATATCACAAAGATCTGCAATCAGATAGACCATGTCGCCCGAATCATCAAACGTAAGCAATGGGTATTCAGCAACGTTTCTTTCATCGAGACTATAGAACAGGCTCAAGAAGGCGACATTATTTATTGTGACCCACCATACTTCGGACGATATGTTGATTATTACAATGGTTGGACAGAAGACGACGAACACGCCCTATTCGAAGCCCTTGACCGTACACACGCCAAGTTCATCCTCTCCACCTGGCACCATAACGACTACCGCGCCAACGACATGCTTACCCGCTATTGGAACCGCTTCAATGTTACCACTCGCGAACACTTTTACCACAGTGGAGGTCACATTGAAAACCGTCACGCTATGACAGAGGCTCTTGTATTCAATTTTGAGCTACAAGAACGCATCGAAGCAGAACCGGTCCGCCAATTGGATTTGTTTACCGCAGCTGTGTAACTTCATGTTTGCTTCCTGATTTTGCACTCACTAATTACCAATTACAAGCATTATGAGTTACGAATTGATTAAAGGAACAAAGACGGAGCAGAACCTCAAGGAGGCTTTTGCCGGCGAGAGCATGGCTCGCAACAAGTACAGTCTCGTCCGCCAGCAAGAAGCGGACGGGACGTCCGCGCTCCCAATTTATATCAGCAGCGACAGGACGGCTCCCCAATGAGCGAGGGCGCCGAGCAGGACGAAGACGTGCCAGATAGCGTGGTAGTGGGGACGTTCGTCGTGGGCAAAGAAGTAGGTGCCTGCGGTGTAGGCGATGCCCTCGGCAATAAGGAGCCAGAGCGTCAAGGGCGTCAGGAGCTTTATCACCGGTTCGGCTATGAGGACAATGCTCCAACCCATAATCAGATAGATGGCAAGCGAGAGCCTGGGCCAACGGCCAAGGGCGACTATCTTATACACGGCTCCGGCTATGACAAGCAACCATTGCAGGGCGAAGACCGTCCAGCCAAGCCAGCCGCCCACTACGCCGACAAGGATTGGCGTGTAGGAACAGGCTATCATGACGTAGATGCTGATATGGTCGCACTTGCGCAGCGTCTGCTTCAGCCGTCCTTCGTGTACCCAATGATAGGCGGTGCTGCTGAGGAACATGAAGAACATGCCGAAGAGGAAACAGACGACGCCGAACGCCATCTGCCAGCCTGCATCGGCCGCCAGCCTGACGAGCCAGATGGAGCTCAACGCGAAGACCGCCCCGCCGAGGTGCGTCCAGGTGTTGCCCTGCTCAGCCTTTACGGGCCAAAACCGCTTCGATTGCATCCTGCGTCTGCTTGGTCAGTTCTTCGTAAGTCAGAGGATTGTCCTCAATCCCTCTAAAGGGGGTTAGGGGGTCTAAGTACGTTACCTCGATGTGTTTCGGGCGCATGAAGCGGCTGCCGCGCGGCAAGGCTTCGTAGGCACCACGGATGCAGACGGGCACGATGGGCACGCCGAGCTCCTTGGCAAGAATGGCGAAAGTCTTCTTGAAGGGAACCATCTCGCCGTCGTGTGTGCGGGCTCCCTCCGGGAAGATGACGATGCGATGCCCTTCCCGGAGCACCTTGGCAAGCTTCAGGATGGAGTTCTTCAGGTTGGCGCGTTCCATGACGATGATGTTGCTCTTCGCAGCCATGCGCCTCCGTCTCTCTCCCCGGACGTGCTCCTCTGTAGCATAGAAGAAGTATTCGCCGAGCGCCCCCCAAGGCAGTCCGGCCAGCGTGAGCGGTCCGTCGACGAAGCTCTGGTGGTTGGGGGCAAGTATGCAGGCGCCCTTTGCGGGGATGTTTTTCCGCCCCTTTATCGTGAGCGTGTTGTAGAGACGGAAGTACCACTTGAAGAGTCGCGAGACGAAGCGATAGGCGAAGCCGGCCGTAGGCAGGGTCAGGGCATCGGTCCCTTCGTGGAGGAGCTGGTGCCAGTCCACGTCCTCCGCCTCCATCCGCGTCTTCTGGGCGGCAACGTGGCGGGCAAGGGCCTCCACATTCGGGAAGCCCGGCATCTCGTCCGCACCGACGGATGTGCCGAAGGTGCGCTCGATGAAGTCCTGAAGGCTGACCTTGTCGAGCGAGTCGAGCGCAAGGTCTGTCTCGACGTGGTCGGAAGCATGCACCGTGATGCCTTTCTCCGACTCGATGAAACGCTTCAGCAGAAGGTACTCCTCGAAATCCGGTTCGTGCTGCTCTTCCCGCTCCTTGTTTCTTGCCCCGTGCTCTTCCTTCAGTATGGCCTTGAGCTTGTAGCGCTGCAGCTTGTCGAGCCTCGTGCGAGGCAGTTCGCCGCGATAGACGAGCACACTCATTATCTTCTTGTAGGCCGAGACGGTCATGTTGTACGGCTCCAGCACTTCGCGCTTCAGGCGGGCAGTCACCTCGCTGTCGGTCAGCGTGGCGCTCCATGCCGGCTGCGGCACGATGATGGCACGCAGCATGTCGCCGTCCTGAACGACGGCAGCTTCCTTCACCAACGCGTCGTACTTCTCCAGTTTGTACTCTATCTCGCTGGGCTGTACGTTCTTGCCGTTGCTCAGGACAATGATTTCCTTCGTACGGCCGGTTATCGTGACGCGTCCGACGGAGTCAAACGTGGCGAGGTCGCCTGTATGCAGGTAGCCGTCGCTGTCGATGACTTCCGCAGTCTCCTCGGGCCGGTTGTAGTAGCCCTTCATCAGGTTCGGACCTTTGACGCAGAGCTCGCCGTCGACCAGTTTGCAGTCCACGCCGGGCAGAGGCAGACCGGAGCAACCGGGAATGATGTCGCCAGGGCGTGTGAAAGCGATGATGGGAGCTGTTTCGGTCATGCCGTAGCCTTCAAGCACATCGAGACCAAGAGTGCGCAGGCCCTCGCCTATCTCCTTGTCCAACGCAGCTCCGCCACTGACGCAATAGTCGATGTGGCCGCCCATCTTCTGCCGCACGGAACGGAAGACCAGACGGCTGAGCGGACGGAACTTGGCTACACGGCAAAGGGCAAAGAGCATGCGGGCCACCGCCGACTGGTCAATCTTCTTCTTGATGCCGGCATAGAGCGTCTGCCAAAGTCGAGGCACGCCTATCATGATGCCGACCTGCCCGCGCTGCAACGTGTCCATGATGTCCGGTCCGGAGAGCGACGGGCTGATGGCTATGCCGCCGCCCATGTAGATCGGAGCGATGAGCGAGCCCATCAGGGGCAGGACGTGGTGGAGCGGCAGCAAGACAAGGGCACGCCGCTTGGCCGTATAGATGGGCACGTCGTACGACACGCTGTGCACGTTGGCCTTCAGGTTGGCATAGCTCAGCATGACGCCCTTCGGTGAACCCGTCGTGCCGGAGGTGTAGATGATGACGGCTGTGTTGTCGTTGTCCGGTTCGCTGAGGGCCGTCCAGGGCAGGACGGTTGTCGCCGGCTCTCCTTCGAGCGAGAGGCATTCGTCATCGTCAATCAGGAAGACACCCGGTTCGATGCCAGCCTCCTTGACGGCTTCCCTGAGCACAGCTTCCCTTTCCTTCGAAACCCACACGGCATCGGGCTGACAATCGCGCAGGATATAGGCCACGTCGCTCGGGGTGCTCGATGCGTCCACCGGAACGGCAATGCCTTCGTTCAGCCATATAGAGAAGAAGGCATAGGCCCAGCCCTCTCTGTTTTCACTAAAAACGATAGTTTTCGTCTGTTTGCCCTTTGGTGTCTTCCCGGCAAACTGCGCTATGCGCTGCAGCATCTCGCCGTAAGTCACCTCGTGGCTGCCTGCAATGATGGCTATCTTATTCAAGTCTATCATATCTCTTTTTAGTATAATTTTATGTATAGCACAGAGGCTCCGGCTTCGTCATTTGCCTGTCAGCCTGCGGATGGTCTGCTTCAGGATGTGGAAAGCGGGAGCCGCCATGTCGCCGTGGCTGTAGCCCTGCATCTCGTAGAGTGTGGCATCGGGATGCCCCACGAGCCCCAGCATACGCCAGAAGAAAGCCTGCTCCTCGTAGCGGCCATAGAGCTCTATCTCGCGGTCGCCGGAGATGATGACGATTGGGGGAGCATCCTTTCGGATAAACGTCATGGGCGCATACTCGTCGATGGTCAGCTGAAGCGGGTCGAGGCCGCGGAGCTTCCGCACATTGTAGTGTGTGACGCACTGTCCGCTGAAGGGCACCAGCGCACAGAGCGAGTCGGCATCCACGCCGTACTTCTGCAGCCAATGCTTGTCCAGGCCCACCATGTCGGTCAGGTAGCCGCCGGCGCTGTGTCCGCTGACGAAGACACGCCGGTGCGACCCGCCATACTCCTCAGCATGCCGGTAAGCCCAAGCCGTGGCAGCCGCGGCATCGTCGATACACTGGTCGGGCGTACACTTAGGCAACAGACGATAGTTGGCAGCTACCACGACGTAGCCGCAATCCTTCAACTCCTGCGGGATGAACTTGCTCCCGCCCTCCAGACCTCCGCCGTGGAACCACACCACAACCGGGCAATCGGTCTTCCCTTCCGGGTAATAGACATCGAGTTTACAGCGTTCCCGAGCATAGGCATCCTGCTGGCTGCCATAAGAAATGTCGCGCACCTCCTTGTAGGTTTGCTGGGCGCAAGCCAGGGAGCAGAATGCTATCAGGCAGGCACAAAAGAACTGTCTCATAGAAATTCGTTTTAGCAATTCCGCTGCAAAGGTACGAAAAACTGAGAGAAATACAAAAGGAAAGCTCGTTTTTTTACATCCTAAAATCCGCAACAAATAGTCCTGCAGGCTAAATTTGCTGTCAGGTGTCCTGTTTGTCGATTTTCGTGCCTCTGTAGCTGTTGTAAAGTATGTTTATTACGCTCCTCCCCCTTACCCCGTCAAGCATTAGGGGGGCTTTATGCTGTCGTTAACCCTCAAATTCGGATTTTCAGCCGTCTGTGAGCGCGAAAGGGTTCTGATATGATTTGTTGTGCGTGTAGATGTTCAGTTAGGTGTAGTCGTTGGTCAGGATGCAGCGGTAAGTGTACTCGCCTTCCCACAAATCCTGCTCGCCGTCCACCCGACGTTGCCTCTGTATGACGAGGCGGTAGGTCTTGCCCTCCCACTTCTCCGTGAGGATGGAGTTCAACTCATACTCGATGCCGTTGATTTCTTCTCGCTTCCATCCACGCAGTGCCAGCAGGCTGTCATAGAGTGAGCCGCAGCGGTTGGCACGGATGTAGAAATGCTCCGAGTGTTTCCTGGCGGTTTCCACAATCTAGCGTGAGCAGGAGCCGCAGTCCATCCTGGCACGCTTGATATGTATATCGTTGGACTCAAGGTTTGAGAAGATACGCTCCAGCGTGTCCTGCTGGTGGAAACGTACGTTGGCATTCTTCGACAAGCGAAGCGTCCCAAGGGCCGAGCGGCCGTCGCGGTTCTCTATACCCACGATGAGGTCACCGATGACCGCCACGCCTGGACTGTAGCCGGTAAACTTCTTGTAGGTCATCTTCGCATCGTACTTCTCCGTCTCTATGAACTGATGGTCGAAATCAAGGTCGTACGACGCTCCTGCCACAAGCTGACCTGTGCTCAGAAGCGCCTTTACCAGCAGGCTGTTCAGCTTCGTGGCCGTATTGAAATCATAGCTTTTGCCAGTGTCGGATGTGTAGGTTGTATTAGCCGTGGTCAGTTCTGAAATGCCTCTCGGGATTGTATCGGAACTACAGGTGCGCAGAGTCGGATGAAGCGAGAGATGGGGCATCAGGTGGCTTGTCACGTCTTCAACACAGTCACCGCCACAGAAGTAAACACTTGACAGGGAGCCGACAATCTCACTGTACTGATAGCCGAACGACGTGCACCGCAAGCCCAATACTTTGTCGATAACTGGACCCACAAAACGGGAAAACTGCTCTCTCACATGAAATATTCCTCCAAAAGGAGTGATTTCCTCAGATTATATTTGTACCTTTGCCATGCCATTGAAGTTTTTGCTTGTTTTGTTTTGCAGCAAACTTTTCGGC
>JAFUVM010000116.1 GCA_017483665.1 Bacteroidaceae bacterium
AGAAAGAACGAAACCCGCTCTTTGAGAGTGAGTGTGACAGGCATATCGTCAAGGACGAAATTCTGCCAAAATGGAACTATCTTGTCAAATGCAACTGATGACATATGAATTGTACCAAGTTATTTTTTAACGATTACTAAATAAATGTATTAATTGTTAATTATATAGTTATAAAGCGCATTAATGTCTTCCGAAACACTTTTTCGGTTGTTTCGCTGTTTCGCTCTTTTCTCGCCTGCCGAAAGAGCTCAACCGCGAAGACGTGCAGAAGCTCTTCGAGTCGGACGGGAAGACACGCGACAACATGCGTGCAACCCTCAGCCGCATGGTTTCAAGGGAAATGGTGATGAAGCCCCCCGGCGGCTACAAGAAGCTCATCGAATAGGCGAAACAGCGAAACAACCGAAACAAGTGTTTCGCGACACACAGACGAGGGTGTGTCATAACTAAAGAACCCTACCTTTCCCTGACGCGTGTCCGTTTTTCGCGGCGCTCGAAGGCGTCCATGCTCTGCACGCAGTGGATGCCGCGGTCGCGCATGGCTTTGCTGCCGCCTATATGCGTGCTGCCGAACTTGCTTCCGGGCTTGAGAAGCAGCTTCACACACAAAAACAATACCGATAAGGCAACAATCCCGAGCGTAAGTATTGCAACTTTCAACATCTTTTACTATATTTGCAGCTGCAAAGGTATGAAAAAGAATCTCTACAACCAAATAAATCATGAACGAATTAGCCTTAAAACCTGCAAGTGTATTCAAATGCTTTGCCGGGGTGAACAGAATACCCCGTCCCTCGAAGCACGAGGAAAAGATGATTGACTTCCTGCTCGACTTCGGACGGAAACTCAACCTCGACACCCGACGCGACGAGACGGGCAACGTCATCATCCGCAAGCCTGCCACACCCGGCATGGAGGACCGGAAGACCATCGTCCTGCAAAGTCACATGGACATGGTGTGCGAAAAGAACAAGGACATCTGCTTCGACTTCACGCGCGATGCCATACAGACCTACGTGGACGGCGAATGGATGAAGGCCAAGGGCACGACGCTCGGCGCGGACGACGGCATCGGCGTGGCTATGGAAATGGCTTTGCTGCAGTCGACCGACATCAAGCACGGTCCCCTGGAATGCGTCTTCACACGCGACGAAGAGACGGGCCTGACCGGAGCCGAAGGCATGCAGTCCGACTTCATGACTGGCCGCTTGCTCGTCAACCTCGACAGCGAGGACGAAGGCGAGATATGCGTCTCCTGTGCCGGAGGCTGCCGCACCTTC
The DNA here is from genome assembly GCA_017483665.1 of Bacteroidaceae bacterium. Taxonomy (GTDB): domain Bacteria; phylum Bacteroidota; class Bacteroidia; order Bacteroidales; family Bacteroidaceae; genus Physcousia. The sequence goes on from JAFUVM010000116.1 coordinate 1,281, forward strand.
GCACAGCTCGCATACGAGGAAGAGCCGCTGCCTGCGGGCTTCTTCACCTTCTCGCTCAGCATCAAGGGTCTGACGGGCGGTCACAGCGGCGACGACATCGACAAGAAGCGTGCCAATGCCAACAAGCTCCTTGCGCGTTTCCTCTATCTCAGCGGGCAGAAGTACGACTTGCGCCTCGTCGACATACAGGCTGGCGGCCTGCACAACGCCATTCCGCGCGAGGCTTGGTGCCTTTGTGCCGTTCCTGCGAAAGACAAGGAAAGCATCGCCGTAGACTGGAACCTCTTCCAGGCCGACGTGGAGGAAGAATACAGCGTGACGGAGAAGACGATGAAGTTTGTCCTCGAAAGCGAGGAGAAGGCCGTGAACGCCATCGACAAGGACTGCTCGCAGCGGCTCATCAGAGCCTTGCAGGGCGTGGACAACGGCGTCTTTGCCGTATGCCAGGACCTCGACCTCATCGAGACAAGCAGCAACCTGGCAAGCATCCGCAAGAACCCCGAGACGAAGACCATCGACGTGAACAGCAGCCAGCGCAGCAGCATCTACAGCGCCCGCGTGAACATGGCCAACACGTTTGCCGCCGTCTTCGAGCTGGCAGGAGCCAAGGTGGAGATTGGCGAAGGCTATCCCGGATGGAAGATGAATCCGGACAGCGAAATCCTGCGCATCGCCGTGGAGCAGTACAAGAAGCTCTTCGGGAAAGACCCCGTCGTTCGCGGCATCCATGCAGGCCTGGAGTGCGGTCTGTTCAGCGAGAAGTTCCCCGGCATGGACATGATAAGCATGGGCCCGACGTTGCGCGGCGTGCACAGCCCCGACGAGAAGCTGCTCATCCCCACCGTTCAGATGGTATGGGACCACCTGCTCGCCATCCTCGAGAACGCTCCCCAAAAGTAAAAACCTCGTCATAACGAAACAACGTTATCACGTCACAACGACAATGAAACTGAAACTTTTACTGCCTCTTCTGGCACTTCTGGCCGTGGCCTGCTCGGACTACGAGAGCTTTTCGGACAATCCGAACTTCCGGCTCACCTTCTCGCAGGACACCATTGCCTTCGACACGCTGGTGAGCACCATTCCGAGCAGCACCAAGACACTCTACGCTTTCAACAAGAACGGCGACGGCCTGCGCGTCCGTACCATTCAGCTCGAGGGCGGAGCAGCAAGCCGCTTCCGCGTCAACGTGGACGGACGCTTCCTGGCCGACGGCATCTGGCACGACTTCGAGGTGCTCAGGAACGACAGTCTCGTCATACGCATCGAGATGACGCCCCCCGAAGTGGGCAGCACGGAGCCGCTCTACTTCAAGGAAAAACTTCACTTCCTGCTGGAGAACGGAACGCAGCAGACCGTCGTCCTGACCGGAGGCTCCATTGATGCCTACATCACGAAAGGCATGGTCATCGACGAGGACACGACGCTCCTGACCGACAAGCCATACGTCATCTACGACTCGCTCGTGGTGAAGAAAGGCGCGGAGCTGACTCTCAGCGAGGGCACAAGGCTCATGTTCCACGACAAGACGGCGCTGCATGTCTACGGAAAGCTGACGGTACAGGGCAGTCTGGAGAAGCCTGTCATACTGCGCGGCGACAGGATGGACCACATGTTCGACTACCTGCCCTACGACAACACGCCGAGCCGATGGGAAGGCGTCGTCATCCACCAGGGCAGCTACGGCAACAGCTTCCGCTACTGCGACCTGCACAGCTCCCTCTTCGGCATCATCTGCGAGGACACCGAACAGCTGAAGCCCGACGAGGCCAACCCGTCCGTCACCCTGGACTGCTGCATCCTGCACAACATCGGAGGCGACGGCCTGCAGCTCAACAACTGCGTCAGCAGCGTCACGAACACGCAGATAAGCAACACGTTGGGCCACACGGTCTACATCAGCGGCGGCTCACACATATTTATATATAGCACGCTGGCGCAGTTCTATCCCTTCACGGGCAACAGGGGCGACGGCCTGCATCTCGTCAGCTCTGCCGATGGCGACGAGTACGGCATGCTGCGCAAGGCGCACTTCATCAACTGCGTCATCACGGGATACGGACAGGACGTCATCATGGGCGAGAACATCGTGACGGACTCCTACACCTGCAACTACCTCTTCCACCATTGCTTCCTCAACACGCCGGCCGTGGACGATGCCGAGCACTTCGTGGGCTGCGTCTTCGACCAGGACAAGAAGAGCAGCGAGGAGAAGAAGCTCGTGCGGCAGGACAACTTCCTGGTCTTCGACACAGAGAACTTCATCTACGACTTCACGCCAAAGGACAGCAGCCTGATCCGCTCGCTGGCCGACCCCGCCTATGGCGACCTGCCACAATTCGACAGACGTGGCGTGAGCCGTCTGGGCGACGAGGCCCCCGATGCGGGATGCTATGAGTATGTCGCACCGCCGGAAGGGGAGGAGGAAAAGTGAAAGGCGTGCTCATCGTGGTAGGCAAGACTGCCGACAAGCGCTTTGACGCTATCATTCAGGAATATGCAGAGCGCATCCGGCACTACATTCCCTTCGACATCGAGGTCATTCCTGAGCTCAGGAACACGAAGGGAATCAGTCAGAACGAGCAGAAGCAGCGCGAGGGCGAGCTCATCCTGCGGACCCTGCAGGCGGGCGACTACGTAGTGCTCCTCGACGAGCACGGCAGCGAACGCACCAGCATGGAGTTTGCCGCCTGGATGCAGAAGAAGATGGCAGCAGGCCCCAAGCGTCTCGTCTTCATCGTGGGCGGTCCCTACGGCTTCTCGCCCGCCGTCCATCAGAAGGGAAACGAAGAGGTCAGCCTCAGCCGCATGACGCTCTCCCATCAGATGGTGCGCATGGTTTTCGTGGAACAGATATACCGAGCCATGACCATCCTCAGCGGCGAACCATACCATCATGAATGAGAAG
>JAFUVM010000007.1 GCA_017483665.1 Bacteroidaceae bacterium
AAGAAACGAATTAGGGTAATTGGAATAATTCCTATACGCCAAGAAGAATACTCCTTCCCTTTCGCGAGCTTATTATTATCATTATTCCAATTCGTTTCCTAATAACAAGATACCTGTTGACCTTCCGCTGAATAGTTACGTGAAGTTAAAGCGGGAGTTAAAATGGAAGTAAACTCGCTACGCTTGTGGCTCCGCGCACTTAACAACGCGCCTTACCGCTAAAGCGTGCAAGAAGTTATAAAAGGACTTTTCCTTCGCGCCACGTGATAAAACTATTTCAGTGGCTTGGAAATATATTTCAAAGGCTTGGAAATATATTTTAGTGCCTCGGAAATATATTTCAAAGCTTTGGAAATAGTTTTATAACACGGGGTGAGAAATTTGTGTACCCGACGAAAAGAAATTGTGAATGCGGGCCCCGCCTGTTCCTATTTCGCCGGGTTAGGGCAAAGGAAGCGCTAAAAATTTGGCAGAGAAGCAAAAAAGCCGTAACTTTGCAGGGAATGGCGTAAACCAAGACCATATAAACCGGAAGAAAGACATGAAGAACAAGATACTTGGGCTCGCGCTTCTGCTGCTGACACAGGCCGTCGGCGCCGGTGCCGCAGCCCTGCAGGTCCGCTCCCTGCGCGTGGAACACAACCTGAAACCCTGCGTGGTGGACGTGCCGCAGCCGCGTCTGTCGTGGGTCAACGAACCGAAAAACGAACGCATTCGCGGGGAGCGACAGACGGCTTACCGCATCGTGGTGGCTTCCTCGGCTGAACGGCTCAGGCGAGGCGACTACGACCTCTGGGACAGCGGACGTGTGCCGTCGGACCAAAGCACGCTGGTACCCTACGCGGGACGCGAGCTCACCTCGGGACAAGACTGCTTCTGGCGCGTCCAGACATGGAACGTCAAGGGGCAACGCTCCAAGTGGAGCCCCGTGTCGCATTGGACGATGGGACTGCTCAGCCCGAGCGACTGGCACGCCCGCTGGATTACGGCCCGGCAGGCAAAGGGTGCGCCTATGTTCCGCAAGGCGTTCGACGTACGCCGCAAGATAGCGAAGGCACAGGCCTACGTCACGGCCGGAGGCTACTTCGAGCTGTACGTCAACGGCCATCGCGTCGGCGAGGACTACCTGGTGCCTAACTTCACGAACTACACCACACGCCAGGGTCTCGACAAGGGCGGCATTGCCCTCGACCCGCAATTCACGGCCTATCGCGTCCTCTACCTGTGCTACGACGTGACGGACCACATGCGTCAGGGACGCAACGCACTCGGCGCACTCCTGGGCGACGGCTTCTACCGCTCCACGAGCTACCACGTCGGAGCCTTCGGCGAACCCTGTCTGCTCGTACAACTCGAAATAACCTACGACGACGGAACGCACGAGCGTGTCTGCACCGACGAGTCGTGGCTCACACGTCCCTCCGCGATTACCCTGACCGGAGTCTACGACGGCGAAGTCTACGACGCACGTCTCGAGACACCCCGATGGGCGGAAGCCGACTGCGATGAAAGCGGATGGAAGCACGTCGCGCTGGCCGAAGCGCCCGTCGGACAGCTGTCGGCCCACACCTCGCCCACCGACCGCATCACGGAAGTCATGCAGCCCCTGAGCGTGGAACAGACGGACAGCGGCTGCGTCGTCACCTTCGAAAAGGAGATTGCCGGCTGGGTGCGGCTGAAGGACATCCACGGCACGGCCGGACAGAAGGTCAGCGTCCGATACCTCAGCGAATCGCCCCTCGGCATCGAGGAATACGTCTGCAAGGGAGCAGACGCCGAGACCTACGCACCCCGCTTCACGTGGTACGTCTTCTCGAAGGTCATCGTCAGCGGGCTCAACGAGCTTTCCGCCAGTCAGATACAAGCCGAGGCCGTGAACACCGACGTGCCGCTCTCGTCCACCTTCTACAGCAGCAACCCGCTCCTGAACCGCATCAACAGCATCTGGCAACGCTCGCAGATGGACAACATGCACGGCTGCATCGCCAGCGACTGCCCGCATCGCGAACGCCTTCCCTATACGGGCGACGGACAGATAGCTGCGGCTATGGTGATGCTCAACTTTGATGCCTCGGCCTTCTACCAGAAGTGGTTGCGTGACATGCGCGATGCTCAGAACCCCGAGACAGGCTACGTTCCCAACGGAGCGCCTTGGCAACCCACCTGCGGCGGCGGCGTGGCCTGGGGGGCGGCCATGAATGTCATCCCCTGGGAATACTACCTCCAGTACGGCGACCGCCGGCAGCTCGAGCTCTGCTACCGCCCCATGAGGGAACAGCTGCGCCACATGCTCACCTGGCTCACCGCGGACGGAACGATGTACCAGCAGAAGAAGAACTACGAGTCGGGCGAGGTCTGCTACTGGCTCAACCTGGGCGACTGGGTGCCGCCCTACGGCATGCCGTCCGACGAGATAGTGCACACCTTCTACCTTTGGCTCTGCGCCACGAATGCAGCAAAGGCGGCACATGTGCTGGGCGACGCTGAGGGCGAGGCGGAATGCCGTGACATAGCCGACCGCACACGCGAGGCTTTCCACCGGAAGTTCTACGATGCCGATGCCGCCAGCTACGGCGACTTCGGTCCGAACATCCTGGCCCTCTACATGGGAGTCCCGCCCGAACGACGCGATGCTGTTGTCCAAACCCTCCGACACGAAATAATGGATGTCCACGGCGGACACATCAACACGGGCTTCGTCACGTCGAAATTCTTCTTCGAGACCCTGACGGACTGCGGCCTGCACGACGTGGCAACGACCGCCATGCTGAAGACCGACTACCCGAGCTTCGGGCATTGGATAGCACAGGGCGCCACCGTGACGTGGGAACAATGGGACGGACAGAACTCCCACAACCACCCGATGTACGGCGGAGGACTGACGTGGCTGGCACGAAGACTGGCAGGCGTCAACGTCACCGAACAGGGTGCCGGCTACCGACACTTCGAGGTGCGGCCCGTCCCTGCCCTCGGCATCGACACCGTCGCCTATTCCCTGCAGACGCCGCAAGGCTTGCTCTCGTCGAAAGTCATCAGTCGGGAGGGGCAGCTGCGCAGTCTGGAAGTCCGCGTCCCCGTCGGCAGTACGGCCACCGTCTGCCTGCCCTCGGGCCTCGTCCGCGTGGAGCAAGGCACATATAAGTTCGAATAGACTATGGTTTCGATAGATAATTTAAGCGTAGAGTTCAGCGCGCGTCCGCTCTTCACGGACGTGAGCTATGTGATAAACGACCACGACCGCATCGCCCTCGTCGGCAAGAACGGCGCCGGCAAGAGCACGATGCTGAAGATAATAGCAGGCCTGCAGCAGCCCACAAGCGGCACGGTAAGTGTGCCGCGCGACACCTCGATTGCCTACCTGCCGCAGGTGATGGTGCTCAGCGACGAACGGACCGTGCGCGAAGAAGCGGGGCGTGCCTTCGAACACATCACGGAGATAGAGGACGAGCTCAACAGCCTCAACAGTCAACTTGCAGAGCGTACAGATTATGAGAGCGATGCGTACATGCAGCTCGTGGAACGCTTCACGCACCTCAACGAACACTTCCAGATGATGGGAGGCATGAACTATCAGGCCGAATTGGAACGCACTTTGCAAGGTCTCGGCTTCCGTCGCGAGGACCTGGACCGCCCGACGAGCGAGTTCAGCGGAGGCTGGCGCATGCGCATCGAGCTGGCAAAGCTCCTGCTCCAGCACCCCGATGTCCTCCTCCTCGACGAGCCTACCAACCACCTCGACATCGAGAGCATCCAATGGCTCGAGAACTTCCTGCAGACAAGTGCAAAGGCTGTCGTGCTGGTCAGCCACGACCGTGCATTTATAAATAATGTGACGAACCGCACCATCGAAATCAGTTGCGGCAGGATATACGACTACAAAGTGAAGTACGACGAGTACGTCACGCTCCACGCCGAACGCCGCGAGCAGCAACTTCGCGCTCTGGAAAACCAGCAACGCGAGATTGCCGACGCCAAAGCCTTCATCGAACGCTTCCGCTATCAAGCCACGAAGGCCATCCAGGTGCAGCAGAAGATAAGGCAGCTCGAGAAGATAGTGCCCATCGAGGTGGACGAAGTGGACAACAGCGCCCTGCACCTCAAGTTCACATGCTCTTTGCGCAGCGGCGACTTCCCCGTCATCTGCGACGAGGTGGGCAAGAGCTACGGCGAACATTGCGTGTTCCGCGGCGTAAACCTGCAGATAAGGCGTGGCGAGAAGGTGGCTTTCGTAGGCCGCAACGGCGAGGGCAAGACGACACTCGTGAAGTGCATCATGGGCGAGATTCCTTTCGACGGCTCGCTCAAGGTAGGGCACAACGTGCAGATAGGCTACTTCGCGCAGAACCAGGCACAACTGCTCGACGGCGAACTGACCGTCTTCGACACCATCGACCGCGTCGCGAAGGGCGACATCCGCCTGAAGATACGCGACATCCTGGGCGCTTTCATGTTCGGCGGCGAGGCTGGCGACAAGAAGGTGAAGTTCCTTTCCGGCGGCGAACGCACCCGTCTTGCCATGATTAAGCTCCTGCTCGAACCCGTCAACTGCCTCATCCTCGACGAGCCGACCAACCATCTGGACATGCGCTCGAAGGACGTGCTGAAGGCTGCCATCCGCGACTTCGACGGCACGGTCATCGTCGTGAGCCACGACCGAGAGTTCCTCGACGGCCTCGTCACGAAGGTCTATGAGTTCGGCGGCGGCAAGGTCAAGGAACACCTCGGCGGCATCTACGACTTCCTCCGGAACAAGAGCATCGAGAGTCTCAACCAGTTGGAAGCGCCGTCCAAACCCCTCCGAAAGGAGACAAACGAAACGGAAGAAGTCCGCTCGGGGGCTGTCTCCTATGCCGAACAGAAGGCCTTGGCACGCGAACAGAAGCGGAAAGAGAAGGCCCTGCAGGAGGCCGAGGACAAGGTGACGCAGCTCGAAGCCGCCATCCGCATCCTCGAGGATCAGATGTCAACGCCCGAAGGCAGCCAGGACACCTCGCTCTACGAGAAGCACGGCCGCCTGAAAGCCCAGCTCAAACAGGCTGAAGAGGAATGGGAAGCTCTGATTTAAGAATGAAAAAATGAAAGAATGCGAAAATAAAAAAGAATAGGTTAGCCTTACAAATGAAAAACAGATATGTAACATTTAAGACGTTCGTCTTTGCCATATTGGCAACCGTCTTGTGTCCGCCAACGCAAGCTTTTGCCAAAGTCGTCACAGAGAGCCAGGCTGCAAGGATAGCGCAGCGGCTCATGTCTGTCCCGGGGAAAAGGCTTGTGAAAAAACGCGTCACGGATGGCTCGACCGGCAGTTCCGACCTTCCCTACTACATCTTTACGGGTAACGACGGAAGAGGTTTTGCCATCATAGCGGCCGACGACGTCGCCCGTCCCATTTTAGGCTACTCCTCTGATGCTGAACTTACAGCCGACGGCGAACTGCCCGTTCCCATGCAGCAATGGCTGACGGACATCAGCAAACAGATACAAAAGGCTCAGGAGAGCGGCGCCCGACAGTCGGCAGCCGTTGCCGAGCAATGGGAATCCTACAGCACAGGCAATACCGTCGTACAGCTCGAGACAGCCAAATGGGGACAGAGTGCCCCCTTCTTCAACGCCTGTCCTTCCGACCAGGACATGAAGTGCCTGGCTGGCTGCGTGCCCGTTGCCTATTCCATCCTGATGAAATACTACAGATATCCGCAAGCGGGCAAAGGGGAAACCCTGCAGTACGTCACGAACAAGCTTAAACTCGACGTGCCCTCGAGGTCGCTCGAACATGAATACGACTGGGACGACATGCCCATGCAGTACATCAGCGGAGAATACACCTCTGCCCAAGCGGATAAGGTAGCCACGCTGCTGGCCGACCTCGGCGCTGCCATACAGGTTGAATACACGACAGACAATACCACAGGATTCCCTGGCCGGGGCACACTCCTCAACAACTTCGGCTACCACCCCGGAATAACCAGACTGAAAAGCATGTACACGGCAGAAGAATGGGACGAGCTGCTGCAAAAGGAGCTCGACATGAACCGCCCCATCATCTATCGTGCAGAAAATACAGACGGAGGAGGCCATGCCTTCATCCTCGACGGATATACCGACGGCGGCTACTACTCCGTCAACTGGGGTTGGGCGGGCAACTACAACGGACTGTATGCTCTTGATGCTATGACAGCCGGCAAAAATGACTATTCCAGCAACCAGTCCGCCCATCTCAACACCGTGCCGATGCCTGCAAATACCGCTGAGCCTATGGTAGAGATGGACGGGCAAGACTACCCCACCCTGACTGCTGCCATTGATAATGCTCTGCCCGACGGGACACCGGTGACCATCAACCTTTATACCGACATGCAGGCCGAATCGTTCCGCATCCAAAACGGAAAGGTCATCACCCTGAACATCGGCGACCACAACATCGACCTGCAATACGGCATCTACAACTATGGCAACCTCAACGTGAAAGGGACAGAGAAGTCGCATGTCGTCTCGCATGGCAACGCTGGCGTCATAGAGAACAGCGGCACGCTGAGCGTCACGGGAGGAACATACAAGAACATCTCCACAACCTACGGCGAAACGGACTATCGCCGCTGCGTCTGGTCTGCCGAAGGCAGCGAGACCGTCATAGCCGACGTCAACTGCGAGTCGAACGGTCAGACCGTCTGCACAAACGGAAAGATGACTATCAATTCGGGCACATTCATCAGCAGAGGCAACTCCTCTGTCCTGAGCAACTACAACACCAACAGCGACCTGACCGTCAACGGGGGTACATTCCTCAACACATGCGAGCAAATCCGCGGCACAGATTACCGCCGTTGCCTTTGGACAAAGCAAAAGAGCAAAACCACTATCGGACAGGCCACATTCGTGAACGACTTCGGGGGTCAGGCACTTTGCTTCAACGGGAATGCCACCATCAACGGTGCCGACATCAGCAATGTGAACGGCAGATACGGATGCGCAGCATTCTCCAAGGCTAAAGTCGACATAGAGGATTGCAGGCTCAGCTCCCCCTTGCTTTTCTACACCGAATCCGGTTCACAGATAGACTGCAAGGGCGGACTTTATTCCCGGGAAGTCACTTCTGCCTACCTGGCTGACGGATGCGAGTGCGTACCGAACACACAAACCGAAACAAGCACAAAGTACCCGTACATGGTACAAGAGATAGGAACAGGCATCGAAGCCGCCCAGACGGACAAGGACGAACGCGAAGCAGGCATCTACAGCACACAAGGCATCCTCCTGCCCCGCCTGCAGAAGGGAGTGAACGTCATCCGACGCTCCGACGGAACAACAAGAAAACTATTAAAAAACAACTAAATAATATCTACATTTATGAACTCTAAGAATCTCATTACAGCCTTTGCACTCACGGCAATGGCTGCGGCTTGCACCCCGGGCGGCAAGCAGCTGGCATCCGGCATCGACCTCGTCAACCTCGACACGACCTATCTGCCCGGCACAGACTTCTACATGTTCGCCACGGGCGGATGGCAGAAAGCGCATCCCCTCACGGCCGAATACAGCCGCTTCGGCTCGTTCGACCAGCTGGGCGAGGACAACAACAAGCGTCTGCGCTCGCTCATCGACAGCGTGGCAGCCAGGCAGAACGAGAAGGGAAGCATCGAGCAAAAGATTGCCGACCTCTACAACTCGGCAATGGACAGCGTGAACCTGAACGAACACTATTGGGGCGCATTCGAAGAGTTCCTGCTCTGCGACGGCTACCAATGCGAACCCGAAATCACGACCAACTGGCTGAAGGATGTCTGGCCGCGTATGCAGAGACAAGGTGTGCCGGGACTCTTCGGCATGTATATCGGTGCCGACGAAAAGGACTCCAAGAACAACCTCGTCTCCATCTTCCAGGGCGGACTGACGCTCGGACAGAAGGACTACTATGTGGACGACGACCCAAGGACTCAGGAAATCCGCAAGGCTTACCAGAAGTACATCAGCGACCTGTGCCTGCACTCGGGCTTCGGCGAGAAAGATGCACTGCGGATTGCTGAGGACGTGCTGCGCATCGAGACGCGACTGGCCGTGGCAAGCAAGAGCCGCACAGAGCTCCGCGACCCTGAGGCCAACTACAACAAGCTCACATACGCCGAGCTGAAAGAGCAGTTCCCGGGCATCGACTGGGACGCATACTTTGGCAACTTTGGCATGGAGGGCGTAAAGGAAGTCTGCCTCGGTCAGCCCGTAGCCATTCACGAGGTGGAGAAGGTTCTGAAGGAAGAGACACCCGAAGCCCTGCAGAACCTCTACCTCTGGCACGCCATCGACATGGTAGCCTCCTACATCGACGACGAGAGCCGCGCCCTCAGCTTCGGCTTCTACGGCAAAGTGATGAGCGGCAAGGAAGAGGACCGTCCGCGCTGGAAGCGTGCCGTTGCAGCCGTCGAAAGCGGATTGGGCGAAGCTCTCGGACAGCTCTACGTCGCCAAGTACTTCCCGCCCGAAGCAAAGGCCCGCATGGAGAAGCTCATTAAAAATCTTCAGGTAGCCCTGGGCGAGCGCATCGACGTGCAGGAATGGATGAGCGACGCAACGAAGAAAGTGGCTCGCGAGAAGCTCGATGCCTTCTACGTCAAAGTGGGATATCCCGACACATGGAAAGACTACAGCGACCTCGAAATTGGCGACAGCTACCTCCGCAACATGCTTGCCGTGGGCGAGTGGGAAATCAAGGACATGGTCAAGACGAAGTTCAACAAGCCCGTCGACCGCGACGAATGGTACATGACGCCGCAGACCGTCAACGCCTACTACAACCCCACCACCAACGAGATTTGCTTCCCCGCAGGCATCCTGCAGCCCCCCTTCTTCGACATGCAGGCCGACGATGCCTTCAACTACGGAGCCATCGGCGTAGTCATCGGGCACGAGATGACGCACGGCTTCGACGACCAGGGCAGCAAGTACGACAAGACGGGCAACCTCGTCACCTGGTGGAGCGAAGAGGACACAAAGCAGTTCGAAGAGCGCATCCAAGTGATGCGGGCCTTCCACGACAGCATCGAAGTGCTGCCCGGACTGCATGCCAACGGCTCGCTCACCCTCGGCGAGAACATGGCCGACCACGGCGGACTGATGGTAGCCTTCCAAGCCTTCAAGAACGCCACCAAGGATGCTCCGCTCGCAGACATCGACGGCTTCACGCCCGAGCAGCGTTTCTTCCTGGCCTACGCCAACGTATGGGGGCAGAACATCCGCGACGAGGAGATACAGAAGCGCGTCAAGAGCGACCCGCACCAGCTGGGCATGTGGCGTGTGAACGGACAGATGCCGCACATCGACGCTTGGTACGAAGCCTTCGGTATCACTGAGGACGACCCGATGTTCGTGCCCAAGGCTGACCGTGTCACCATTTGGTAAAAGGCGGAGCAAGGGGACAAAGGAAGAGGGTGTCATAATTAACGACAACCGCCTGCGCCTGAGCGGAGCGAAGAACCGCCTGCACCTGAGCGGAGCGAAGAACCGCCTGCGCCTGAGCGTGCAATTCGTAGTTAAAAGCTAATGGTTGTATTTTGACACATCCTTCTTTCTTTGTAACATAGCGTGCGGATGCTCAGGAAGAGCCCCTCGCTTATTTCAGAAGAACAAGGCGCTTACTTCTGAAGAGCCAGCAGTGTTCGCAAACTAATCACGCGTCGCGAGTCAACTAACCACGCGTTGATAGCCGACTTACCACGCGTTGATAGCCGACTTACCACGTCAAGTTTCAGTTTCTGTTCGACGGCCTTCAGACATGACGAGTACATGACGGGCCGTCATCTACTCGTCATGTACATATTGCATTGTCCTTCATCGCATTACACTACATCCCTGACGAGTGACGAGTGTTTTTGATTTCTGTTGAAACTATGGATTGCCTGACTTTTCCCTGACTTTTTATCAAAAAAACATCGTGTTTTGACGCATCCTCTTGCTCCTTGCCCCTATATACTGATAACGAGTCCCTCGCGGGCAAGGACAGTGTTGGGAAAGATGCTCTGCGCTTCCTGCAGGAGAAGGCTTTCGTCCTTGACCGTGGCGCTGAAGTGACCGATGCAAAGCTGTCCCACCTCGGCATCGCGTGCCTGCATAGCCGCCTGTATAGCTGTGGAGTGGCGCGTCTGCTCGGCACGGAGAGCCCGCTCGTGCAGGTAGGTGGCTTCGTGATAAAGGAGCGTCACGCCGTGGAGAATTTCCCGGAGCTGAGGCAGATACACCGTGTCGGAACAATAGGCATACGAGCGCGGCGGAGCAGCTGGAGTGGTGAGGCGTTCGTGAGGGATAACGGTGCCGTCCTCCGTGGTCCACGAAGCTCCGGCCTTGATGTTGTTGATTTGGCTGAAGGGAATCTGAAAGGCGTCAATCATCTCGCGGCGTATGTGCGGCAGAAGCGGCTTCTCGCGAAAGAGGTAGCCCACGGAGGGCACCCGATGCTCGAGCGGAATGCTGTGGACGGTGATGCTCCGGTCCTCGTAGACAAGCGCATGGAGCGAGGGGTCGACGGGATGGAAGATGACGCGATACGTGATGTCGGCATAGTAGGTCCGTAGCAGGAAATCGATGAGCTGTCCCACTTGTTGCGGCCCATGTATGTGCAGCTCGGCGGTGCGGCCCAGGAGGTCCATCGTACCGATAAGTCCGGGCAGGCCGAAGACGTGGTCGCCGTGATTGTGACTGATGAAGATGTGCCCCACGTTAGCCATCGAGAGCCCCATCATCTGCATTTGCGTCTGAGCCCCCTCGCCGCAGTCTATCATGAAGTACTTGCCGCGCACATTCAGTATCTGCGCAGAGGGTTGGTGCCGGCGTGTCGGTTTAGCAGAGCCGCAGCCCAGTATGTTCAGTTCGAAATTCATCGCACTTCGTCCTTAAAAAGAAAATTCACAACTCATAACCCTGAAAGCGTCCGGCCCCCGGAATTATGAATTGTGAATTGATAATTATGAATTACCGAAGGGGATTACTCCTCGCCGGCCTTCATCTTGGCCTTCAGTTCTGCCAGGGCATCGAAGTCGCCCAGCGTTGTGCTGGCAGCCTGGTTCTGGATAGCGGGAGCCTCTTCCTTGTGGGAAGCGGCAGCCTTGCGAGTTGTCTTTTTAGCCTCGCGAGCTTCGGCACGCTGCACATCTTCGAAGATGCGGCTGTGAGAAAGGATGATGCGCTTGCTGTCCTTGTTGAACTCAATCACCTTGAACTGCAGCTTCTCGCCCTTCTGAGCCTGAGAGCCGTCCTCCTTGACGAGGTGCTTGGGAGTGGCAAAGCCTTCCACGCCGTACTCGAGCTGTACGACTGCACCCTTGTCGAGCATTTCGATGATAGTGCCCTCGTGGATGCTGTCCAGGGTGAACACGGTCTCGAATACGTCCCAAGGATTCTCCTCGAGCTGCTTGTGACCGAGAGAGAGACGACGGTTGCTCTTGTCAATCTCGAGGACGCAAACCTCAATCTCTGCACCAATCTGTGTGAACTCGCTGGGATGCTTAACCTTCTTGGTCCAGCTCAGGTCGCTGATGTGAATCAGGCCGTCAACGCCTTCCTCAATCTCGACGAAGATGCCGAAGTTGGTGAAGTTGCGAACCTTAGCGGTGTGCTTGCTGCCAACGGGATACCTCTCCTCGATGTTCTCCCAGGGATCGTCCTTCAGCTGCTTGATGCCCAGAGACATCTTGCGCTCCTCGCGGTCGAGTGTGAGGATGACTGCCTCTACCTCGTCGCCAACCTTCATGAAGTCCTGAGCGCTGCGCAGGTGCTGGCTCCAAGACATCTCGCTGACGT
>JAFUVM010000008.1 GCA_017483665.1 Bacteroidaceae bacterium
AACACAAAACTACAAAAAAGCCCCTGAATGGCAATCGCATTCAGGGGTCAATCTTATTTTGCCGCAGAGGGTCATTCATATTTTGCCCGTGAGGGTCAACATCGCTTGCCCTCGGGGGTCAAACGAGCTCGGCTTTTCCAATTGCATTTGTTATGTTTTCTTTCAACCATTTTGTTCGCCAACTCATACTATTCTCTTTTTATGATTAAATCAAAATTATCTTGGTACAGCAAAAATAGCAATATTCATTCAAATAATTTTCTATTTGGGTTCGGTAGGTATGAATATGTTCATTTATGGTACAACTTTTATTAATATTACTTGCCTTTATATGATTTTTGGATTAAACGACTAACCTCATCAAATCTCTCGTATACAAAAATCTTGATTTCGTTATTTGTAGCAAAAGAAATTTGTGTGATAGGAATATTGGTATATGTTGCATTTTCTAAGAAAATTTCTTTTATTATTATAGGGACATTGGTAATGTCTTTTATTTGGCTATCCTGAATCACGAGACCTTCATTAATGTCTGCATTGATGATGACTGGTCGTGTATCCTTTCCAGAATTGACTTTTTCATCCATAGAAATAACTTCAGATAACTCAATAAATCCATTCTCAAGTATATGGCCGTTCTGTTGATTTGGAGCCGCAAAAATAACCTTCCGGTTTTGTGGATTAACATTATACCATTTCTTAAGTTCTTCTTTACCTTCATCATTGATTTCAGACAAGGGTGAATTAATTTTCAATGTACATTCACCATTTGGTATAACCTTATCTAATGCACCATTCTCAATAAAACGTAGACCGCCTTTGAAGTCTATTTCATTAAACTTACCACTAATTGTATTTGTTTTAAGTTCTTTTACTCCTGCTGGGATAGTAAGTTTTCTTAAGACATGTTCAAAACAAATGGATCCTGGGGAAAGATTTAGAAGATGTTCATCTAGTTCTATGTGTTGCACTGTTTGACGATCTCTATGAAGATGATACAAGGTTTTCATGTCTTTTGAAAATAATGACCCTGCGGAAGTTCCTAATAAAAATAGATTTATTCCACTTTGTAATTCAATACGACAATTGTCGGCATTACAATATTTTTTACCGTTAGGTCTATCTATAGTAACCGATTCAACTGTAAAAGGCAGCAGCAAATGCTTAACGTCGCATTGAATAATAACGGAAGTTATAATATAATCAATACTATTATTCAATATTTGTCCTGTAAGATCTATTCTATCATATACAGCTCGGTCTTCATCTTCAATTAAAGTTACTTGAACTTCATTGTTCTTAATAATATAGCACGGGAAGCGTCTTTTCTCACTGTAGTTCCCGATGCAAAAATCATAAAAGAAATCGTATTTCATATACGTAGTCTTTAGTTATAACCCTAGGCTCCCGTCAGGCGTTAAACCTTAAAAACTATCCATCGGAATAAACAGAAGTTCAAACCTTTTGAACATAAAAAGCGTGAAGCCGATTGATGCTACTCATGCTTCACGTCTCAAGAGCCTTAGGACTTGCTCTGCCATTTATGAAACATCGAGCAACGTCAAAGACTCCACGCAGTGATATATACACACTACACCCTTCCTAATAAAAGGATGCGGTATGACATACATACTGTTGGCATCTTATCGTTGCTTGGTCCTAAATGGCATATTGGCATATGCACCCAGAGTGTCCTAAGTTCTGAGACAGAACACAAGCGTCAACAAAACGCTTTTTTAATATGTTACCTCCGCCGACACCATCTCCGTTGAGTAGGTCATAGAGCGAAAGGATGTAGCGCAAGTATGTCCGCAGAAATACTTTTGCCGTTGCAAAAGTAATGATTAATTCTTAAATAACCAAAGAATTCCTAAAATATCCTAATTATTTTAAATGTATTTAAGGTTACAAAAGTGAATAGCACTAATATTCTTATGGATTAGCCTTGGACATTTGGCAAAAGTTATACAAAATCTTTTATGTCATGCCTTTTGAAAATAAAACGTATGGGGAGTATAACGGAAATTCATATTAATATACGAAGAAGAGAGAAACTTTTCAAAAAACGTAGTACAATATATAAAACTTTTATTAGTACGATTATGAGAAAATAGATTTTCACTGACAAGAAAGAAGTTATGAAGAAACTTCTCACCACTATGTACGATAGTGTATGCGCACAGAAAGAGTTGTTGGAACTGCTCATAGAAGAATTTGAAGCAGAAGAAAGCGAACAGTCGCAGATAAAAGATGAGCCACGAGAACTCATCAAAGGTGTCAGCGGGCTTGCTAAATTCCTTGCCTGTGGAAGCACGAAGGCCCAAAACATTATTAACTCCGGCATCCTGCAGAAACGAGACATCGCCTATCGTGCTGGAAACAGGTGGCGTTTCAACAAGACACTACTAACAAGACTGCTTGAGGATGAACCAGAGATACTCAACAGAGTTTGCTCTGAAGCAGCATAAGCAAAACCCCTACATCATTAACAGCCATATGGTATTTCGACATGATTGCTATATGGCTGTTTATCAGATACATACTTTAACATCTCCTTGGATAGTTTAGGAATCGCTATTTTCAGAATTCTCCGAGTTTTGGATGAGATTTGGGTCTGATTTTGGGTAACGGAGAATAAGAAAATCTGCGTAACCTATTGAAAATCAATTAGTTACGCAGATTAATCAGCGGAGAGAGAGGGATTCGAACCCCCGGTGCCTCTCGGCACGCCGGTTTTCAAGACCGGTGTAATCGACCACTCTACCATCTCTCCGAACCGGGTCGTTACCGATTTTGCGGTGCAAAGGTACGACAAAAAAAGGAAACTGAGAAGTGAAACGCAAAAAATTATTGGTTCCTCGACCGTTTTTTGATGGTTTCCTGGCTATTTTTGATGGTTTCTCCCCCAAAAGGAACACTCCAACTCGCTGTTTTCCGACCTTTTCCGCGCCTCGGCCTTGTTTCGGACACCTTGCAGACAGATTTTCCTCATTTCGCGGAAACAATGACCTCTGCCCACGGGGACTAAAATCTCACATCACGGACACAAATTCTTCAACCCACAGCATCATTTGCCTGCGGGCTAAAGGCTTTTGATGAGGTAGAAGACAACGGGAACCAAGAGGCTTGGCAGGAGGTTGACCGTTTTGCAGTCCTTGATGCCGAGGATGCTGAGGCCGGAGCTGAGGATGAGTACGCCGCCTACG
Organism: Bacteroidaceae bacterium; assembly: GCA_017483665.1. Lineage (GTDB taxonomy): Bacteria > Bacteroidota > Bacteroidia > Bacteroidales > Bacteroidaceae > Physcousia. Next base: position 3,207 of record JAFUVM010000008.1, read on the forward strand.
ATGCTGAGCTCCACGCGCATCGGCTCGGGCATGCCGTCGCCACAAAAATAGCCTATGGCATAGAAAAGCCCTTGCCAGCAGAACAATATCGGTGCGGCGAGGAGCATAATCCAACCGTAGGAGGCGGCAAGGACCGCAGAGGAGACGAAGTCGAGCGTGGCGTTGGTATAGAGAAAGGTGTTGGCCGGCTCGCCCCAGGACCAGCCTGCCGTGGGCGAGAGAGCCGAGAGGACGGGGCCAACGATGGAGAAAGTGCCGATGCAGTAAAGCAGGCAGCCGGTGACAAGACCTTGGACAGAGCCCGCCGGGCCACCAGACCCTCCCAAACCTTCCCTTAAAGGGAGGGCTTCCTTTGCGGCAGGTTTCTTCCCTTTCAAGGGCGACACGGAAGGAGTCTTCGCGTTGAACCGTTCGATGCGTCCTGCCAGGTTGAGCCGTGTGCCGATGAGTCCGCCTATGGCAAGGCTGAGGATGAAGAGGACGGGGTACTCGCTCTTCGACATATTGGGGAGCGACGCGTTCATGCCGAGCACGAGGCAGCAGAGGCCGAGCCCGTCGAAGAGCGTCTTCTTGTACTTCTCTCCGATGCCTGTGCGGACGAGTGCCCCGAAGGCGCTGCCCGCGAGGATGGCGCATGTGTTGACGATTGTTCCTAACATCGGGGTGACGTACGGTCTAGCCACGCTACGAGTTCCCCTTCGCTGGTCATGACATAGCGGAACATCTGCGAGCGGCTCTTGTTGTACTGCTGCTCGATGTAGCGCAGGGAATCGTCGGTCTGGCCTTCACGAAGACGCTGCAGGGAGGCGTCGCTGATAACGAGCACATCGGTAGTGTCGTCGATGTAGGCATTGGCATAGATGCCGCGATTGCCGAGCTGCTGGTAGAGGTCGGGCGACACGTCGGGCGAGAGGTAGAGTTCCTTCGTGTAGAGCGGGTTCATGCTGCCGCCATAGTTCAGCTGTCCGCGGAGGTAATGCTGGAGCGTCAGCCGCAAGTCCTTGACCGTCTGCGCCGGGACGACGTAGGGACTGTAGTGCCCCGCAAAGATGTCATCAAGGTCGCTTTCGCTCAGCACTCTTGGCCGGAAGCCGTGATAGGCCAGTCCGTCCAGTCGCTCGCGGGCTTCGGCGGGCACGTCCTTGCCCAGCACCGCATAGTGTAGGCCGCGGCTGGGTGCCTGCTTGATGTCGGCCCCAAGCTCATGAAGCCTCTTCTGCAGGGTACGCGAGGCCGTGCGGAAGGTGCCGAGCAGGCAGACGGAGCGCTGTGCAAAGGGCGACTCCTGCCGGAAGTCTGCATCGCTGAAGAGTTCGTACTGCATAGTGGTCAGGCGAGGTCTATTCCGTCTTCTTCGCAGGAAGCTGACGGACGGTGATACGGTCGGACACTTCGCCGCTGGTCAGGACGAGCACCGTCTCGCGCCCATTCTCGGTGTCGGTGTTCGGCGTAAGCGTAAGGTTCACCTGGTTTTTCCCCGCCCGTCCGGTATTCTTGTCGAGCACGAGCCAGTCGGAGGCAGCGCCGTCGGCGAACGTCAGCTCCCACTGGTTATGCACATAGAAGCTGATAGAGTCGGCCTCCCAGTTGGCGCTGTCGGTCAGGACGTGCAGGGCGACGTCGGGCAGCAAAGCGGCTTCATCGAGGTAGGACTCGACGGTATAGGCCGGACGCGTCACGTCGAGCATGCCAAACTGATAGAAGGGCACGGAGTAGGAATAGTCGTACGAACGGACCTGCACCAGCCCTTGGCGCGTATGCCCCGTCGTGTTCGGAAGGACCGACACGTCGACGCGGCAGAGGTAGCGCTTCGTGTAATCATATTTAATATCCGCGTGCGAGTCGCCCTCTATGCGGAGCCAGTCGGCCTGCGACGTCACAGTCCAGCTGTCGAAGGTGTAGAAGAGTACGGAGTCCGCTGTCTGGTCGGCAAAAAGGACGGAGCCGCCGGTCACGGGCATGAGCTGATGCGTCTCGGGGTCGCCGGCGCAGGAGGCGAAGAAAAACGTGAGGCTGCAAAGGAGCAGCAAAGGCTTTGACAGATGCTTCATTTTCGTAATATGTTTCTTATTTTAGGGCAAAGTTAGACAAAAAGACACATTCTGCAAAATCTTTTGACCAAAGATTTCGTTTATTCGAAGATTTTACGTAAATTTGCAGGGTGAAGAACATCCGAACATGAAGCAATACTTTTTCGCAGCAGACTTGGGAGCGACAAGCGGACGGACAGTCCTGGGCTCCATTGAAAACGGCAAACTGGAACAAGAGGAACTCACCCGCTTCGACAACAACCTTATCGAGACAGGCGGACACTACTATTGGGACATCTACGCCATATACAACGAAATCATTCGCGGCCTGAAGCTGGCAGCCGCCCGGCAGCTCGACATCACGAGCATCGGCATCGACACCTGGGGCGTCGACTTTGTCTGTGTCGGTCAGGACGGCGCCCTGCTGCGCAACCCGCTGGCATATCGCGACCCGCACACCGTGGACCGCATGGAGGAATACCTCGGCCAAGTCATGTCCCGAGAGGAGGTCTACGACATCACCGGCATACAGTTCATGAACTTCAACTCCCTGTTCCAGCTCTATGCCATGCGGCAGGCAGGCAACAGCGCCCTGCAGCACGCCCGCACCATCCTCTTCGTGCCCGACGCCCTGAACTGGATGCTCACGGGGAAGGCCGTGTGCGAATACACTATTGCCTCCACCTCGCAGCTCCTCGACCCCCGCACCGGCGACCTCGACCCGCGCCTCCTGGCGAGCGTCGGCCTCAGCCGCGACAAGTTCGGCCCCATGGTGCAGCCCGGCACACAGATCGGCACTCTCACCCCAGAGGTGCAACGCCTGACCGGACTCGGAGCTGTGCCCGTCATAGCCGTGGCCGGACATGACACCGGCAGCGCCGTGGCAGCCACACCGGCCCGAGGCCCGCACTTCGCCTACCTCTCCAGCGGAACATGGAGCTTGATGGGCATCGAGAGCAAAGAGCCCATCATCAACGCGCAAAGCTACGAACGCAACTTCACAAACGAGGGCGGCATAGAGGGCACCACACGCTTCCTGAAGAACATCTGCGGCATGTGGATCTACGAACGTTGCCGCAAGGAATGGAAAGAAGCAGCCGATGGTCCGGCCGACCTCGCACATCTCTCCCTGCAGAAGGCCGCCATTCAGTCGGAACCCTTCCGCAGCATCATCAATCCCGACGACGCCGTCTTTGCCAACCCCTCCTCCATGCTTCAGGCCATCCGCGACTACTGCCTGCGCACCCGTCAGCCCGTCCCCGAGACACCGGCCCAAGTGTGCCGCTGCATTTTCGACTCGCTGGCTCTCCGCTACCGCCAGGTGTTCGGCTGGCTCAGGGAGTTTGCTTCCTTCCCCATCGAAGTGCTCCACATCATCGGCGGCGGCTCGCAGAACAGCTACCTCAACCAGTTTACGGCCGACGCCCTCGGCATCAAAGTCTTGGCCGGCCCGCAGGAATGCACCGCCATCGGCAACATTATGCTGCAAGCCAAGGCAACCGGCATCGTACGCGACGTTTGGGAAATGCGCCGCATCATTGCCGACAGCATCGACCTCGCAGCGTATGAGCCCGGCGACAAAGCAGGCTGGGACAAAGCCTACGAAAAGTTCCTGACGCTATAAAACGGACAACAGACAACAGACCGTCATCAAACCCAGACTAACAACCAACTAAACATACTGACATGAAAGCTGAATTAATTGAGAAAGCCTATGCCGTAGCCAAAGAACGCTACGCCGCAATCGGAGTAGACACAGACCAGGCAATAGCCGACCTGGAGAAACAACAGATCTCGCTGCACTGCTGGCAGACCGACGACGTGGTGGGCTTCGAGAGGAACGAAGCGCTCTCGGGCGGCATACAGACCACAGGAAACTATCCCGGCCGCGCCCGCAACATCGACGAGGTGCGCCAGGACATCGAGTTCGTCAAGACTTTGCTGGCAGGACAGCACCGCCTGAACCTGCACGAGATATACGGCGACTTCGGAGGCAAGTTCGTCGACCGCGACCAGGTCGAGGTGAAGCACTTCGAGAGCTGGATGCAATGGGCCAAAGAGAACGGCATGAAGCTCGACTTCAACTCCACATCCTTCTCGCACCCCAAGAGCGGCAACCTCACCCTCTCCAACCCGGACAAGGGCATACGCAACTTCTGGATAGAGCACACCAAGCGCTGCCGCTACATTGCCGACGCAATGGGCAAGGCACAGGGCGACCCCTGCATCATGAACATCTGGGTGCACGACGGCAGCAAGGACATGCCCGTGCAGCGCAAGAAGTACCGCGAACTGCTCGCCGCCTCGCTCGACGAAATCATGGAGGAGAAGCTCGACGGCGTGAAGAACTGCTTCGAGGCTAAGCTCTTCGGCATCGGTCTGGAAAGCTACACCGTGGGCTCACACGACTTCTTCACCGCCTATTGCGCCACACGCAAGCAGATCTACACCCTCGACACCGGTCACTACGAACCGACGGAGAACGTCTCCGACTTCGTTTCCACGCTGCTGATGTACGTGCCCGAACTGATGCTCCACGTCTCGCGCCCCGTCCGTTGGGACAGCGACCACGTGACCATCATGAACGACCAGACGCTCGACCTCTTCAAGGAACTCGTCCGTTCCGACGCCCTCGACCGCGCTCACGTCGGGCTCGACTACTTCGATGCCTCCATCAACCGCATCGGTGCCTACGTCATCGGCACGCGTGCCACACAGAAGTGCATCCTGCAGGCTCTGCTCGAACCGAAGGCAAAGCTGCGCGAGTACGAGGATAAGGACCAGCTCTTCGAGCGTCTGGCCCTGATGGAGGAAGCCAAGTCGATGCCCTTCGGCGCCGTCTTCGACTACTTCAACCTGAAGAACGGTGTGCCTGTGGGCGACGAGTTCATCCCCTGCATACAGCAGTACGAACGCGACGTAACGAGCAAACGCTAAGGAGACTGCGCTATGGAAATCGTCATCGGACTCATCATCATCGCCATCGGCGCGTTCTGCCAGTCGAGCTGCTACGTGCCTATCAACAAGGTGAAGGACTGGTCTTGGGAAACCTACTGGCTGGTGCAGGGCGTGTTCGCCTGGCTGGTGCTGCCGTTGCTGGGAGCCCTGCTGGCCGTTCCCGCAGGCGAGTCGCTGCTCGGTCTGCTGGCCGGAGCGCCGTCGTTCAACCTGTGGATGACCATTCTGTTCGGCGTATTGTGGGGCATCGGCGGCCTGACGTTCGGTCTGTCCATGCGCTACCTCGGCGTAGCGCTGGGGCAGTCGATAGCCCTCGGCACTTGTGCCGGCCTGGGCACCATCATGGGACCCGTGCTGCTCAACATCTTCTTCCCCGAGCTGAACGCCTTGCAGTCGCTCACCTTCGCCGTCCTTCTCGGCGTAGGCGTCACGCTGGTCGGCATCGCCATCATCGGTGTGGCGGGTTCAATGAAGGCTGCATCGCTCTCCGAGGAAGAGAAGAAGGCAGCCGTACGCGACTTCAACTTCCCCAAAGGGCTTGCCATCGCCCTGCTGGCCGGCTTTATGAGCGGCTGCTTCAACGTGGGCCTGGAGTTCGGCAAGGACATCAACTTCGGCGACCTGACCGACCCGATGTTCCGCACGTTGCCTGCCACGATGCTCGTCACGCTGGGCGGCTTCGTGACCAACGCCGTCTACTGCCTCAGCCAGAACCAGCGGAACCACACCTGGAGCGACTACGGCAAGACGGCCGTCTGGGGGAACAACCTGCTGTTCTGCCTGCTGGCCGGTGCGCTGTGGTACAGTCAGTTCTTCGGTCTGTCGCTGGGGCGTTCGTTCTTCCAAGCAGGCAGCGCAATGGACACGCTCTCCTTCTGCATCCTCATGGCGCTCAACGTGGTGTTCTCCAACGTGTGGGGCATCATCCTCCGGGAGTGGAAGGGCTGCTCCGCAAAGACCATCGCTGTGCTCATCTGCGGCATCGTCGTGCTGATAGTGTCCAGCTTCTTGCCACAACTGATATAAACAATAAACAGATATGAAGAGTATATTGGATAACCGTCCGGCGCTGAAGGCCGAGGTGGAGAAGATTGCCGAGGTGGCCGGCTACCTGTGGCAGAACGGCTGGGCCGAACGCAACGGCGGCAACATCACGGTCAATGTGACCGACCTCGTGGACGATGAGGTGCGCAACCTGCCGGCCATCAGCGAGGTGAAACAGATAGGCATCACGCTGCCCGCGCTGAAGGGCTGCTACTTCTACTGCAAGGGAACGGGCAAACGCATGCGCGACCTGGCCCGCCGGCCCATGCAGAACGGCTCCGTCATCCGCATCCTGGACGACTGCGCCTCCTACGTCATCATCGCCGACGAACCGGTCCTGCCCACCAGCGAACTGCCGTCGCACCTGGCCGTACATGCCCGTCTCGTCGGGAGCGGCTCGGCGTACAAGGCCACGGTCCACACCCATCCCATCGAACTCGTGGCAATGAGTCACAACAGAGCCTTCCTGGGGAAGGACGTGCTGACCGACATTCTCTGGTCCATGATACCAGAGACGAAGGCGTTCTGCCCGCTGGGGCTCGGCGTAGTGCCCTACACCCTGCCCGGCTCCAACGCCCTGGCCGAGGCCACGCTCCGCGAGCTGGAGGACTACGACGTCGTCCTCTGGGAGAAACACGGTGTCTTCGCCAAGGGGATGGACGTGATGGATGCCTTCGACCAGATTGACGTCCTCTCGAAGAGTGCCAAGATATATGTCAATGCCAAGGCGATGGGCTTCGAGCCCGAAGGCATGAGCCAAGCACAGATGAAAGAGATGACGGCAGCCTTCAACCTGCCGCGATGAACAAAGCATGAAGAACATCTACCATAGCGACATCGTGGAGATACTGCTCGACTGCGGTAGCGGCGGCATGCGCATCAAGAACATCGCACGCCGCATCTACAACCGGCATGCCGACCTCTTCACCGCCAACCTCGACTACAACGAGATTCAGCGCAGCACGGGACGCTACCTGTGGGAGCAGTCGAGGCGGCACGAAACGCCCTTCTGCCACACACGCTGGGGCACCTACGCCATCAAGACCGACTTCGCCATCCAGCTCGATTTCCTGCAGGACCTGGACTTCATGCCGCACCAGGAGATACGCCGCGAGCCCGCTGTGCCTGCACCGCCTCCCGGACCGCGACACATCCAGCTGGAACTCTTCTGAGGGTCACATATCATTAGTTTTGCTGGAATAATCTGCAATTCTGCCATAAGACATACAATCATCCTCAAATAACCGGGTTACAACATGGCAGATGATATGACAGATATGACAGATAAGGTTGTGAGGGAGTAAGGCTTTGTCCATTCCCAGCACATGGGAACAGCGGGGGCAGCACGTGGGAACAATAGGTACAGTGCGCGAGAACACATAATATAATATAGTATAAGACATATTCGCCAGCTGACGGCATCCTTCGTATGAATAAACAAGGAACAGCGATGACGCTTCTCATCACAATCAACTGATAAAGCACATGGGTTTTGACGCGACCCCTTCGCGGAGCTGCGTCGCACGGCGGTCGCTCTTGGCAATTTGCCTTTACTTGAAGTAGTAGATAAACGTTGCCAGACCTTCGAGGGCCTTTTTTCCCGTCTCCTGGATTTCAATGGTGAACTTGATGGTCGTCTTGATGGCGCCGCGCAGGTTAGCCAGCTCCTCCAGCTTCGTCTTCATGCGGATGTGCTGGCCGCTCAGCACCGGCTGGGCAAACTTCATGCGATCCATGCCGTAGTTCATCATGCGCTCCAGGTTGTGCACCTCGATGATCTGGTCCCACAGGTAAGGCAGCATGCTCAGGGTCAGATAGCCGTGGGCTATGGTCTGCCCGAAGGGGCTCTCCTGCTTGGCACGGTCCGTGTCGACGTGAATCCACTGGTGGTCCAGCGTGGCATCGGCAAACAAATTGATACGCTCCTGACTGAGTTCCACATAGTCGCTCACGCCAAGCTCCTGACCCACATACTGCTGAAAGTCCTCGAAGGAACCGATTATAACTTTGCTCATCTTCTGTTTATCTTTTAGTCTATTAACTTCTCACGTTCTGTCCCCGCCGAGGGGAATCGTTCGTTACGGGTGCAAAGGTACAAATAAAAAAGAAAAATGGAAAATGAAAAAATAAAAATGACTGCCTATCCGAATAATTATGAATGATGTGCAATGAATTGTGAATTAAAAGCCGTAACTTTGCAACCATGAAAGCCAAGCGACCCCTACTTTTCGCCCTCGCGTTGCTGCTCTGCATGCTCTGCCGTGGCGAGGACTCCGCCGAACGGACGAAGCGCGACTTCCTGCAGATGGGACTCCAGCCCTACGAGGCAACGGACATAAAGCTCCTGCCCACCGCCACCGAGAAGTTCAGCGACCTCTTCGATGCCGTGGACCACGCCGAGAAGTACATCCTGCTGGACTACTTCAAGTTCCAGCAGGACAGCATCTGCGGCCTGCTCCTGGAGAAGCTGCGCCGCAAGGTCCGGCAGGGCGTGGAGGTCAGAATCATCTTCGACGGCTTCGGCAACAAGAACAGCGACCAGCCGCTCTCCGACACATTGCAGGCACGCATCCGGCAGTCCGGCATACAGATAGTGGGCTTCGACCCCATGCGCTTCCCCTGGATAAACCACCTCATGCACCGCGACCACCACAAGATAGCTGTCATCGACGGCCATACGGTCTACACGGGCGGCATGAACGTGGCCGACTACTACCTGCACGGCAAGCCGAAGGTAGGCCGCTGGCGCGACATGCACATCCGCATGAGCGGCTCCATCGTCCGGCCCTACGAAGAACTGTTCTGGAAGATGTGGAGCCTCACCCCCGACCCCTCTCCGAGGAGAGGGGAGATTTTCGCTGCAGAACTCCCCTCTCCTCGGAGAGGGGTCGGGGGTGAGGCTTTTGTTGCTTCCCGCTGGCCCAGGGAGTCGCCCCGCATCATGCGGCAGACGTACTGCACCTGCATCGACAATGCCGACCGCCTCATACAAATCGTCAACCCCTACGCCATGCTCTTCGGCGAAGTGCGGGCCGCCCTGCGCAGGGCACTGGAGCGAGGCGTACGCGTGCAGTTCATGGTCTCCACCAAGAGCGACGGCAAGGCGAACGACGACGTCATCGGTCTGGAGATGCGCAAGCTCATGAAGCGCGGAGCTGAAGTCTACTACTACGAAGACGGCTTCCACCACAGCAAAGTGATGATGGTTGACAGCCTCTTCTGCACCGTCGGCACAACGAATCTCGATGCGCGCTCACTCTGCTTCGACTACGAGGTGAACGCCTTCATCTTCTCCCCCGACGTGACGCACGAACTGCAACGCGTCTTTGCCGACGACGTCCGGCACAGCACCCTGCTCACCCCCGAGGTATGGAAGCAACGGTTTCCCCTCCGGCGCCGCATCCGCTCGCGCTTCTTCACCATCGCAAAAAGATTTATGTAACCCCGTATCTATATTATGAAACATACACTCCTCCTTTCCGCACTGCTCGCCTGGGCAGTCACTTCCGCAGGACAAAACAAGAATGCTCCCGTCAACTACGACGAAAGCCAAGTGCCGACCTTCGAACTACCCGACGCGCTGACGTGCTCCGACGGCACGCGCATCAAGACCCGCAAGCAGTGGGAACGCAAGCGCAGGCCCGAGCTCATGAAACTGTTCAGCGAACAGGAATACGGCCTTACGCCTTTGCAGACAGGCATCAGGGCGAAGTACGAACTCGTCGCCACGAACAACAACGCCCTTGGCGGGCTGGCTACACAGAAACAGGTGCGCTTCGTCTTCACCGGCACGAACGGACGGACGCACGAAGCCCTGCTGCTGCTCTACCTTCCGAACAGCACGGCGAAACACGTTCCCGTCATCATCAGCTACAACTTCCAAGGCAATCAGACGACGACGCTGCAGGACGACGTCATCTTCTCTCCGTCGAAAGACCTGATGCAAAGCGCCGGCTCGGAAAAATGGGTGCGCGGCGAAGAACAGAGCCGCTGGGACTACGAGACAGCACTCCGCCGCGGCTATGCCGTAGCCACGATGTGCTACCACGACATTTGTCCCGACTCGCCCGACCTGCTCGCACAGGGCGTTCTGCCACTCTTCCCGGACTACAACGAAGGGCAGCGCACGCTGAGCGAATGGGGAACGATAGGCGTATGGGCATGGGGCTACAGCCGCATCGCCGACTATCTGCAGAAGAAGGAGTCCCGCATCGACGGGAAACGCATGGTGGTGATGGGGCATTCACGCCTGGGCAAGACGGTTCTCTGGGCCGGAGCGCAGGACAAACGCTTCCGTGTGGTCATCTCGAACGACTCGGGCTGCGGCGGTGCTGCCCTGTCGAAGCGTGTCTTCGGCGAGAACATTGCCCGCATCACGGGGAACTTCCCCCACTGGTTCTGCCCGGCCTTCAACGCCTACAGCGAGAACGAAGCCGCCCTGCCCTTCGACCAGCACGAACTCTTGGCACTCATCGCCCCGCGCCACGTCTACGTCGCCAGTGCTCAGGACGACCAATGGGCCGACCCGAAAGGCGAGTACCTGAGTGCCTACTATGCCGGCTCCGTCTATCAGCTCTACCGCATGAAAGGGCTTCCGCAGGACCAGCAACCGCCCGTCCACCAACCCCTTCACTACGACGTAGGCTACCACATCCGCACCGGACGCCACGACGTCACAGCCTACGACTGGCAGTGCTACCTTGACTTCTGCGACAAAGTCCTCAATTAACCTTCATGACCAGCCGCTTGCCCAGCTCGTAAGCGTTCTTCAAGTCCGTGTCGAAATGCTCGTCGCGGTATTTCCGCTTGTCTTCTTCCGAGAACAGATTGAAGTCGTAGCGCGAGTAATCGCTGAACTGATAGGTGTTGCAGGCGTACAGGGTCTCGGAGTAGCCGAAGATGTCGGCCAGCACCTTCGTGTTCTCCTCCAGGATAGGAGGATAGCCGACCACCTTCATATAGTCCTCCGGGCAGTTCATCGTGAAGATCATTGCCGTGGGAATGACCTTGTCGCGCAGGGTGATATGCTTGCCGTCTTCGTACAGATACGTGCCGACAGGGAAGCAGAGACGCTCGATGAACGAACGCATCTCGCCCGTCGGATAACTGTAATAGACAGGCGAGCCAAGCACGATGACATCGGCTTCCCGCATGCGTTCCAGCACGGGCCGGAGGTCATCCTTCAGTGCGCACACGCCATTTGTCTTCGAGTTCTTGAGCTTACAGGCAAAGCAACTCTTGCATCCCTTGAAGTCGATGTCGTAGAGGTTCACCATTTCACATTCGGCACCAGCCTCCTGAGCGCCCTTCATCGCGCTCTCCAGCATCTTGGCCGTGTTCCATTTCTTTCTCGGACTGCCGTTCACGAAGAAGGCCTTAATCTGTTTCTTTTCCATATCAAGTATTTGTTTCAGCAGGAGCAAAATTACAAAAAATCTTCGACATTACCGCCGGGTGAAGGAAAAAAAACACGACAGGCACGTCAATGGCATCGATGCCAGCGTCGGCAGCCCCAAGCCCAGGTATAAGCAACATAGCACTATTTCCATTCCTAAGGAGATATTCGATGGGCACCTACAGACAGGAGTTCCCACATGTTTCGCATATTTTCCACCCAAACGATGGGATTTTAAAGAAAAAGTTGTATCTTTGCTGCCGTTATAACATTTTTAATGCACTTAATGATGAGCGAAAGAGACAAGCAGATTGAGAAGGAGCGCAAAGGCGTGGTGGAACTGCTCCTGAAGAAGAACGGACTTACACGCAGGCAACTTGTGGATAACCTCGTGGGCTTCTGGGCCGCCAGTTGGGCACACACGCTGACCGAAGAGGAGAAGAAACAATTCCCACATCTGGTATTCTGAACGATGACACGCAAGCCAAGCCCCTTCAATTCCAACCATATCTTCGTGGACACTAACGTCCTCGTGGGTGGTTACAGCGGCGACGCACGTTTCCAGAAGGATGCCGACTGCCTGCACTATCTCTATTCCCTTACGGGTAAGCGGCTCTACATCTCGTCGCTCAGTGTGGCGCAACTCATCTCTGTCTATCAGAAGAAGAAAATAAACGACGAGATAGTCCGCATAGTCCGCGACCTGCAGCACCGCTTCAACGTCATCGACTTCACCAACCGCGACATAGACGCATCACTCACCGAAACGGGAGCTGACATCGAGGACAACGTACAGTTCGTGCTGGCCCGGAAACAGAAATGTAGTATCATCGTCACGAACAACTACAAAGACTATCGTCTCTTCTTTAACGTCCGTGTCGTCAAGCCCGATGAAGTAAGAACGATACCACAGTAACAGAATCCCTCCCACAAACTACCGAAACACCCCAGCAGAGTAATCCACATGCCACACCTCGGAAGGTTAAATAATGCCAACAGAGCAAACCGACGGAGCAGCGAGCGCAAAGCGATGCCCGCATCAGCTTTGCCGAGTCGCGACGGAGGAAGACTATATGTCAACATAATGACCGATCCTTTTGCCTTCGGCGTAATCGACAATAAAATTACCCCCACGCATATATTGTAAGTGGCTGCCATGTAACTTTTTCTGCGCTTCGGCGCGACGATATACCATAGGCACGTTCCGATTCCCCCTCGTGGGGAATGCGGGGCGTGCTTTTGCTATTTAACCATTTTATTTACTAACATTTTAAAAACAAATTCTTTTATGAGAAAAAAGTACTTAGTTTGTTTGCCCTGTTGCTCTTGGCAGTGACGGGGGCATGGGCGAAAGGCGATCTCCACCTCTACGCCGATGTGAAAGGGACCGAAATGATGCTGATGTATGGTGAGGTATCCGGAGATGAGCCTTACTACGGCGCCGACACCTACGAAACCCAGTGGGACGGGAAGCACCGCCTGCTGCACCTCCGCTTCGAGAACAAACCCGAGGGCGTGAAGGTCTGCATCCGTTGGTAGAATCACTTATAGGGGCAAGGAGCAAGGGGCTCCAAAAGATAAGTCAGAGGGGGGCCTTATAGAGATAGTACGAGCCGCCGGTGCTCTGGCAGTAGCGGGCGAGGAGGGAAAGGATGTACTCCGCATTCTCGCGGACCCGCTGTTCGTTGCCGTCGTAGCCGTTGATAAGCACGACAAGGTGGCGCGTCTCGAGCGTCATCTTCGTGCGTTCGTTGTCGCTGGTGGGAGTGCCTACGCCGCCCTGAGCGTCGCGATAGACGGGCAGTCCCCCGATGTTGATGATGCCGCGCCCGATGCCTTCGTAGGGTTCTCCCTCGCGTCCGATGCCGAGCGTCAGCGTGTCGCCCACGAAGCGGTCTGCATCGAAGCCGCCGATGCTGTAGCCGTAGGCAATCGAAGCCAGGTTCACCAGGTCCACCAGTGTGTCGCGCTGATAGAGCTCCTTGCCCTGCAGCACGCGGCGGATGAGTGCCTCGGAAGCCGGACGATACCGCGAGGGGTCCTTGCCGCAAGCCTTGTACACGCGCCTTGTTGCGGCGATGCTCGTCAGTTCCTTCAGCGACTCGGTGGTCAGCTCCCTGCGGAAGCGTTCGCACAGCGCCCTGATCTCCTGCCACAGCGCCTCGCTCTGCGGCGTGTTCACCACTTCGGCCTCCACCATGGCCCCCACAAACTCGGGGCATACCCTTTTTATCTCGGCCGACACCAGCACGTTTATCTTTTTCTTTTCCTTCATCGCTTTCCTTTTTGTCCTGCGTTCGCAGGTGATACTTTCGTGGCGCAAAGATACGGATTTTTGCGGAATCCGAGGCTCAAAGCAGCGAATAAAATTCCGCCTGACAGGTAATAAAAATCCCTGCCGCGGGGTATGAAATCCGTCGCGGCAGGGGATAAAACTTTTTCAAAGGCTTGGAAATATATTTCAGAAGCTTGGAAATATATTTCAAAGGCACTGAAATATATTTCCAAACCACTGAAATAATTTGTTCACGCGAGGCGAAAGGCTTGTTGACGTGCGGTGAAGAACTTGTTCACGCGAGGCGAAAGGTTTGTTCACGAGAGACGAAGGATTTGTTCTCGTGCTTCTCGGTGTTTTGCTTCGTGCTCCGAGTCCTTTCGCGGAACGGGGCTTGTCGTTTAGTTGCTCTTTATGATCTTCTTTCCGCCGGTGATGACGATGCCGCGGGCTGCGCTCTCGTCGGGCAAGAGCATGCCTTCGAGGTTGTAGTAGGTGCCTACGTCCTGACGGCTGGGCTTGGCCTTCTCGCTGATGCCCTTAATCGCGTTGGGGTCCTCGGTGCTGACGGTGAAGAGGTACGAGCCGGAGCCTACCTCGTAGGTGGCGTAGCCGTCGGCCGTCTCAACGTATGTCACGCCCTCGGCCTCCTCGGCCACTTCGCCGCTCTCGTACACGTAGAGGCCGTCGCCGACGGGCAGACGCAACGTGGCCGACGTGTTGGCGGGGATGGTGACACGGTAGGTCATCTCCTTCGAGCCGTCGCATTCCCACTCGGCCTTGATGCTGCCGTAGTCGGAAGCAAAGTCGGCTTCGGCGGACGTGATGCGCTTCTGGCTGTAGCGGAGCGTGGAGCGTGTGTCGGGATAGGGTTGCAGAACGAAGTGCTTGAAGCCGGGCTGTGCCTCGTCGGGCGCGATGCCTGCCACGTGGCGGTACATCCATTCGGCTATGATGCCATAGGCGTAGTGGTTGAAGGAGTTCATGCTGACGGGGCCGTAGCCGCTGGCCTTGGTGTAGGAGTTCCAGCGTTCCCAGATGGTCGTGGCGCCCTGGTCGACGCTATAGAGCCAGGAGGGATCGTTGCGTTGGAGCAGCAATGTATAGGCATCGTCGTTGAGTCCGTTCTCGGTGAGCGTCTGGTTGAGGATGGCTGTACCGAGGAAACCGGTATTGAGCTTGAAGGCATTGTTCTGGATGGCACGGTGCAGATAGGTGCGGGTGCGTGTGACGGACTGTTCGTCGGGCAGCAGGTTGTAGCGGAGCGCCATGAGGTAGCCGCACTGAGTGCCCTGCGTGGGAACCTTCGAGTTGCTGAGGAAGCGCTTCTGCCACTCGGCCCTGATGTTCTGGAAGAGCTCTTCGTACTGCTCAGCCTTCTTGCTGTAGGTGTCGCCTTCCTGTTCGGAAAGGGCACGACAGGTGCGGGCCATGAGGTCGGCCACATAGGCGTAGTAGCTGACGCTGATGTAGCGTCCGTCGGTCGTGACGTAGGCCACCCAGTCGCCGTGAATGGGGTCAGAGCCGTTGTACTGGTAGCCGCCGCCTGCCTTGGTGGTGAGGAACTGCATGTAGCGCTCGTTGGCCTCGAAGTTGTCGCGCAGGATATCCTTGTCGCCGGTCATCACATAGACGTTCCAGGGCACGATGATGCCTGCCTCGGACCATCCCGTCGAAGCGTATTCCACGCCCCAATGATAGGGAGCGATGACGGGGTAGGCGCCGTCGGAGCGCTGGGCGTCGCGCATGTCGCGCATCCATTTCTTGTAGAAGTTGCGGGTGTCGCCGTTGTAGAGGCCTGCCATGGAGAAGACCTGCGTGTCGGCTGTCCAGCCCATGCGTTCGTCGCGCTGCGGGCAGTCGGTGGGCACGCTGACGAAGTTGGAGCGCTGTCCCCACATGACGTTGCTGTAGAGCTGGTTGACATCCTCGTGGCTGGTGCGGAACGAGGACTTCTCGTCGACGGCACTCGTCACGGTCTCGCCGATGACATCCGCCAGGTCGACGTCGGCCGAGGTGGTCACCTCGATGTAGCGGAAACCGAAGTAAGTGGTGGTGGGATGGAAGCTCTCGCCCTCGGCAGCACCCTTGAGGGTGTAGTAGAGCGTGGCCTCGGCGGAACGGAGGTTCTCGGTGTAGATGGACCCGGCAGGGCCGTCGTCGCCGCGTCCGCGGTCGCCCGTCGTGTTAGGCATCTCGCCGAAGCGGAAACGCAGCTTCGTTCCGCGCTCGCCCTTTGCGGTGAAGCTCACCCAACCGGAGGCGTTCTGACCGAGGTCGATAACAGCGGTCTGGCCTGCCTTCAGCGTGAAGTTGTTCTGGTCGGTGAGTTCCGTCCGGACATCTATCGCGCCGAATGTCTTGCCGTTGGCCTTCGTGCCCTCGTATATCTGGATGGTCTTGGGATAGCGGCGCAGGCCTTCTACAGCCATGATGGCGGGACCTTCGAAGGCAAGGACCTCGCCCTTGAAGTCGTTCGACACGGCTGTACCGAACCAGTCGCTGTCGTCGAAGTCGGCTGTGAACTGCCCTGCTTCGAGACGGGCATCGTAGGTTTCGCCGTTGTAGATGTCGCCTTTGCGCAGAGGACCGTTGGTGTTGCTGCGCCAGGTGAGGTCGGTGGGGATGGTCAGGACGGAGCCGTCCTCCAGTTCCACCTTGAGCAGGGCGCGGAAGGCATTGGGCTTGTTGCCGTACATGCCGTGCACGATGCCGCCGTTCCACCAGCCTGTCGACACCTCGGCGCCGATGGCGTTCTTGCCTTCGCGCAGCAGAGCCGTCACGTCGTGCGTGGTGTAGAAGACGGTCTTCTTCATCTCGGTTGCGCCAGGCTTGAGCTCATCGTAGAGGGTCTTGCCGTCGTCGTCGGTCTGACCGACGCGTTCGCCGTTGATAAAGACGTTGTATACGCCCAGACCCGTTGCGTAGAGACGGGCGCAACGGACTGCCGCTCCGAGCTCGAACACCTTGCGGAACATCGGCATGCCAGGGGCGATGCTGCCGTCCTGCTGCATGAGTCGCTTGCTGCCGCCCACGGCTGCCTCCATATAGCACTGGCGGCTGCCGCCGAAGTCGCGTATGTCGGTAGCGTTGAAGGCGTTGCCTGCGCCCTCGAAGTCCTCGCTGAAGATGACGGTGGGGTTGCCCTCTTCGTCGTAGACGGTCTGCCGTATGTTGTCGAAGTAAGCTTTCTCGCGCTCGCTGCCCGTGGCGCTGACGCGTACACCGAGGTCGCCGACGGCAAGCACGCCCTGCGTGTCCTGGTAGGTGTCCACGAGTACATCATCAATATATGTGCGCACGTAGGGTGTCTCGCACTCCAGCGTGACGTGGTGCTGCTTGCCGATGAGGTCAGTTTTGGTCAGGGAGATGGGCGTATCGCTGTAGGTCAGGTTGCCGTTCAGATAGACGTGACGGCGCACGACGGGCTTGGTGACGTCGAGCGTGTTGATGGCCCACATCATATAGGTGTCGCCGGAAGTGGCGCTGAAGCAGATGCTTGCGTTGTCGTTGACAAGGGTCAGGTCGTAGTCGACGTCGAAGCGTACGGGCTCTGCGACCTTCTGCTGCCAGGCGTAGGCTGCGGGGCCGGCGACGTAGAACTGCCCGTTCTGCATCGAACCTGTGCCGAACATGCAGGTGGAGCCGTCGAAGTGTTCCTCGAGGAGGACCTTGTCGCCGGAGCGGACGATGAAGTCGTCGAAGTAGGCCTGCTCGGGCTGGTTGCCGTTGTCGTAGTCCTCGCGGAAGCCGAAGTCGCCGTATGCGAAGTCGCCCGTGCGGGTGTCGATGAGGACGTCGTCGATGTATGTGCGTGCCGTCGTGCCGCCCGTCACCTCGATGGTCAGGGTGTGCTGCTCGCCGTTCTTGATGCTGACGCCGGTGATGGCGTTCTCCGAGAGGCATGCGGGATTGCCGCCGCTCCAACGATGGGGACGGAAACGGAGGCTGCCGTTAGTGTTCACCTGCCACATGTAGTAGTTGCTGTGGTCGGAAGCGGCGAAGATGAGTCCGGCAGCCAGCTGCTTGATGTTGAACTTCACCTCCACCTCATAGTCGGTGACGGGACCCTCGCCCTCGGCACCCGGTGCGCCTGTGCTGGCCTTGATCCATTGCGCGGCACCCCACGCCGAAGCCTTCATCAGTCCGGTCTCGAAGTAGGCTTTCTCCGAGCTGACGGCCGTCTCGCCCTTGTTGTCGGTGACGGTGACGCGCCAGTAGTAGCGTGTCTCAGCCTCGGGGCTGAAGCCTTTGGCCTCTACGCCGACGCTCTGGTCGGACTCGACCGTGCCGGACTCCCACACCACATTGCCGAAGTCGGCGTCGCGGGCCACCTGGATGCTGTAGCTCGTCTGCATGACGCTGCGCTGCAGGCTCTGCATCGTCCACGAGAAATGAATGGTGCTCTTGTCGATACCGACGGGGTTGTGGTAGTCCTCGGTACGAAGGCTGTTGACGTCGAGGGCATGGGCCGACACGGCTGCCACACACGTCAGGAGGGTAAACAGAATCTTCTTCATTGCATTGTGTTTTATGATTACTTATGTTTGTCTGCGTCGTCCTTATGCACCCCAAAGGGCAAGATATACTATATCTTTCGCCTGCAAAGGACGCGGTTTCCTGCCACATGGCGAAGAATTAACTGACTTTTTGATGTAACATTTTGATATGTCGGGAAGATTCCTTAACTTTGCAAGGACAAAAACAAAGCTATGGCTACCAGCAAATACCTGCTTACACACGCATCGGACCACCAGTGGGGCATCATCACAAAGACAGTGGGACTGCAGGACATAAAGCCCGGCAGCAAGTACCCCCAGGGGGAACATCCCGAGGACTACCTTTTCTTCACCGAAGAAGGACGCACCCTGCGGGAGACGCAGATACTGTATATCATAAAAGGAAGCGGCTGGTTCGTCTCGGCCCACCAGCCCCGGACCGAACTCCACGCGGGCGACTCCGTCATCCTCTACCCCCACGAGTGGCACAACTACGCCCCCGACCCCGAGACGGGATGGTCGGAAGCTTGGATCGGCTTCACAGGCAGGTTTGCAGGCATGCTCGTGGACAAGTTCTTCCCGGACCGCTCGCACCCCATCCACCACGTGGGCGTGTCGCAGACACTCTGTACCGCCTACGAGAAAGCCTGCGAGGTGGCCGAGGCACAGATGCCGGCCTACCAGCAACAATTGGCGGGGTACATCGGCCTCATCCTCAGCACCATCTACGCCCGCAGCCAGCAACTGCCCTTCATCGACAACCCCGATACCGTCAGCATCAACTTCGCCATAAAGCGCATGAGGCAAAACTTGCAGCACAACCTGCGCATGGAGGACATTGCCGCCGAAGCCGGCATGAGCTACTCCAAGTTCCGCAAGCAGTTCAAGAGCCACACGGGGTTCCCGCCCGCACAGTACTTCCTGCGGCTCAAGATGGAGCGTGCCAAAGACTATCTGCTCAGCACGACGCTCTCCTGCAAGGAGATTTCCTTCCGCCTGGGCTTCGACTCCGCCTCGTACTTCAACAAGATGTTCCGCATCTATCAGGGCCAGACGCCCGTAGAATACCGCACGGCCGGAGGCTGACGGCACGGCCTGGATATCCTGACAATTCTTGACAACAATTTAGAACCTTCCGCCTCGGCCACCGAAGCCACCGAAGCCTCGGCCGCCGCCCCAGCCGCCGGGACCGCCGCCGCCAAAGCCTGCCGCACGGGCCTCCTTGTTGCCCATGAGGTTGAAGCGGTAGATGAGGTGCACCATCACGTAGCTGTGGATGGCGTTCGTCCAGGTGTCGCTGCGGTTCGTGGCACTCAGGTTGCGGCTGATGCTCGAGCGTTCACGCAGGATGTCGTACCACTGTACGCTCACCGTGGCGTTCTTCTGCTTGAGGAAGTTCTGGCTGAGCTGTGCGTTCCAAATGAGCTCGTTGGTGTTCATCGAAGCGTCGTCGTAGCCGCGACGGCTCTGCTGCGAGATGTCGCTGCTGAACTGCATGTCCCACGGCATGTTGATGACGACGTTGCCGCCATAGTTGAAGAACCAGGTGTCGCGGTTGCCGTTCGCCTGCATGTCGTTGCGTGCGTGCTGGTAGTTCATGCCGCCGTTGACGCCCACCTCCAGCAGGTCGTTGCGATAGTTCAGGCGCAGGTTGTTGCCGAGGTCGGTCGTGCGGGTGTTGGACTTGCGGAGCAGCTCGTTCTCGTCCATGTAGCGGAAGAGGTTGGTCATGTCGACTGTGCCGGTAATGAACTGCTTAGCCTGCTCGTCGATGTCGCTGCTGATGTAGCCGACGCTGTTGTT
This sequence comes from Bacteroidaceae bacterium, assembly GCA_017483665.1. Taxonomy (GTDB): domain Bacteria; phylum Bacteroidota; class Bacteroidia; order Bacteroidales; family Bacteroidaceae; genus Physcousia. The sequence continues at coordinate 23,211 of JAFUVM010000008.1, forward strand.
GTGGTTGATGTTGAGGTTGACGTGGATGTTGAAGTGCTTTGCCTTGTCCAGCGCAGTATTGAAGCCCATCCACGTACGGATGTTCCAACCGCCGTCGATGTTCATGGGGCGGCTGTAGCTGATGCCCGATGCCGTGTCGTAGATGGTGGCGTTGCTGATGCTGCGACGGTTGATGTTGCCCCATCCTCCGATGAACCATCCCATCTGACGGTCCGGTATGTAGTTGTTGTAGTCGAGGTTGAAATTGTCGCTCCACGAGCTTTTCAGCCCGGCATTACCCGTGCTGATGTAGAGCGGATTGCTGTTGTCCATGACTTCGATGAGGTTTGTCATGGATGGTTGCGACATACGTCCGTTGTAGCGGATGCGCAGCTGGCTGGTGTTCGAAATCTTCCATCGCAGGTTGAAGCGCGGCGCCCAGTTCTGGATGGTGCGCGTCGTGTCGATGTGGACACCGCGTTTCTCGTACTCCATGTCGGTGCGCTGCGGCTGGAAGTTCACGCCGGCGTTCCAGAAAAGCTCTTGTCCGTTCTCGTATTTGTTGTTGTAGCGGAGCATGAAGTTCACGTCGTGGTTCAGCTCTTTGTAGGTGGCGTACTGGCTGTTCTCCGCGTCGCGCTGGAGCTGCGTCAGGTCGATGCCGTAGTCGGCCAACGTCAGTCCGCCGTATATCCCGTTCGCAAGCTCATAGACCGAAATGTCGGTCAGACCCTTGTCGGCCAGCGCTTTCTCCAGTTCCTTGTAGACCATCATCTCGCGGTCGCTGTCCTGGAAGCGGTATTGTATCTGGTAGCTTGCCTGTGCCACGAGTCCCTTCAGGATAGGCTCCGTGTAGCTGAGGCGTCCCTGGTAGCTGTAGTTCTTGGAGGGCGACGCGGTGTTCTGGTAGTCGGCCTTTATCTCGCCACGCTGATAGTAGCGTATCATCGAGCGGCTGAACGACTGGTTGTTGCTCTCGCTGTACGAGCCGCCGAGATTGAGGGTGAGGTTTCGCCCGGGAACCACAAGGCGGCGGTTGACCTGCAGGTCGCCGTCGACGTTGTTGCTGTGACTGTTGCCGTTGTTGAGACGTTCGTTGCCATTGACGCGGATGTTGTTCGGGTCGCTCCAATCCTTGTACTCTTCCACGGGATCCGTCAGTCCGGCCTCGAAGGGACTCTGGTTGAAGGTGACGCTACGGCTGTCGGACGAGCTGTTGCCGTTCGAGTGGCTGAAGTTGGGACGGAACATGATGTTCGTCATACTGTCGGGGAACCACTCGAGCCGGAAATTGGCATTGACGTTCTGACCCCAGTTCGTGCCCTGGTTCTTCGAGTTGGAGAACTGGCTGATGCCCGAGGGCAGGAACATCTCGCTGTTCGTGCGGGACTGCGACTCGCTGTCGCTGCTGCTGTAGCGCACGTTGCCGCCCAGCTTCAGCAGGCCTGCCGAGTAGTCGGGCTTGCCGTTCTCCCAGGCAAAGGTCACGCCGCCCATCGTGCTCGTGGTGATGCCGTTGCCGCCCCCACCCCAACGGCCTCCGAAGTCGTTCACGTTGTTGCGGCTGCCGATGACGGAGAGGTAGCTGTTGTCCAGGAAACGGTTCACGTTCACCTTGCCCGAGTAGCGGTCCTCGGTGCCGTAGGCTCCGTCGATGTTGCCTACCCAGCCTTCCTTCATGCCCTTCTTGACGGAGAGGTCGAGCACGGTCTCTTCTTCGCCGTCGTCGATGCCCGTGATGCGGGTGTAGTCGCTTTTCTTGTCGTACGACTTGAGCTTCTTGATGAGCTTCGAAGGCAGGTTCTTCATCGCCATCTTCGTATCGTTCTGGAAGTATTCCTTGCCGTCGACCATGATCTTCGAGACGCTCTTGCCGTTGATCTTGATGTTGCCGTCGTCGTCAATCTCGGCTCCGGGAAGCTTCTTGACGAGCTCTTCCAGCATCGAGCCTTCGGGCAGACGGTAGGCCTCGGCGTTGAAGATGAAGGTGTCGGCCTTCATCTCCACCTGAGCCAGCTTGGCCGTCACCTCGGCTTCCTTCAGCACCATGCTGTTCTCCTCGAGGGTGATGCTTCCGAGGTTGACAGACTTGTTGCCCTTGGTCAGCGTTATGTTGCGGTAATACGTCTGGAAGCCGATGTAGCTGACGCGGAAGATGTAGTTGCCGGCCTTGACGGCAGGGAGCTTGAACTTACCTTCGAGGTCGGACGAGACGCCGGTGGCCTGCGTGCTGTCCTTGGGCTGGAGCAGCACGACGGAAGCTCCCGCCAGAGGTTCGTTCAGTGCGCCGTCCATGATAAGGCCGCTGACTGTTACCTTCTGCGCCATTGCTGCAAGCGAGCAAAGGCATAATATGATGAGCGTTGAAATTCTGCGTTCCATTGATTTCTTTTCGTGTTTAGCTAATACCAGTTACCTTTCTCTTTGACAAACTCTCAGTGAAAAGGTTTATTGTCGGCTGCGAAAAAAACGCGCTCCCCCTGAGGTTGAGGCAGGACTGACGTGCCGTTCCAAACAAGATGGCCGCCCACCCAAGTCTTCTCTGCCTGCCACTTCAGAGTACGGCCCTCCAGGGGGCTCCACCCGCAACGGCTCTCGATGCAGTCCGTCGTTACCGTCCACGGCTTGCGGCGCACTAAGGTCAGGTCTGCCTTGTAGCCCTCCCTGATGAAACCGCGCTCGGGGATGCGGTAAAGGCGGGCTGGGTTGTGGCACATCAGCTCGACGAGCCGCTCCGGGCTGAGCACGCTCTTGCTGCCGTCGGTCCCTGGCTCTTCGGTCAAGGTGAGCACGGCAGGCAGGGAGAACTGCACCATCGGCATGCCGCTCACCGCCTTGAACACGCCGCCCTCCTTCTCGCTGAGCAGGTGGGGCGCATGGTCGGTGGCAATTGTCCGGATGCGTCCGTCGGTCAGGGCACGCCGCAAGGCATCCCGGTCAGCCGCCGTCTTGATGGCCGGATTGCACTTGATGCGGGCACCGAGCGCCTCGTAGTCTTCGTCCGTGAAGAGCAGATGCGGCACGCAGGCCTCGGCAGTGATGTGTTCGTTGCCTGGTTCGAAGAGGTCCAACTCCTGATCCGTCGTGATGTGTGCAACATGCAGACGTGCCCCTTCCTCCTTGGCAAGACGGACGGCAAGGCTCGAACTGCTGAAGCATGCCTCGTGGTCGCGGATAAGGGAATGAAGGCGAATGGAGAGGTCGTCTGGAAGTGAAGAATGAAGAGTGAAGAATGAAGAATTTCCTACCGGACTGGAAACAGGCGCGTGGGATGCCACGGTGGAAGCAAATTCTTCATTCTTAATTATTAATTCTTCATTCCGCTTGATGCGCTCCGTGTCCTCGCAATGTGTCACTATCAGGGTCGGCGATTCGCGGAAGATGCGGTGGAGCACCTCTTCGCGGTCTACGAGCATGTTGCCCGTGCTGCTGCCCATGAAGAGCTTCACGCCCGGGGATTGCGTCACGTCGAGACGTTTGATTTCCTCGATGTTGTCGTTTGTGGCCCCGAGGAAGAAGCCATAGTTCACGTAGCAGCGTCCTTGTGCCATCGCATAGCGTTCCTGCAAAAGCTGGAGCGTCGTAGTCTGCGGCACGACGTTGGGCATGTCGAGAACAGTGGTCACGCCGCCCCGGGCCGCCGCGCGTGTCTCGGTCTGCATGTCGGCCTTGTGCGTCAGGCCCGGCTCCCGCATGTGCACATGTCCGTCGATGACGCCGGGCAAAAGCAGAGCACCCTCTGCCTCCACCACCTCGTCGCCGTCGCGGACAGGCAGCTCCCTGCCACAGGCAATCTCAGCGATGCGTCCGTCCTCCATGCGGACAGAGCCTTCGCATCGCTTTCCCTCGCTTATGATGGTTGCTCCTTGAATGACAATCCCCTTCATATTTCTCTCTTTTCTTTCCTTGTCTTTTTCACAATAATGCTGTAGAGTCACTGTACTATTATTTACCCCAGTAGGACTGTTTCGCACAAATCACTATATTGCTGATACGATGGAAGTTTCTCAACCAGTGCCATTATCTTGCTTCTGCGATGTTGTAGCGTCCCAGAGTTGGGGTTAGTGTCTAGATGGGTTGCACGTAATTCACCAATGAGTTGCCGGGTGATGTCTGCCAGTTGTTTGTGAGCGATATTTTCAGCATCGTATGACTGAATTGAAGATGGGGCCAATGTGTGAATGTGACGTTTGCCTTGTAGTCCTTCTGTCTGAAGGGGAGAAATGAGTTTAGTGATTGATTCGCTGTTGAGCAACCCTACAAGATACAGGGCTTCATCTTCACTATTTGTTGCATACCAATACAGAGTCTGGTCAACGATATATCTGTCAGAGGCATCTAATTTAACATAGGTAGCACATGGCTTGCGTCCTCCTGCTCCAAAAAGCACAAGGAACTTTTTTCCGTTGAAACACTGCTTTTCCAATTTTCCTCGCCAATTGAGCGCATTCCTAAAGATGTCCCGATTGGCTCCTTGGAGAACTTTGTATTCGCGCTCAATCTCATTGAACGTATTTTTGACTGGACGCGGCATAGCGTTGATGTGCTTGTCCGTCAAGCATTGCCAAATTCCGCCTGCATTTACCTTCACAGGGAGTAGTGCTAATGGAACTTCTGACAAGCCAAAGGGTGTAACAATGTTGGAGACCAGCACCTTATAGAAGTATCGCTTGGGGATGACAGCCGGAGGAATCCTATAGTCCCTTCCTTTGTGCATGTTCTGGAGGTAATATGCGTATCTTGAATTCGGTGTTATGGAGCTGACAGAATATGCACTGCCATTCTCTTCAAGATTGAAGAAAAAGATGTTTCTCGGCATGATGTCGGCTCCTTGCTCAAAATGAGGACTTGCCGATGAGATGACTGTCTGGTGTACCTCTTCATTAGTCCATATTGTCTGACCACCATGTTGTTTTGTAATAAATACGGTTGGTTCAGCCCTTTCCTTGCTGATGATATTCATGCCAGGCAGACTGGTGAAGTCTTCCCATGACTCCTTTGTTCCAAAGAGAACAATTGCCTTGTTCTTGAAAACGCTTTCGGGCAACAGCCACAAGGAACTGAACCGCGTGTCTATTTGCATCCGAGACTTTGCAAAACCTCCCGTTCTGAATTTTTGTTGATGATGGCCTGCAAGTACAGAATGAGGAAGAACACATCCGTACACACCGTTCTCGTTTAAGTATCTTCCGATTGAACTTAAAAGAAAAATCGTGGCTAATTCCACATGTAGGAAACTTGCATCAGAAGGCTTGATGCCCAAATCTTTTGCCAACAGATTGAGGGCGGTATGGTAGGGATTGTCGGCCAGCTTGCTTAATGCCAGCCAAGGCGTATTTGACACGATGCCATTGAACTTGGCGGTGATGAGACTTGGGCGCATCGTGTTTTTCAAGAAGAACGACCAAATACCATTCTTGCCTTCCTCATTCAAGTCGTACATGACTTTTTGAAGGTCGCTGGCAAAATTCAGTGTTGTTTCGTCTGAGACATCAAGGCTTTCTGCTATTATTTCAGCAAATTCTTCCCGATTGTAGGCATCTGCAATGCAATCGTAACACTTGTTGACAATCGCATCGAACAAGAGCCGATTGTCTGCCAAAAGCGATTCTGGCAATATAACATGTTTATCGAAGAGCTTAAGAATCAAATTATTGTCGTTGTCCTCAGATATGGGCTTGTGGATAAACAGCGAGTCAGCATGATAGATGGGTATCATCATGTCAAAATGATTGTCAAGGAGTGTCCCCACACTTATTATCCAGTTAATCTTAGCCAGAATGACGGCGAGCGGATCTACGTCAAAACCTGTAATGCAGTTTTGGATAACTTGCTTGTTGGCTTCAACGTCATCGCCAAGGAATGAATTGATGTGCTTGATGGTCGCAACAACCATTGAGCCGGAGCCACAACACATATCCACGAACATCGGGACTTCGCCGTTAGGCAGCATGGATATTACGTTGGCCACCAACTTTTCGGCAATCCAGCTTGGAGTCAACTCCTGACCAAGCAACAGTCGATGACTTTTTTCTGAAAGTTGCACCATAATGAGTCCGAACAAATCTTCTTCCTGAGACCTTGAGAAGTCATAGATGCTCAGGTCTCTCTGCATGGCCTTAATTGTGGGGAGCAGGGTCTGAAGATTATCATTCAAAAGCCACCCGAAACAGTCATGCTCGGCAAAGTTGCTGATGCCACGATTCTCAAAAAAAGCGCCATCGGCAATTTGAATTAGTTGGCGGTCATCAGAGTTCAATGCCTCCTTAGATATAAAATTAGCACACAGGAGTTTAGCCAACAAGGAAATATAGAACTCATGCGAATAGGTCTCGTTGGAGTCGATGTATTCTTGCGATGACTTTTCTATAGACGTGAACGAAGTCCACATGTCCTTAATCATCTTGAAGTATTCGGGACAGGCGGAGACCTGAGCGCCAATATAGTCGACGACATTCTCAATATAAGGTGCGGAAAACTTACTGTCCAATCCAAAGTCCAACGCCAGTGACTGCGCATTCAGGGGACGACCGCCTACACGGCCCAGATATTTTGAAAGGAATACTATAAGTTGTTCGGAACTTTCTTCATCGGCAGTCATAATATGGAGTCTTGCAATTTCCTTCAGTTCAATATTATCCTGCGTATATTCAGACGGAGCAAGGCTGTCATCGTTGCAAATGGCATAAACATACCAGTTCAGCGTGTCAGAGAGAACGCCTTGAACAATTTGTTTGTCGTTGCCATCTGTGACCAACGTAGCACAATATTCGCGAACCTGCCTAAGACCTTCGTCAAAGATTGACTTCACCGTTAGATTCTTCTCGTATTCAATAGCTGTACTGGCTATAAAATTGTCGATGAAGCCTGAGACTTTGCGATTGTTACGCTCCATCTTGACGCGGTGCTCGCCTCGTCGGATGTGCTCTTCTACCCATTTGGTATCGGCAGGGAACATCAGCCGCAAGTATGACGTGAAATTCTCACGGAGCCTTGACTCCGGTTCGTGTTCTTCCTGCATCTGCAAGGCTATGGTGATACACTCCTTGGCTTTTTGTATATGCTGTTTATCTATCATGACCTTGTTTCGATATATCGCTTTAGTATCTGCCTCAAATGGCTCTTCTTTTCTTCCAGCATCTTGTTCTCGAATCCTAATGCCTTTAGTAAGACATTGTCGATTTCATCGATTATTGTCTCTGCAGCCTGCTTCGGTGTTGATATGAGAACTTCGCCAAGGGCATCCAATCGGGCAACTTCAGCGTCAGTGAGTCGAGGATAATAGGCTTTCTTAAATTGTACAGCATCTATTTTCAGGGCACCTCCACCCATCACCGTGCCACATTCCTCAACGAGGACTTTGCTCCAGGTACTGTTGAGCAGGGCAAGCAGGCTTCTAGCTGTTAAGCGACTTCCTTCAAGAATATTGAATGTGACGAAGTTTGCATCAATTACCATTGTCTCGTCAGTGTCGTTGATGTAAGTAACGGCTTCCTTGCTATTCACTCTCGGCATAAACAGTTTTGCAACGTGGCGCGGCTGAAGCGGGGGTATCATGTACCAAAATCGGAAGGGTTTGTCCCGGCGCCCGCTCACATTGGTCTTTACCGAAGAGAGTTCAGGAATGGGTTTTCCTTTGATTTCACATTTTTCGGAGAATCGAATATATGCAGAAAGGGGTTCTGGAAGAGTGGCATACCTCCTTTTGTTGATGTCGGGGGTAGTAGCAAGGTCTGCGCTTGTCGCGGCCTCTTGGATATACAACAGCCTGTAAGCTTGGCGGGGAGAAACAGAAAATGTATCTCCAAGCCCTCCCTGACTTTGAAGAACGCTGACAAAATACTCGTCAGAATCAGTCACCAGTTTGGGGTATAGGGAGGAATAATAGCCACCGGGCTTGGCTTTCAAGTAAAAGAAACCATTGGCACCAGTTCTCAGGCCTTGTGATACCTTGACCTGACAATCAGACAGAGAAATCAACTTTTCACTGGGTATTTCGCCCAATTGCCTGAGTTTGCTTAACGAACTAAGTCCTGTAATTTGCTCCGAAAAGAGGTCTGCCTGTCTGATACTGCTGAACTCGCACAAGCCAGGGATTGAGATTCTTTCACGGACAACTCTCTGAAATCTTTCTGTGTCACCAATGCTCCCATATAGACTCTGACGGGTACTTGCCCTGTCATAAAGATCTATATAGGTGACGTTCAGGGTTCTATCTGCGTGACAGCATCTTTTGGCAACAACAACAGAAGTCCTAACCTGAGCAGAGTCCTTAAACCAAGTGTTGCTCACGTCGTTGATGACATATTTTATCTCAAAAAAATCCTTCAGCAGCGTGTGTACGGGAGTGGCATATTCACGCGTTTGCCACGAATTGGGTACGACTATTGCCATCTGACCACCGTCTTTGACAAGCATCATACAGAGCAACCAGGATGGAACAGCCAAATCTGCCAGACCGGAAAAGTCGGTGATGGCTCTCCGCATTATTATTTTCTCTGATGCTGTCATTGTCGTTGCTTTTGCAAGATAATCCAACAGACTTTGCCGGATGTTGCCCATTGCCATCTGTATGCCACCAGAGTTGTTGAGCGTTTCGCGACGGACGTAGGGAGGGTTGGTCACTACGAGGTCATAACCTTCTATGGAATAATGCTGAATGGTAGTGAGAGCGAATGCGTCTCCACAGAATACTGTCGCCGAAGGGTAGCATTTCCGGGCGTACTCCTGAACAAGTGCATCAATCTCAACACCAGTCATCTCCACGTCTTCGTAAGCAGAAAACATATCCCCTATGCCGCACATGGGGTCGATTATTGACTTTATGTGTGACTTGTCAACGAGCGTCGAAATCAAATGCGCCAACCTGACACCAGAGAAGAACTGGCCCAGTACCTTCTGCTTATTCATGTCCTACCGAAAGAAGTATTTCGCGTCAAGTGTTATCTCTAAATTGTTTTCTATACACCGCATAATGTACTTGGAAAAATTGCTGACAGCACGTTCTTTGTCTTTGCTTTCTCCGCTGGAATTAATCAGTTCGTTGGCAATGGACTTGTCATCAGCATATCTACAGGGACGTGATTCCTGATGGGCCTTGGCGAGTAGAATGAGGGGGTCGCCCTTGACTGTGACTTTAGAATTGGTCTGCTTGAAAGTAAACTGTTTCTTGTCAAGTATGCTCACATTTTCAGATTCAAACCCCACCTGTTTGTAGGAGTCAACGATAGCACGCCATATCTCGGCTTTGGCAGAATGAAACACCAAAGTGCATTTGCCGACGTCGGAAAGGACTCTGCTCATACCGCTGAACACCTGTTGCATCAATTCATGATAGCGCAAAAGAGGTTTGTCTTGCGACCAATTGATAATAGTCTCGTAGGTGTTGTCAGTAATATGTCCAAGCCATGCCTCGTTTATTTGGTTGATCTCTGAATAAGGGATAAAGTCGCCAAAGGGTGGATCTGTGAAGATATAATCAACCGATTTGGACTCCAGGTCAATATGGGTACTGCTTTCATTACGGAATTCTACCACGCTATTCGAGACCTCTGTCTTTTGGAATGCCTCAACGAAAGTTTTAATCTTTCGTCGTAATCCAAGGAAGATGTTCTTTTCAACAGGAAGGCTGCTAATGTAAAGCACTCCCGGCTGTGCTCCCGTGATGACAAAGTCCTTGCTGTCCTTCTTCACCACAACACGTGTCATAAGCGTAGAGTGCGAACTGTTGTAACTCAGCAGGAATACTTTCAAGGCGTCTCGTATTTCGGCGGGATACGACTCTATTTGCTTCCACAGTTTCGACATGACAAAGACATTCCTCTGTGTATAGAAATGCTGTAGATGGGTAATGCCAAAGTGATAGCCGTGACGATAAAGTTCTCCCCAATGAATCTTGTAGTCAGGTACGTCGGACATATCAAGGCCTTGAACCAACTCACGGTAGGATTGATTGTCCTCATTGGTAGCAAGCCTGCTCCAGTTCTGGCCTTCTGTTTCTCCGTATATTTTATACAAAACCCTTTTTTTCTGCATGACATCGACACCAAGTTTACTGTCATGCACGAGTTCGGTCACCCGCTCAACGTCTGAGGTGTTTATCTTGCCTCTGCAATATGGGCAATCAGTCTCTTTACGCATCCTCATGGGGCTGCTTTCTATAGCAACATCACTATATCTGAATGTCTGGTGGCAATGAGGACATTTTACTACATCACTCCATATTGCATATCGGATGTGTCCATTGTTGCCTTTCGGGTCAGATGTCTGATACAGCTTTCCATATTCTTTCTCTACCGTATCCAGCAGTGCTGTGGCATAAAGCTCAAATAACCGAGAGGGGGTGTCGCACATAACTCTACCCAAAAGGCATCCGATGGTGCTGATTTCGTAGACAATCGCGTGACGAGGACCCCATTGCAGTTTCAACCCCATTTTTGCTGCGATTTCTTTCATTGAATCAGTAGGAGCATCGGCCAGTTTTGTCGCTATTCCAGTTGTCCCGCTACCCCCAAAGGGGTCGAGTATCGTATCGCCAATATCTGTGTGACTTGCGATAAAAAGAGCCTCGGCCTCAGCGGAGATTTTTGTTGGATAGGAAAACGCGTTGAAAAGTGCACCCGACCTCGTAGACGGGAAGGGCTGAGAATAGAGAACATCCAAGCCGTTGTCTGATCCATTCCTCTGAATGGCATGAATCTGGGCAACTGGCAAGATATGTGATCTTGTATGCTCATCTATTTTAACAGCAACGCCCATGTCTGTAATTAATGTTTTACTTATCGCTTCGTTAGCGCGACTTCTTTGGCTGCAAAGTTAAGCATTTTCCGTGAGAATCTTTCAATTCCTCGCAAAAAATACACAGTATTTAATAAAAATCTTTGGTTTGTTGCCGGGAAAAGTGACTGCTTTTCCTCTAAAGGGAAAAAACAATTTTTTATTTGACTGCCTTATGATTCACTTAATTGTTGTACCTTTGCAGAAAATTCACGGACACGACTATGACGAACCAAGCAAAAGTGCTGCTGATCTACACCGGCGGGACCATCGGCATGCACCGCAACCCGCACACCGGGGCGCTGGAGCCCTTCGACTTCGACGGACTCCTGCAGAATGTTCCCGAACTGAAGCTGTTGGACACACACATAGAGACCTGTCAGTTCCAGCCGCCAATCGACAGCAGCGATATGTCGCCAAAGCACTGGACGAGGCTGAGCCACGTGATAGCCGACCGCTACGACCAGTTCGACGGCTTCGTCGTGCTGCACGGCACCGACACGATGGCCTACACCGCCTCGGCTCTTTCGTACATGATGGAGAACCTGACCAAACCCGTCATCTTCACAGGCAGCCAGCTCCCCATCGGCCAGCTCCGCACCGACGGCAAGGAGAACCTCATCACTTCCATCGAGATAGCCTCGGCCCGGGACAGCGAGGGGCACGCCAGGGTGCCGGAAGTGGGCATCTTCTTCGACGGACACCTGCTGCGTGGCAACCGCACCACCAAGCAGAGTGCCGACGAGTTCAATGCCTTCGAGTCGTTCAACTACCCCCATCTCGTGGATGCCGGCGTGAACATCGTCTACCACAGCGAACGCATCCTCCAGCCCGACTGGGACCGCCCCATGAAACCCCACTTCCGCCTGGACAACAACGTCATCATCTTCTCGCTCTTCCCGGGCATCCGCGAGGACCTCATCCGCCACATCATCCACACGCCCAACCTGAAGGCCATCGTCATGCGGACCTTCGGCTCGGGCAACGCTCCGCAGAACCCGTGGCTGCTCAGCGCCCTGAAGGAGGGGACACGCAACGGCAAGGTAATCGTCAACATCAGCCAGTGCATGCAGGGCTGTGTGGAGATGAACCGCTACGACACGGGCTTCCAACTGAAGGAGGCGGGCGTCGTGAGCGGCTACGACTCGACGGTGGAGAGCGCCGTCACCAAGCTGATGTTCCTGCAGTCGCACTACGACGACCCTGAGCAAGTGCGGCGCCTGATGAACCAAAGCATCCGCGGAGAAATAACCGTTTGACGTGGTTAAAATAAGTCCGTGGAGTTATGCCGATAAGAGCCTAGCGCTTCCGAAATAAGAGCCTTGCGCTTCCGGAATAAGAGCCTTGCGCTTCCGGAATAAGAGCCCGGCGCTTCTTAATGGAGTCCGTGCCGCATTTGCCACCGCAACATGGCTCGGGCTTTTCTGCCATACCATCTGCCATAGAGTAACCAGCTAACAACCAGCCCGCTGCAAGCCCTGTGGCAGACTTGCAGATGTTTTTGCGAAAACTCGCTGTACACGCGAAGTAATTATTGTTTTTGCTGTTTGCCACAGAGCTGTTTGCCGTCGGAAGCCTGGCCCTCGCCCTCTCTCCATAGTCTTTAATCTTTCAGACGATATGTTTTGTATGATTTGTAAAGATTTGCAGGATTTCTCGCCCGTAGGGGCGACGGAGTTTGTGTTTCAATCCTCGATGATTCCTTTGCGTTTCTTCTTCAGGACCTGTCCCTCGACCTCCATCGTGGAGAGGGCTTCCATGTAGCCGTCGAAGATGGCCTCCACGCGGTCCACCGTCATGCGGCGGAACTTGCCGCTGCGGGGGTAGAGCCTCGTGCCTTTCCTGTTCACGGCCACCTGTAGTAATAGAATGTACACGCGCGTACAGCGAGTTTTGTTCAATGTGCTTCGCTTCGCTCAGGCGCAGGCGGTTCATCGCTTCATTCAGGCGCAAGCGGTGCCACGACCTTCCTTCCGTCCCTGATGTAGATGCCTCGGGGCAGCTTTGAGCCATTCACCCTGCGGCCCTGCAGGTCGTAGACAGCCGCATCCTCACTTTGATTCCCAACTCCTGAATTGCTGATTGAGCCGATGTCTGTCGGGGTGCTGCCTTCGTATTCCTGCCACTTGCTGCCATCGTAATACAGAGGTGTCCAGCCTTTTGCCTGTGCCGCAGCTACCTGCGTCTTGGTCATCACATTCTGTTCGTTCTCGGCCGAAAGGACATTCATTGTATTGTGGTTAGATACTGTGGGCAGGCTCTCCAGCAGAGCATCCATCCCTGCTCCGGCGATTCGGTTTTGGTTAAAGGCCAGCCAATAGATGTTTTTATTCATCGAAATATCGAGTGAGGTCAACTGGTTGTCGGAGCAGTCCAGAGATACTAACTTGTCGTTCTTCGATAAGTCAATTGCTGTGAGCTGGTTGCTACTAATATACAGGTGTTCCATTGCAGGGCATCCCGTAACATCAAGTGTAGTCAACTGGTTATTGTCGCAGTATATTCTCTGCAATTCTTCACATTCTGACACGTCAAGCGTGATCAGACGGTTTCTTTCGCAGTACAGGACTTCCAATTCTCTACATTTCGACATATCGAGCGAGGTCAACAGGTTGTCGGAGCATTTCAACTCTCCCAAGACATTACTACCCGAAGCCTTGATTGATGTCAGTTGGTTGTGGGAACAATCAACATACGCCAAAGCTTTGTTCTTTGTTATGTCCAGCTCTGTCAGTTGGTTGTTATTGCACTCCAGATATGTCATTCCTGTGAGATATTCAATTCCTTTCAGGTTTTTGATTCCCTTCTCTGATACATAAACAAACTTGATGTTTGCTATCTCTGATTCAGTCAGCAAACTGTCAGCACTATAATAAAAATGCGTAAGCAGCCATTTGCGGAAGTTCTCGTCAGGGAAGTTCGTCTCGTTGATTACCACAGCAGACACGACTCTTGAACACATCATAAAACATGTCACCAATATAATAATCAGTCTTTTCATAATTCTTGTTTGTTGTTAGTGTTTATCAATTGCAAAAATACGACTTTATTTGCTATTCACAAAAAATAAACGAAATAATTCACTCTAGGGGACTTCTATTAATTCATAAATTAGAGAGGAAGCCATTCCGTTAGACTATCTTCTTTCGGAATTTCACCCTCCACAGAAGGCTACGGCTTGCGATATAGTTTGTTTATCCACTCATTGACATGTTATTTTTGACTA
>JAFUVM010000009.1 GCA_017483665.1 Bacteroidaceae bacterium
AAAGTGAAAAGTGAAAAATCATAATCACACAGAAAGCACGGAAAACACAGAAATTTTTATTTTAATGTCCCGCAGAAATAAAAGAAATAAAAGAAATCAGGAATTTGCAGAAGAGATGAAATCACAGAAACTTATAAGCAGCATGATGCTGCTTTTTTTCCTTTATTTCCTTTATTTGACTTTCCCCTTCGGGCCGTCGACCTCAGTTCTGCGGGACATTATTATAATCCGTTTAATTCGTTTTAATTCGTTGTTAAAAATAAATCTGTTTAATCTGCTTAATCTGTGTTTGTTTATGTATCACACGGAAAGCACGGAATAGTTTAGAGTTTAGTGTTTAGAGTCAGTTAAATCAGTTGAGAGTTTTTGTGTCACACAGAAAGCGGAACCGAAGGTCGAATTTACCGGACAACAATTAAAAGAAAAAGAAGGCAACCTCATTCGGTTGCCTTCTTTGCGGAGAGACTGGGATTCGGTCCGGCTTTGCCGCTTGAGCGAAGCGAAAAACCCCTGGGTGAGAATCCGCTCTCGAAAGCAGAGAAGGCAACCTCTTCCGTTGCCTTCTTTGCGGAGAGACTGGGATTCGAACCCAGGGTACCCGTAAGAGTACGCCGCATTTCGAGTGCGGTCCATTCGACCACTCTGGCATCTCTCCGTTGCTTTTGCGGCTGCAAAGATACGAAGGTTAATTGGAAATTCAAAGAAAAAAGAGTTTTTTTTTACTAAAAACGTATATTATTTAGCTGAAGTTTCTGAAGCTAAAGTGGAAGGTAACTATACTGCGAATAGCTTTTAATGATGCGCTTAGCGCAGAAATGAATGAAGAGTGAAAAGTGAAGAGTGAAGAGTTAGGAGCTTACATGAAGAACAGTGAGGCTCCGGCGACGGCGATGACGGCTCCGATGATTTCCTGCATGCTGACCTTCTTACCAAATATCTGACGGGAGGGCCATAGGATGAGGACCGGTGTGAGAGACATGAGGGTCTGAGCTACGCCGGTGTTCGTCATGCTGACGGCCAGGAGGCTGAAGCTGACACCAAAGAAGGGACCGAGCAGAACGGCTCCCATGGCTGCGGCAGCACCCCGGAGGTCGGTGGCGGCACGCAGGAAGTCACCGCAGCGACGGGCAAACAGAAGCGAGGCTCCGAAGGCAAGGAGTCCCATCACGGCACGTATCTGTGTGCCGGCAAATGGCATCATGGAAGCCACATCGGTGGCTTCGGGAGGAACGACGGCTCCGTAGTGCAGCATGCCCTGCTTGCTGAGGACGATGCCAACGCCTTGTCCGAGGCCAGCCCCGATGCCAAGCAGGATGCCACGAAGAGGCAAGGAGAGAGAGAGGCCCTCCTTGTGATGTCTTTTTCCCATGATAGAGATGGCGATGCCCGTGAGTGTGACTATCATGCCAAGCACTCCGAGCGTGCTCATCGTCTCGCCCATCAGGAGCCAGGCGGTGATGGCAGCAAAGGGACAGCCCAACGTCATGAAGAGCTGTGCATAGCGGCTACCGATGACAACATAGGCATTGAACAAGCAGTAGTCGCCAAAGACGAAGCCCATGAAACCGCTCGCCAGGAACCACTTCCACACCTCGGGCGTGGCATGCTGAGGCCAAGGTCTTCCGCAGGTGAACCAAAGCAGGAGCCCCAGGAAGACGATGGTGAGTATCATGCGCCAGACGTTGAGCACCAGTGTGCCCATGCGCTTGCTGGCTATCTCAGCAAAGATGGCTGTGAAGGTCCACATCACAGCCACAAGAAGTGAAAGAAGTTCGCCGCCCATCTAAATAAGAATGAAAAATGAAAAATGAAAAATGAAGAATGAAAAATGAAGAATGGGATGATTCAAATCTTGCTGAGGAATTCGCTGGTGACGCGGAAGCTTTTCTCGGCCATTGTGTCCCAGAAGTTGAGGTACTGGTCGAAGTGGTCCTTGACGCCCGGAGTGTCGCTGACGATGCGGAAGCTGAGGAACGGTACGCCCCAGAGATGGCAGACCTGTGCGATGGCGGCGCTCTCCATGTCGACGGCAAGGCCATGAGGGTATTTCCGCTTGATGTCGTCCAGCTCTGCACGGTTGGTGATGAACTGGTCGCCCGTGCATATCAGTCCGGGGACGACGCGGACGTCGGTCTGCAATGCTGTGGCGATGCCGACAAGGCGCTGGTCGCCGCTGAAGAGCCTTGGCAGGCCCTGCACTTGGCCCGGGTCGCAGTTGTCGCCGCAGTTGACGTCGTGATAGCACACCTCGCTGCCCACCACAATATCCATCACACGGAGGCAAGCGTCGATGCCGCCTGCGGCACCCGTCGAGATGACATAATCGGGACGGAACGTCATGATGAGGTTCGTGGTGCCCGTAGCCGCATTGGTCTTGCCAATGCCGCATTGCAGCAGCACTACCCTATTCTCGCCCAACGAACCGACGAGAAACTCCTGCGGACCGGACTGCACCGTTTCCGTATCGTGCAACATGGCCGCCACCTGGCGGTACTCCACACTCATTGCCGTGAGTATACCTATTGTTTTCATAATATATATGTGTATATAAAGGATGTCTGTTCGTTTATTCTGCCACGCGGCTGTATGCGGGTGCCTCCATCGGACAGAAGTCCTTGTCGAGGTACTTGAAGTAACCGGCGATGGCAATCATGGCAGCATTGTCCGTCGTGTAGCTGAAGCGGGGAATGAAGATTTCCCATCCGTAGCGGCGGGCATAGTCGTGGAACGCATTGCGCAGTCCGTTGTTGGCCGACACGCCGCCTGCCACTGCCACCTGCTTTATCTTCAGGTCCTTGGCAGCCAGGCGAAGCTTCTTCATGAGGATGTCGACGATGGTCTTCTCGAGCGAAGCGGCAAGATCGCACTTGTGATGCTCGATGAAGTCCGGGTCTTCGCGTATCCATTCGCGCAGGTTATAGAGGAAGCTTGTCTTGAGTCCGCTGAAGCTGTAGTCATAGCCAGCGATGTTGGGTTTTGAGAAGGTGAAAGCCTCGGGGTTGCCCTGCCGGGCCAGCTTGTCGATGATGGGACCGCCTGGGTAGCCAAGCCCCATCACCTTCGAGCACTTGTCGATGGCCTCGCCAGCAGCGTCGTCGATGGTCTGCCCGATGATTTCCATGTCCTTGTAGCTCCTGACGAGCACAATCTGACTGTTGCCGCCACTGACCAGCAGACAGAGGAAGGGGAAACGGGGGGAAACGTAGTCGTCGCCCTCGGTATGAATGAAATGCGCCAGGATGTGACCGTGCAGGTGGTTGACATCTATCATGGGAATACCGAGCGATGCGGCAAGACCCTTTGCGAAGGAAACGCCCACGAGGAGCGACCCCATGAGCCCAGGACCACGCGTGAAGGCAATGGCGCTGAGCTGTTCGCGTTCGATGCCAGCCTGCTTCAAGGCAGCATCCACCACGGGCACGATGTTCTGCTGATGGGCGCGGCTTGCCAGTTCGGGCACCACGCCGCCGTATGCCTCGTGGACAGCCTGACTGGCCGTGACGTTGGAGAGCAGGATGCCGTCGCGCAGCACAGCTGCCGAGGTATCGTCGCAACTGGACTCGATGCCAAGGATGTAAGCAGGAGATTTGAGAATCATGGGACTAATAGGACTTATGGGACTAATGGGACTAATGGGTTATTATCTCTACGCCGTTCTCTGTCATGAGGAAGGTGTGTTCCCACTGGGCGCTGTCCTCGCCGTCTTCGGTCAGGACAATCCATCCGGTCTCATCCTCCTCGTCGCCGCACACCTGCCAGTCGCCGCCGTTTATCATCGGTTCGATGGTGAACGTCATGCCCGGCACGAGCAGCATGCCGCTGCCCTTACGTCCGTAGTGCTCCACGTCGGGGTCTTCGTGGAACTCCAGTCCCACGCCATGTCCGCAGAGGTCGCGCACCACGCTGTAGCCGTTGGCGTGCGCATGCTTGGCGATGGCATTGCCCAGGTCGCCCACGAAGACATAGGGCTCGGAGCAGACCTGCTGGCCTATCTTCAGGCACTCCCATGCCACATCCACCAGGTGCTGGCGTTCGGGCGTCGTCTTGCCAATGACGAACATACGGCTGGCGTCAGCATAGAAGCCGTCGAGGATGGTTGTGCAGTCCACGTTGATGATGTCGCCCTCCTCGAGAATCTCGTCATCGGATGGAATGCCGTGGCACACCACGTCGTTGATGCTCGTGCAGCAACTGTTAGGGAATCCCTCGTAGTGGAGCGGCGCGGGGATGCCGCCGTGGGCCGTCGTGTAGTCGTAGACGATGCGGTCTACCTCGGCCGTCGTCATGCCTTCGCGTATCTTCTCAGCCACCGCATCGAGCACAGCCGTATTGAGCACGCCCGCCTTGCGGATGCCGGCAATCTGGTCTTTGGTCTTGATGAGTTGCGGTGTGGGCACAAGTTTTCCCTTCGCTTCCCATTCCATGATGATGCGATCCATCTCTGTCATCTCCAAACCGGCAGGGACGGTCCAGCGCAACTTCTTTTTTTTCTTGCTCTTTGCAACCATTATATTGTGTGTTTTCTTCTTTTCGGGGTGCAAAGTTACGGAAAAAGGCGCGAAGAGCCAAATTTATTTTGCTTTTCACACCTTTTTCCGTAACTTTGCACGCGCAAAACATCATAGAGAAGCAACTATCAGAGCTGCTAAATACATATTACGCATCATTGTCGGTCTGCTGTGCACCGTCTATCTGGCCTTGCTGCTGCTGACGTCTCTGCCCGCCTTCCAGAGCTGGGGAGCAGAGAAGGCATCGCAGTTGCTGGCGGAAAAGACAGGCAGCAAAGTCAGCATCGGCACGCTGCGACTGAACATGCTGGGACGTGTGATTCTGGACAACGTGCGCCTCTACGACCAGCGCGACACCCTGATGCTGCAGGCCTCGCGCATCGCGGCAAAAGTTAACCTGCTGCCCCTCGTAGAGAAGAAGATACGCATCGACAACGCACAGCTCATTGGTATGCACGCCACACTCTACAAGGACGGCGACGCGCCCTGCAACTTCCAGTTCCTCGTTGACGCCTTCTCGTCGACGGACACCACCTCCACCCCACTCGACCTGGGCATCGGTGCGCTTGTCGTGCGACGGGGCGAAGTACGCTTCGACCGCTTGGACAAACCACTGACACCCGGCAAGCTGAACCCCAACCATCTGCACATCAAGGACCTGAGCCTCACTGTGCGCGTCCTGGCACAGATGCCCGACACACTCACCGCAGACCTGCGCGACCTTGCCTTCCACGAGCAGAGCGGCATGGACCTGCGCCATCTCTCCCTTCAGGCAGAAGCTGGAAAACATACCGTTGCCGTCCGGAACCTGCGGCTGGAACTGCCCGAATCGCGCATCACGGCAGAGGAAATCTCGAACGTCCCCGGCAGTCAGACACCCCGGCAAAGCGAAGAAGAAGCCATCTTCAAGAAAGGATGGGCAGAAGCCCTGGGCATCGTGACCGGCATCATCGCAGCCCGCATCTGTCCGCGCGACCTGCAATGCCTCGTCCCGCAGCTCGCCACGTTCGGTGACATCGTCAACGTCGCGACCGAGCTGCAGCAGGAGAAGAGCTCCGTGCGGCTGACGAACCTCTCCGTAGGCGATGATGCGGGCAACATCTCGCTGCTCTGCGACGTCACGGCCACCGATGTGTTCCAAAAGCCGGCCCTTCGCGCCAACATCACAACGCTGCAAACCGGCCCCGCACTCCAGCAGTTCCTGGCGCAGAACCTGCAGGGAGAGGCACGCGAGGTGAGCCCCGTCCTGACACGTCTGGGCAGCACGAAGACCACAGGCACCATCGCCTATCAGGACGATGACCTGCAGGCAAAGACCGAGACAGTCACGGAGCAAGGCCACATCGACCTGGATGCGACGCTGCGCAACATGCAGGATGTCGACGCCAGCCTCTCGGTCACCGACCTCAAGCTGGGCACGCTGCTGGGACTAAGCGACGAGGAGAAGAACACGATGCTCACGCTCGAAGCGACCGTCGCAGGCACCCTTCCGAAGAAAGACAGGCAGGCAAAGCTCACGGCAACAGGCATTCTTAAAAGCTTATTGTTCAGAGGATATGAGCACCGCAACATAAGTTTTGCTGCAACAGCAGAGGGCGATGCCTACAGCGGAGAGCTGGTGAAGGATGAACCCAACGGCCAGGCCCAGGTAGAGCTGCAAACAGCCATGCAGCAAGGCAGCCGGACATTGCTCTGCAACGCACAGGTGAAGGACTTCGCGCCCTACAGCATGAACCTGACCAAACGCTTCGAGGGCGAACGTTTCTCCGGCAGCCTGGAGGCAGAATTCAGCGACATCGACCTCAACAAGCTGCAAGGCACGCTCCGCATGAACGGTCTGGAACTGACATCAGACCGCCAGGAACCGCTCCGCATAGGCGACATCACGCTCAGCAGCGAACGGACGGAAAACGTGCAACACCTGCAACTGCACAGCGACGTCCTCAGCATCAAGGCAGACGGCAGCATGCACTGGCAAAGCCTCCCCGAGTCGTTCCTGCGTCCCGTCCGCCAGAATCTGCCAAGCCTCTTCCGCAGCGGCAGCAACCGGCAGGAGCCTGCGGGCAACGACTTCCGCTTCCTCGTCGAGATGAAGGACACCGTCCTGGCCAAACGACTGCTGGGGTCGAGTCTCTACATGCCCGAGAAGAGCATACTGGAAGGCACCATCAGCGATGCCGTAAGGCAGATAGCATTGCAGCTACACGTGCCCCGTCTCACGATGTCCGGCCAACAGCTGCAGGACATAGACTGCCGGCTGGAGAGCAACAACGCAGCCCTGCAGACCAGCCTGCAATGCAAGCGCATCATGAAAGGCAAGTCCGTAGAAATCAACCTCGATGCCTATGCCAAAGGCGACAAAGTAACGTCGCGGCTCCGCTGGGACAACAAACGCGAGGTTGCCTACACGGGCGACATCAGCCTGACCGGTAACATCCGGCGCGACCTGTCCGGCCAGACGGCCGTCGACGCCAGGCTGAATGCATCGAGCATCGTGGTGGGCGACACGACATGGCACATCAAGCCGGCCACCATCAGCTATCACGACAAGGTAGTCGACGTGGAGAATTTCTCCGTCAGCCAGGCAGAAAGACACATTCGCCTGGGCGGCCGCATCTCCGACCAGGAGTCCGACACCCTGAAGGCAGAGCTGGCAGACATCGACCTGGCGTACATCTTGGACCTGGTGAACTTCCACAGCGTAGACTTCGACGGCGACGTGACGGGCAGCGTCTACGGCACCTCGCTCATGAACAAACCCCAGGCAGATGCCTACCTGCAGGTGAAGAACTTCACCTTCAACACCGCCCCTCTCGGCAACATGGACCTCTATGCCAACTGGGGAAAGCAGGAACGGGCCATCCTGCTGGAGGCAGACATGCGAGGTCCGCTGCCTCAGCACCACACACAAGTGCACGGCTCCATCATCCCGGGCAATGGAGACGACGACGGGCTCAACCTGAACATCCTCACGGACCACATCGACCTCACCTTCCTCTGCAAGTATACGTCCAAAATCATGAGCAACCTGCAGGGACGCGCCTCGGGCCGGGCACGCGTATTCGGGCCGTTCAAGGTCGTCAACCTGGAGGGTGACATGGTTGTCGACGAACTGAGGACGCACATCCTGGCTTTGAACACGGACTATCGTCTGTACGGCGACAGCGTAACCATGCGGGCAGACAACATCTGGCTCCGCAATGCGACCATCTACGACAACATGGGCATCCCGGGCATGAACGAGCACACAGCCACGCTGAACATGCACCTCATGCACGATGCCTTCAGGCGGCTGGACTTCGTATTCGACGTCGATGCGCACAACATACTATGCTACAACACCAGTCAGCAGGCAGGCTCCAACTTCTGCGGAACCGTCTATGCCGATGCCGAGATGAGCATGAAGGGCGACCAGGGAAGGGTGGACATCAACGTATCCGCTTCGCCTATGCCCGGAACTACTATTATATATAATGTGTCCAGCCCGGGGGCTGTGGACGAGACGGAGTTTGTGACCTACGTCTCGCACAGCGACAGCATGCAGGCAAGCCTGGCCGCCGTCCAGGAGGCGGAGGAGAAGACGTCTGCCGACATGCGGATAAACTTCGACATCGATGCCAATCCCAATGCACAAATCCAGCTCGTGATGGACCCGAGCACGGGCGACAACATTGCCCTGAACGGCAACGGACGTCTGCTGGCGAACTTCTATAACAAGGGACGCTTCCAGCTCTACGGCACCTACCGCGTGAGCGAAGGCACCTATCGCATGTCCATCCGCGACCTCATCCGCCGCGACTTCACCTTCGTGCCCGACGGCACCATCGTCTTCGGGGGCGACGCCATGCAGGCCACCCTCAACCTGAAGGCCAAGCACACCGTGCACAACGTATCGCTGGACGACCTGTCGACCACAGGCCTCGGTCTCTCCAACACACGCGTGGACTGCATCATGAACATCGGAGGCATAGCCCGCGAGCCCGTCATCTCCTTCGACTTCGACCTGCCCAACGCCAACGAGGACGAGAAGCAGATGGTGCGCTCGATGCTCAGCAGCGAGGAGGAACGCGACATGCAGACCATCTATCTGCTCGGTGTGGGACGCTTCTACAGCTACGGCACCCTGCCCGACAAGAACCAGACGCAGGGCGGCATGGCTATGAACTCGATGCTGAGCAGCGTACTGAGCTCACGCTTCAACCAAATCATGTCGCAGGCGCTGGGCGGAAGCAACTGGAGCTTCGGTACAAACCTGCAGACGGGACAGACGGGCTGGGAGCAGCTGGACGTGGAAGGCATGCTGAGCGGACGCATGCTGAGCGGACGGCTCCTCTTCAACGGCAACTTCGGATACCGCGAAAGCAAGTACAATGCGAACCAAAGCAACTTCATCGGTGACTTCGACATCTTGTACAAACTCTCGCCCCGCAGCCCCTTCTCGCTGAAAGCCTACAGCCAGACCAACGACCGATACTTCACGCAGTCGTCGCTCACGACACAGGGCATCGGCATTCAGTTCCAGCGCGACTTCAACCGATGGAAGGAACTCTTCCGCCGGACAAGCAAGACCAACAGACAGAAAAAGAAATGAGACTAATCCCCGTCATACTTGCCCTCGGTCTGCAGGCTGAGGCGTGGGCGCAAGCCGCAGAGCAGGCTGCCGCAGATACCATCGTGGCTGAACACGAGCTGGGCAGCGTGGAGGTGAAAGGCACAAGCACGTCACGTTCGCGCGGCAGAGTGGAGAACACCGACCTCATCGGGCAGGGACAGCTGGTCCGCGCCGCCTGCTGCAACCTCGGTGAATCCTTCACGACCAATCCCTCCGTGGACGTCAGCTACACAGATGCCGCCACCGGTGCCCGGCAGATAAAGCTGCTGGGCCTGAACGGGACGTACGTGCAGATGCTCACCGAGAACGTGCCCAACCTGCGCGGCGCAGCCCTCCCCTACTCGCTCGGTTTCGTACCCGGACCTTGGATGCAGTCCATCCAGGTGAGCAAAGGGGCGGCAAGCGTGAAGAACGGCTACGAGAGCACTACCGGACAGATTAACATCGAGTACCAGAAGCCGCAGGGCATCGACGGCGTCCGTGCCAATGCCTACCTCGACACCGACCTGAAGCTGGAGGCCAACGCAGATGCCGGCATCCACCTCAACGACCGTCTCTCCACCAGCCTGCTGCTGCACTTCGAGAACCGACAGACGCATCACGACGCGAACGGCGACGGCTTCATGGACATGCCACGTCTGCGGCAGTACAACATCATGCACCGCTGGGCGTACGTCTCGCCCGGGTTCATCAGTCAGCTGTCGCTGCGCTTCCTGCGCGACGAGCGGCACGGCGGACAGACGGACATGGAGCACGGCTACACCACAGAGGTCAAGACCAACCGCTACGAGGCGCAGTGGAAGAACGGCCTGATGTTCAGCGGCTCGCACAACACCTCGCTGGCCCTGATGCTGCAGGGGTCGTGGCACGATGCCTGGAACCGCTTCGGACGGACACAGTATGACGTGACGCAACGCAACGCCTACGCCCAGCTGATGTTCGAAACAGACCTCACCGAATGCCACAACATCAGTCTGGGTGCATCCGTCAACCACGACAACTACGACGAACGCACGTCGCTCGCCAGCCTGCCGCCCGTGCCTGCCAACGAGACAACGGTGGGACTCTACGCCCAGTACACCTATAAGCTCGACGAAAAGCTGACCCTGATGCCCGGCATACGCTGGGACAGCTCGAGCGAGTACGGCTCGTTCGTCACGCCGCGCCTGCACATCAAGTATTCCCCGACAGACATACTGACCCTCCGTGCCTCAGCCGGCAAGGGCTACCGCTCGCCGCACGCCCTGGCAGAGAACGTCGCGCTGCTGGCAAGCGGGCGAACCGTCATCGTAGCTGACGGGCTGCAGCAGGAAGAAGCATGGAACGTAGGCGCCTCCGCCGGGCTGGTCATACCCGTCCGCGGCAGAAGTCTGGAGCTGAATGCCGAGTACTACTACACGAGCTTCCTGCACCAGATGGTCATCAATTTCGACGGCGTGAAGGGACGGCACACGCTCTCGTTCGAGAACCTCGACGGCCGCAGCCGCAGCCATTGCTTCCAGGTGGATGCCACCTATCCTTTCTTCGACGGATTCACGGCAACCGCAGCCTTCCGCCTCAACGACGTCCGTTGCACCTACGACGGAGAGCTGCGCCAGAAGCCCCTCACCTCGCGCTACAAAGGCCTGCTCACCCTCTCCTACAAGACTCCGCTCGAGCTTTGGCAGTTCGACGTCACAGGCCATCTGAACGGCGGCGGCAAGCTCTACGACCGCACAGCCTTCCCCGCCTACTTCCAGCTGCAGGCACAGGTGACGCGCGAGTTCCGCCACTTCTCCGTCTACCTCGGTGGCGAGAACCTGACGAACTACAGGATGTACGACCCCGTCATAGGCGCCGCCAATCCCTGGGCAGCAGACTTCGACGCCACACAGATATGGGGCCCCGTAGCAGGCGCCATGGGCTACATCGGACTGAGATTCAAGTTAGAGAAATACTAAACACAAATACACACATCACTATGAACCGCAACAGATTACACATCCTTGCACTTGCCGCAGCACTCTCCTTGGCCGCACAGGCTGAGACGAAGACCGACACACTCGTCGTCACGCCCAGCCCCAAGATGACCTGCGAGAACTGCGTGAAGAAGATAAAGCAGAACATCCGCTTCGTGAAAGGCACCAAGAACATCATCGTCTCCCTGCCGCAGCAGACAGTCACCATCGTCTACGACAAGCAGAAGTCGGGCTACGACGACTACACCGCCGCCTTCCGCAAAATAGGGTATCAGGTGAAGCCCGCCGCCGCGAAGAAATAAGGCTCGTGCCCCTCCGTCCGGAAGAGCCTTGCGCTTATCTTAGAAGAGCCTAGCGCTTATTTTGGAAGAGCCTAGCGCTTATTTCAGAAGAGCACGCCGCTTATTTCAATTCTCTTGCCCCTTGCCCGTCGCCCCTTGCTCCCTGCATCGAGGCAAAAAGAGAGGAACGACCGAAACTTTACGAAAATTCATAGAAAAAAACTTAAAATTCTTTGCAACAAAAGATATTTGTTCTATATTTGCACCCCGAAAGACACACACAAGAAAACGGATGGAAGCAAAAGAACCAATTGCCAAACTCATAAAGGCCCTGCTGGAGATAGACAAACCCGCACCGCGCCAATTGCTCTTGGACTACATAACCGGCAGAAGAACCAGGCAGATAGAAGAACACGAACTCTACGACAACGACACCTACGGCATCGGTGAGACGCACGACGAAGACTTCTGGTCGGGCATCATCGACACAGCCTACGAGAACGGACTGCTCAAACAGGTAGCGACCAAAAACAACGATCTGCTGCCAACCGCCGCAGGGAAAAAGTTCGCAAAGAAACCCTCGTCGATCATCATCCCCGACGACGAGTCCATCAGCGAAAGCGTATCCGAAGCATCGGAGATAGATTCCCTGCTGGAACAGGCACAGAAAGAAAATGCCGCGTCCGGCTCGTCCGCCTCGCCCCACGCCAAGCAGCAGATAAAGCTCATCACGGCCATCGACCGCCACATCGCCCTCGAGGACTTCGCAGAAAGCGAAGGACTGGGCTTCGACGAAGTGCTGGACGACCTGGAAATGCTTGCACGGCAGAAGCGACGCCTCGACATCACCTACTTCACCGACGAAGTGCTCGGAGCAGAATGCATGACAGAGCTTCTGGACTACTTTCAGGAAGCCAAGACGGACAGCATAGACAAAGCCCTCGAAGAATACGGCGACGTCTACAGGGAAGAAGAGTTGCGACTGGCAAGAATCGTGTATCTGATGAACAAAATCAAATAATGTATTATATGGAAATACTGAAATTCAATCCAATCTTCAAGCCCACTTTGTGGGGGTCCGAGACATGGGTAGTCTCAGCAGTCAAGGGGTCCGAGTCCGTTGCCCTCAACGGTGAAGACAAGGGTCTCACGCTTCCCGAAATCGTCGCCCGCTACGGAGCCGAGTTCCTGGGGGGGGAGAACACCGAGAAGTTCGGGACAGACTTCCCCCTGCTCATCAAGTTCATCGACGCACGCCAGGACCTCTCCATCCAGGTTCACCCCGACGACGCCCTCAGCGCCAAGCGCCACGGCAAGATGGGCAAGAACGAAATGTGGTACGTCGTCGACGCAGACCGCGGCAGCCAGCTCATAGCAGGCTTCAGGCAAAAGCTCGAGACCAGCGACTACGCTCAGAAAGTGGCTGACGGCAGCATCGAGGACGACCTCAACAAAGTCAGCGTCAGCGAAGGCGACTGCTTCTACATCCCCGCAGGACGCGTCCACGGCATCGGAGCAGGCATGGTCATAGCAGAGATACAGCAGACCAGCGACGTCACCTACCGCATCTACGACTACATGCGCCGCGACCGCGACGGCAACCTCCGTGAGCTCCACACCGACCTCGCCCTCGAAGCCATCAACTTCCAGGACATCACCACCGACCCGAAGGTCGTCTACACCGAGAGCCGCGACACCGTCGTGCCCCTCGTGGAATGCCCCTTCTTCACCACCAACGAACTGAAGCTGACACGCGCCTTCAAGCGCGACTACACAGGCATCGACAGCTTCCGCGTCTACATGTGCCTCAGCGGACAAAGCTGCTTCCTCAGCCCCAACGGACAGGGCATCTTCCTGCGTCAGGGAGAATCGCTCGTCGTTCCCGCCGCCATGCAGGAGGTCACAATCGTCCCCGACGAAAGCGCCAAGCTCCTGGAAAGCTACGTGGAGTGAACATTAATTGAAAAATCTTATCGAAAAATTTGGCAGAACGGAAGAAAAGCCGTACCTTTGCACCCGATTTATGCCGTAGAGGCCAGAACAAGTGAGTCACGAGATGGCTCCGCCCCGCGGTCAAACCCGTTATAAACAATAAATAATAATGTACGCAATCGTAGAGATTAACGGTCAGCAGTTCCGCGTGGAGGAAGGCAAGAAGCTCTTCGTTCACCACATGCCCCAGGCAGAAGCCGGACAGACTGTTGAATTTGAGAATGTGTTGTTGGTCGACAACGGCACCATCACCGTGGGCACCCCCACCGTCGAAGGTGCAAAAGTTACGGCCGAGGTTGTATCACCCCTGGTAAAGGGCGACAAAGTGCTCGTCTTCCACAAGAAGCGTCGCAAGGGCTATCGCAAGCTCAACGGACATCGCCAGCAGTTCACCGAACTGACCATCAAGGGCATCAACGCTTAATGTTTAACGCTAAAGACTGAACGAAAATGGCACATAAAAAAGGTGTAGGTAGTTCTAAGAACGGACGTGAGTCACACGCTCAGAGACTGGGCATCAAGATTTTCGGTGGTGAATCGTGCGTAGCAGGCAACATCATCGTTCGCCAGCGCGGTACACGCCACTACCCCGGCACAAACGTGGCTATGGGTAAGGACAATACGCTCTATGCCCTCGTGGACGGTACTGTACAGTTCAAGAAAGGTCGCCTCGACCGCAGCACCGTAAGTGTTGTTCCCGCAGCTGAGGCATAAGGGCATCCTTGCTCATCTGAAACAGACAATCACAACTCAAATTAAGGTCCCCTCGTGCTTCAGGCATTGAGGGGACTATGTTTTAATTTTTATGATAATGCTATGAAGGGTCATACAATAAAGGAATGGGTGCTTGCCACAAGGCCATGGTCTTTCCCGGCATCGACCATGCCCGTGCTTGTGGCAATGATGTTCCTCTGGAGCATTGGGCACGATGTCAACTGGTGGCTCGGCATCATGGCATTGGTGAACATCGTCCTTGTCCATGCAGCAGGCAATGTCTGGAGCGACTACCACGACTACAAGCGAGGCGTGGATGCCCCCGACACTTATGGCGTCCGCATCCTCACCGACGGGCTGTTCACTCCTCGGGAAGTATTCTGCCTCTCCGTCTCCTTGCAAGTCGCAGCCATCCTGATGGGACTGCTCATGGTCTGGCTCACGGGCACCACCCTGCTCTGGTTCGGTTTGACTGGCATCGCACTTTCCTTGCTCTATCCGCCGTTGAAGTACATGGCTCTCGGTGACCTCGTCATCATGGCCTGCTATGCTCTGCTGCCGATGCTTGGCACGACATTCATCTGTAGCGCGGGCATCGTCCCCGAAGTCCTTTGGCTTGCCGTTCCAGTGGGGAGCATCACGGTAGCCATCCTCCATGTCAACAATGCCCGCGACATCGAGACAGACAGGCGGGCCGGCATCCGCACCTTTGCCTTGCTGACAGGCAGAGCTGCGGCAATCAGGGTTTATCTCTTCGAGCTCATCCTCCCCTACTGCTGGCTCCTGGTAACATCTATACAAGGTCACGTCAGCCTTTGGACTTTGCTCACACTCGTCACACTTCCCTTGGCCTTGGGAAACTGCAAGAAGATGCTCTCCTGCAAGCGGGAAGGCATCGAGGCAATAGCCAAGCTCGACGAAGCAACGGCACAGTTGCAACTGGCCTTCAGCCTGACACTTGCCATCGGACTCATCATCGAAGCCTTAACATGATTACGACTGCAAACCATAACACCAAGATTCGCGACAAGGGCCAACTCGTCATAAGTTTGCTGGTGGCAGCTTTGCTGTGGTTTGTCATGTTCTCGCCATGGACGGCTCCCCATGTGAACTTCTGGATTTGCATGACCGGCTCGGCACTCATCCTTACCTGCCTTGCCTTTGCTTTTGGCGGGAGCAAGAGCATCGGGACAGACATCGCTCCAGAAGACACGCCGCCCGCAACCTTCACCTGCCTCTTGGGCATTGCCATTGCAGCAGTGCTATGGGGCGTCTTCTTTGTCGGGGACAAGGTGTCGCAACTCATCCTTCCCTTCGCACGCGAACAGGTAAACATTATATATAACATGAAGGGGGGCTTCTCGCCTACCCTGTTGGCTTTGCTTCTGCTCTTCATCATCGGACCTGCAGAAGAGATATTCTGGCGAGGCTATGTGCAGAGAACCCTCGCCAAGTTCCGTTCGCCGTTTGTCGCTTTCCTGCTGACCACGGCCTGCTATACCGCAGTCCACCTGCCATCGGGCAACTTCATGCTCATCATGGCAGCCCTCGTCTGCGGCATCGCTTGGGGCGGACTCTACTGGCTCATGCCCAATCAGCTCAGGGCTATCATCGTCAGTCATGCCCTTTGGGATGCAGCAGCATTCGTATGGATGCCGTTCTGAAGAAAAGGTAAAAAGGTGAAAAGGTGAAAAGGTAAAAAAGTGAAAAGGTAAAAAGGTGAAAAGGTAAAAAAGTGAAAAGGTGAAAAGGTGAAACAATAAATAGTAAATAGTAAATCATTAAATAGTAAATAACTTCGATGTTAACACTAAAACTCATCACAGAAGAAACCGAGCGAGTCATCGCCGGGTTGGAAAAGAAACACTTCAACGGTGCACGTCAGGCAATAGAGGAAGTCATTAACGTAGACAAGACCCGCCGCCAAGCACAGACAGAACTCGACCAGAACCTCTCTGCCGCCAAGAAGCTGGCTGCCGAGATTGGTATGCTCATGAAGCAGGGCAAGCGAGAAGAGGCTGAAGAAGTCAAGACAAAGGTGGCTGCCCTCAAGGAGACGAGCAAGGAACTGGAGAACAAGAAGGAAAGTGCCGAGCAGGAAATGACACGTCTGCTCTGCCAGATTCCCAACATTCCCTACGACGAGGTGCCCGAAGGCACTTGTGCCGAGGACAACTGGGTCGTAAAGT
This sequence comes from Bacteroidaceae bacterium, assembly GCA_017483665.1. Taxonomy (GTDB): domain Bacteria; phylum Bacteroidota; class Bacteroidia; order Bacteroidales; family Bacteroidaceae; genus Physcousia. Next base: position 16,255 of record JAFUVM010000009.1, read on the forward strand.
CCAACCTCAAGGAATGCGTCGTTGGCAAGGACACCGTAGGCAACTGGGATGCAAATCCCGTCGTCGAGACCGCGAAGCTTCCTCATTGGGAGCTTGCCAAGAAGTACAACCTCATCGACTTCGACCTGGGCGTGAAGATAACGGGAGCAGGCTTCCCTGTCTACAGAGGCAAGGGCGCAAGGCTGCAGCGTGCCCTAATCGATTTCTTCTTGGATGAAGCGCAGAAGTCTGGCTACGAGGAGATTATGCCTCCAACAGTTGTGAATGCCGCCTCGGGCTACGGCACAGGTCAGCTGCCCGACAAGGAAGGTCAGATGTACCATTGCGAGGTGGACGACCTCTACCTCATCCCGACGGCCGAGGTGCCCGTGACGAACATCTATCGCGACGTGATTCTCGACGAAAAGGACCTGCCCATCAAGAACTGCGCCTATACCCAGTGCTTCCGTCGCGAAGCTGGCAGCTACGGCAAGGACGTGCGCGGACTGAACCGTCTGCACGAGTTCAGCAAGATTGAGATTGTGCGCATCGACACGCCGGAGCACAGTGCTGAGAGCCACAAGGAGATGCTCGCTCACGTGGAAGGCTTACTGCAGAAGCTCGAGCTCCCCTACCGCATCCTGCGTCTCTGCGGTGGCGACCAGAGCTTCACCAGCGCCATCTGCTACGACTTCGAGGTCTATAGCGAGGCACAGAAGCGTTGGCTCGAGGTCAGCTCCGTCTCGAACTTCGACACCTATCAGGCCAACCGCTTGAAGTGTCGCGTCCGTCGCACGGCAACAGGCAAGACGGAACTTTGCCACACCCTCAACGGCTCAGCTCTCGCCCTGCCCCGCATCGTCGCTTCCATCCTGGAGAACAACCAGACACCAGAAGGCATCCGCGTGCCCAAGGCCCTTGTTCCCTATATGGGTTGCGAGATGATAAACTAAGCCCATTCGGCACAGTTATATCAAAAAAAGAGGGAGGAATCCTTTGTGCTTTGAGAAAAAGGAAGGTGCTCGACATCGCAGCTTCTAAAAGACTTGAGGGTGTGTCAAAATTCAACCATCAGCTTTTAACCACGAATTGTACGCTCCGCCTGCGCCTGAGCGTGCAATTCGTGGTTAAATTATTCAACTTTCGCATGTGTTGGAGATAAATGTAGATAAAAGGAGATATGTCGCTTTCAGCGACGAAGATAAAGGACGATACAACATGCAGCAGCCAAAACTGACGTCTTCTATCTTCTTCTGTCTTCTTCTATCTTCTTCTGTCAACATGGCAAACAAAGCTTGCAAAACTTAAATCATAAAGTTTTTGCCAAAAAAAGTGCAAATCTGCCACGACGCAGACAATCTGCTGTAACTAACCTGCTTACGACATGGCAGATGATATGACAGAAAAGGTGAAAAAGTGAAAAGTTAAAAAGGTAAAAAGTTAAAAAGGTGGAAAGGTGAAAAGGGAAAAGTTAAAAAGGTGAAAGGTT
>JAFUVM010000001.1 GCA_017483665.1 Bacteroidaceae bacterium
CATCAAGGACACCGAGAGCAACAGGAACTACATTACTAATAATACAATCACTTCGTATTATGTAGTCTGCGGCACCGACACACTCTATTTCAAGAACCTTCGCAACGGCCTCTTCACCTATTGCGAGCGTGTGAACGACCCCTTGTTCCCCAGCACCATCAACTGCGTGTTCACCCCGACAGGCTTCTACCTGCAGCGCAAGAACAGCATCGCAGGCACATCCTTCCAGGAGTTCACCCTCTCGGAAGACAAGACTTACCTTGTGTCCGAGAACGACAGCGTGAAGGTCATCCCCACGTGGGACAACTACCTCATCAATGTGCGCAGCTCGACGTGGAACTTCGACCAGGAAGGCTTTACAGAGGAGCAGCAGGAGCTGGTGGCACAGATCAATTCTGCACTTCAGAGTGCATTCAACAGCACATTCAACATCAACAGTGTCGGCTTTGGCCGTGGCAGAAACGTTGCATCAGCCACGCAGGGACCTGTGCTTTACTTCAATTATTCCTATACGAGCAAGGGAAAGATTTCCAGGTCATCGCTCGGCATCTCTTGTGCAATGTCCGTTCCCTCATATGGTATAGCTAAGATTGAGGTTACTCCCGACGATCCTGTTGACTCGAACATGAAGAACTTCCTCGACAGAAGCAAGACGGTTGATGCCGAGGCTTTGGTCCGTCTGTTTGCTGCCACTTTCAATGGAACGTACCAGATGACTCCCGACAACTACTTCCTTCCCACGTCTGTTCAGTTCACTCCTACGGACGGCGGGACGCCATTCTCTATCGTCAACAACAATTAATAACAAGAGCATAATATTTAATTTATTAAGGTATGAAAAAGTTTTTACTTATTGCTATGACAGTCATGATGGCTGGCATGACGAATGCTCAGACATTGAAGTCAAACAAGAACAACAAGGTTTTGCCGGGTAAGCCGATGCCCGCACTGATGCAGGCCAAGACTAACGATGTCATCAAGGCCGCTCCCCAGGTACACGCAAAGATTTCCAAAGGAAAGCTGGACTTGGGCAAAAAGCTCACTCTCAGCCAGAAGGCACAGGAGACGCTGAAGATTACTTCGACTGCTGCCAAGGCTGCTCCCCGCAAGGCTTCTGCCCTGAAGGAAAGCTACAACGCCAGCGGAAAGAACTACCGCACCAATGCTTCCGACATCTGGACAATGAGCACAGGCACAATGGCAGAGTCCGGTGAACCCTGCTTCATCGACATGCTGCCCTATCTCACTATTTTCGGCGACCAGGGAAGCGTAGCTGTTCCTTACACCGTGGATGGTGACAAGGTTGTTGTCGAGCCCACTTGCGTAGGTGAAGGCGAGGATGAGCAGGGCAAGTACTATATCCTTCTCTTCAGTGCGGTCGACGAGGATGGTTGCATCCGAATGACTCTTGACGAGGATGGCAAGCTCGCAACCACCAGCGGCGACTACTTCGTCTATGGCGCATGGGATCAGCCCGAATACAAATATGAAAAGAACGACGATGGCGAGGCAGAACTCGTAGGTTACCAGGGCTACTTCTCCATGTACACCGGCGTTCAGTATCTCACAGAAGACGAGATTCCCGTTCCTGAGGTCAGGTATGAGCCTGTTTCCACCTACTATCACATCGGTTCCTCTTCCAGCGGCTACGGCTACATTGCCAACTATGCCGTCGTTCCTCCCTATGCAAACATTGATTACGTGAACCTGACGGACGATCCATACAAGCAGATTGACACTTGGTCTTGGAACATGAATCAGCTGGATTATAACAGCGCTACACAATCATACGATGTTGTAGAGGAGCTGAAAGCCGACACTCGCGACTTCTCCGTCTACATCAAGCCCGAGACATACGCTCCCGCTCAGCTCTCTGCTTCTTATTCCGGCGGGACGACCGAACCTTTCGCATGGGGCCTGCCCTATGAGTATCAAGGCAGCATGCGCGACGCGCAAATCTTCCCCGGCGAACTTACCCAGAGCCTGACTTTCACCGACGGTACGGAGGCTACCCTGACACGTGCCAACACGAAGGACTTCGGCTACTACTACAGCGGTTCTTATTGCACTCCCGCCAAAACCAGCCGCGACTACACCATCAGCACTCTGATTTCCTATCAGGGCAAGCCTGCAGCTCCCCTCTTCATCCAGGGTGTTCACTTCGGCGTTTACCAGCTTGAGGCAAACGAGGACTTCAACCTGAAGTGCAAGATTCAGCAGATGACCTTCGACGAGAACGGAGATGTCGTGCTCGGCGACGTGCTGGCTGAGTCGGAGATTACCTACGAGGACCTCGGCAACATCGAAGACGGCTCGTTCGACTGGAGGAACTTCTATGTCGAGGACGAGTGGGGCATGACAGAAGAGATTGACTACGTGTTCGTAGAGGACGAGTTTGCGGTAGTCATCGAAGGCTGGGACAACGGCACATTCCAGTGCTACTCCCTCATCGACGGCTGCGAGTTCGGCAATGTCTCCAACACGTACTTCATTCAGACCGGCGACGAAGACCAGGCCATCTACCACTACATCGGCAACTACCAGCACCTCGACCTCGGCATCTACGGCGGCTGGGGCTACCTGCACACCGACGATGACACAGACCTCATCTTCGGTAAGGACGGCGGCTCTGCTACCATCCACATTGATCCCATGTTCTACTCTACAGACGAGGAGACAGAGGAACCCACCTACAGCCTCGCTATTGAGAGCATCATCGTGGACGAGGAAGAGGCAGAGGAGATTCCCGAGTGGATCAACATTGAGATTGCCAACGAGGACTACAGCAAGGACGAGGAGGGCAACTTCACGCATGGCATCGACTATGATATGGTTGTCACCACTACGGCTTTGCCCGAGGACCTGAAGTCGCGTGCAGCCCAGATTGTCTTCATGCAGACAGGTGCCAAGCTGACTGTTACCGTCACTCAGGATGCCGACTACGACGATGCCATCACCACCGTCGTTGCCGAGCCTGTCGTGAAGAACAGCCGCGCCTACAACCTGGCCGGCCAGTCCATCGGCAAGACCTTCAAGGGTGTTGTCGTGAAGGATGGCAAGAAGGTTTTGGTCAAGTAAGAAACGGAAAGGACTTGCACGGGTTCTTTCGCGAGAAAGAGCCCGGGCAGGATTCAAGAAGACTGATAAATGAGAAAACTAACACTGACGATAATGGCGATGCTCTTTGGCGTCGCCATTTTCTATGCCCGTCCGGCTTATCAAGGCACTGCGCAGGTGACCCAGCCAGACGGGTCTGTCGTCACCATCCGCCTGGTGGGCGACGAGTACCTTCATTACAATGTTACAGCCGACGGCTACTCTCTGGTCCGTCGCGACGACGGGGCGTACGTCTATGCACGGCTGAATGTGGAGGGCCAGCTGGAGCCTACATCCATACTTGCCCACGATGCCGGTGAACGTACGGCCGGCGAGCGCGGCTACCTGCAGACGGTGGGGCGCCTTGTCCCGCAGCCGACGGTGCAGGCCGAGCAGATGCGCCGCCAGAACAGGGCGCAGCGTGCCCGCGCGCTCAGCCAGCGTCGCGCCAACCGCTACGACTATTCGAAGTTCCGCGGACTGGTCGTGCTGGTCGAGTACAACGACTGTCCGTTCCGCTACGACGACTATGCCGACATCATGAACGGCATGATCAACGACGACGACTACACCGGCAACAGCCGTACCAACCTTACCTCCTATGGCATACGGTGCACAGGCAGCGTGCGCGACTACTACCGCGACAACTCGAGCGGCATGTTCGTGCCGACCTTCGATGTGGTCGGGCCTGTGAAGGTGAACCGCAGCCAGTACTATCCCAAGGGCACAGCGAATGCCACGCAGCTGATGATAGATGCCTGCACGGCAGCCGACTCCGAGGTGAACTTCAAGGACTACGACGTCGACGGCGACGGCATGGTGGACATGATTTTCTTCATCTTCTCCGGAATCGGTTCGTACGTCCAGGGCAACGACAGCCGTCTGATCTGGCCCCATCAGTCTGACATCAGCTACGGTCGCACGGTGCGCAAGGATGGTGTCCAGCTCGGCCGCTATGCCTGTTCCACCGAACTCTTCGGTTCTTCGACTTCGAGTGTGCTCGACGGCATCGGCACGATATGCCACGAATTCAGCCATGTGCTGGGCCTGCCCGACCTCTACGACACCGGCAACATGTATTCGGACGAGTGCGTGACGCCCAGCTCGTGGTCGATAATGGCAAGCGGCAGCGACTATAACTACGGGCGCACTCCCTGCTGCTTCTCGCTCTTCGAACGCTACGCCCTGGGCTTTGCACAGCCGACCCTCATCGAGGAGCCCGGCTCGTTCAGCCTCGAGAATCTTCAGGCCAGCAACACCGGCTACCGTCTGAACACGCCTGTCAAGAAGGAGGCCTTCTATCTCGAGAACCGCCAGCGGACGAAGTGGGACAGTGCACTGCCCGGACACGGCATGCTCATCTTCCGCGTCGACTCCACCAGCACTTCGCCCTGGGAATATAACACGGTGAACGACAATCCCGACCATCCCTACTACGAGCTGCTTCGTGCAGGCGGTGTGAAGACAGATGCCTACGGCGTCTCGGCAGCCACAGCCAGCGATCCCTTCCCCGGTACGCGAAGTGTGAGGACCATCAACAACGAGACGACGCCGAGCCTGAAGACGTGGTCCGGCAAACTGAACAGCCTGGCTCTGCGCAACATACGTGAGAGTGGCGGCGTCATCACCTTCGAGGCGTATGCCGTGAATGCACTCACAAGCGTCAGCTTCGGCAGCGACAACTACAGGCTCAGCATAGGGACGAAGCAACAGCTCGCCGTCATACGCGACCCGGAATCCGCTCCCTGCAAACTTAGCTTTGCCAGCGACAACGAGGAGGTTGCCACGGTGGATGCCGAGGGCTACGTGACGGCTCTGAGCGAAGGCGTTGCCCACATTACGGTCACGGCCAACGGAGCCCTGACAGCTACCTGCACCGTGACGGTGACCTTGCTTCGCGAAGTCCCGGACATCGCTTCGTTCTGCGCCATGACGGAGGGAGACGAGGCCCTGCTCATGCTGACCGATGCCCAGGTGCTCTATGTCTATGCCGGCGACGTTTACCTGCGCGATGCCACAGGCTGCATCGTGGTCAGCGGCTCTGGACTTGATGTCAAGCGGAACGACGTGCTCAACGGCTCCATCCTGGGGCGTCTGACCCTCAGCAACCGCATGCCGCAGTTCACGTCTTCCACGGGAACTTCCACGTCGGAAAGCCTTTCCGTCAGTGCGGGCGAGGCGGCCCAGCCCGTCGAAGTCTTCGGCGACGAGCTTACCTCCGCCCGCTATGCCGACCTGGTGCTCGTCAGGGGGCTGACGTTGGTGCGCGACGGCGGCATCTTCGCTGTTGTCGGCGACCGCCGGATTCGCCTTTGGAACAAGTTCCAGATCAAGTCGCCCAAGATAACCTTGCCGTCGAATATCGTCGGTAAGTTCTACGACGTCCTGGCCGTCTACGGCACCGATGTCGTGGGTGGCGAAGTGATCGACGAGCTGTACGTGCTGAGTTCTCCCACCGAAGGGCAGGACCCCGATGCCGTCAGCGCACCGCTGGCCGACGGACCTGCATCGCCCTTCCTCTACAATCTTGGCGGACAGAAGGTAGGCCGCGACTTCCGCGGCATCGTCGTTCGCGACGGACGCAAGTTCCTGCAGCGATAGTTTTCCCTTCTTTACGCATTCCCTGCATCGGGGCGGCTCGTTCGGGCCGCCCCGATGCGTTTTGGTGTATCTGCCTGTTTCTCAGTCACTCTTCTTTCCTGCCAAAGCAATGTTCCTTCCTCGTCAAGGTAACACTTCTTTCTCGTCAAGGCAACACTTTTCCTCCCCTCGGCGTGCACTTTTTCCTCGCCTCGCGTACACAAATTATTTCAGTGGCTTGGAAATATATTTCAGTGGCTTGGAAATATATTTTAGTGCTTCTGAAATATATTTCCAAGCCACTGAAAAAGTTTTTATACGAGAAGGAAAAATAATGTGTTCAGCGAAAAAAACTTTTCTTTCTTTGTTATATTAAAAATAATGTGTAACTTTGTGCACTATAATTAACCTAAAAGCATTAATAATACCTTAAAAGAACGATATGAAAAAACTTTTATCTGGTGTTTTTGTCCTTGTCGTGGTGCTGTTTTCAGCCTGCACGGAGGACATAGATACCTCGGCGCGTTACGTCTTCAAGGAGGAGACCATTGCAAGTTATCTTAGCAAGCACGAACAGTACAGCGAATACTATCGCCTGCTGGGCGAAATGGAAGTCAGCAACATCACGGAGACAAGTGTCCTGCAGCTGCTTACGGCCCGCGGACACTACACCGTGTTTGCCCCCACCAACGAGGCCATCCAGCGTTACCTCGACACGCTGGTGACAACCGGACTGCTCAGCGAAGCCAGCTGGGAAGGCTTCCCCAGCGAACGCAAACGCGACTCCATCAAGCAGGTAATCGTCTACAACAGTATCATCGACAGCGGCGACGACTATAACTACTTCGAGATAAATGCCTTCCCGGTTCCCACTGCCACATCGAAGAGCGTACAGTTCAACATGCCAAACATGAACGACCGCAAACTCACCGTGCAGCACACCGACAACGGCGACACACTCTACATCAACGATTGTCTTATTGACGTAAACAACCGCGACATCCTCTGCATCAATGGCGTCGTGCATGCCATGCACAGCGTCGTCGCACCCAGCGACAACACGATGGACATTCTGCTGAGGAAGTACATCGAGGACGAGAACTCGGGATACGTGGTTTCTGCCAAGATAGCCCAGGCTTGCGGACTGTTCGACACGCTCGCCGCCAACCGCGACGAGAAATACGAAGAACTCTTCGAAAAGGGCGCGATACCCAAGAAGAACGAAGAGACAAAGGGCGAGACCGCAACCTTCCACACCCCCGAACACCGTTACTACGGCTTCACCTTCTTTGCCGAAACCGATGAATTCTGGGCGCAGGCCATTGGAAAGGGCGTAGAGGAAATCACGTTGAAGGACGTGATGGACTACCTTGACAGTCAGGGAGTTTACCCCGAGGCCAAGCGTGACGACAACTACAGGTCGGAGGACAACCTCCTCTATCAGTTCATCACCTACCACATCCTGCCGGAAAGACTTTCGCCCGACAAGCTCGTCTATCACTACAACGAGCAGGGTTACAGCCTCAGCAAGAAGTCTCCCTCCGTCGCAGTCCAGGAGTTCTATACGACAATGGGCAAGCGTCGCCTCCTGAAGATCTTCGAGAGCCTCGAGAGCAACGGCGTCTACCTCAACCGTTTCCCCAAGCTCAAGAACGGTCGGCGCGACGACTATCACGAAGATTCGTGCGCTCCTGAAAATGCAGGCATTGCCATCGGCGAACCGAACCTGTCGGGAGACAACGACATCCGCAATGGTATCATCTATCCCATCAACGACTTGCTGTGGTACAGCGACCGCACGCGCGACAACATGCAGAAGCAGCGCATCCGCTGGACCGTGCCGAGCATGTGGCCCGAGTTCATGAACAACGACATCCGTTGCTGCGAGATTACCGACGAAAAGCACAAGAACGTCTACATCCCCAACGACCAGGAGTACAAGTATCTCCAGGACGTGGACATCTCGAAGGACACACGCTTCAACTACTGGACCGGGCGCGGCAACGGCTGGGCAAACATGCAGGGCGACGAGCTCTCCATCCGTGGTCTGCTGGAATGCACGATGCGTCTGCCGCCAGTGCCGCGTCGTGGAACATACGAACTTCGCTATGCCATACAGTGCGGCGGTGTCATGCGCGGCATGGTACAGTTCTACTGGGGCACCAACAAGGACAAACTCGCAGCAATGGGCATCCCCTTGGATTTGCGTCAGGCAGGCGACAACACGCTGCACACCCCGGGCGGCAACGTGACGAGCGACATCGGTGGCGGCAGCTCTGCATACCCCGATTCCGATGACGATGATTACAATGCTGAGGTCGACAAGCGTATGCGTAACTTCGGCTTCATGAAGGGATGCAACCAGTATTGCGCCGGAGCACCGGGCAACAGCACCATGATGCGTGGCTCCAACATCTGCTTGCGTCGCATCATCATTCGCGAAACGATGGATCCCGACGAGACTTACTACATCCGCTTCAAGACCGTGATGGACGACGACACGCGCTTCTTCTACATGGACTACCTGGAGTATTGCGCCAAGGAAGTCTACGACAACCCCGTCGAGCCGGAGGACATCTGGTAATCACAGGAAGAACGCACAACAGACACACAAACTGTTCGTAAACGAATTGAACGGATTCCTCGGATCTGTGCCTCAGAGATGAAGGTCACAGGCAGTCCGGGGAATCCGTTCTTCTGTTGTTCCCAAAGCAGCAGCCAAGTTGTGTCAAATGCTGCAATGTTGTGTCCGGTACAGCGACACGCTTTCAAGTGTCTTGTTCAGCACTTTGTCTGTCATTCCGCACAAGGCGTGTAAGCATTCGACCAAGTACAGGTACTAATACCTATATATATAATAGCAGCTACAAATCCATTCGACTGTAGCTGCTATTGTGTTTTGTGGTACCTATATGTTGTATCTATATCATGTAGTCTTGGTCATGACGGATTC
>JAFUVM010000117.1 GCA_017483665.1 Bacteroidaceae bacterium
ACGAATTGGAATAATGATAATAATAAACTCGCGCAAATGGAAGTATTATTCTTCTTCGCGGATAGGATTTATTATAATTATCCCAATTCGTTTCTTTTCACTTCATCAGTTATATGCCGACGCTATTCGCTGAATAGTTACAGTGAAGAATTTTTAACTTTTTACCTTTTAAACTTTTTACCTTTTAAACTTTTTACCTTTTAACCTTTTATTTAATCACGATTTTCTTGCCGTCGGAGATATAGATTCCCTTCTGTGCGGGGCGAGCGTCGAGGCGGCGCCCGTCGAGGGTGTACCAGCCCCGAAGTATTAATTCTTCATTTTTAATTTTTAATTCTTCATTCACCGAGCCGATGCCATCCGGCTCCTCTGTGCCCAGGTATTCGGCTTCGATGGTTTCCCGGAAGACGTCGATGCGGATGTGGTAGTAGCCGTCCCTGCCGATGGACCATTTGTAGTCCTCCGAACCGTTGTACCAAACCTGCGAGGCGGTGAGGATGGAGGCGTCCTGCGTGAAGGGATGCAGCACCTTCGGGCTCCAGCCGTACTGTCCGTTTATCTTGAAGCGCTTGGGCTCCTGGTTGTAGCTGTAAGCCTTCAGGAGGCCTGTCCACTCGAAGACATTGGGGTCGTCCCAGCTCTGTTCCATCTGCTTGCCTGCGGTTATCTGCCAATGACCCTCCTGCCCGGAGATGCCTTTGCCCTGCTCGTCTGCGACACAACCGCCGCAAATCCATGCTTCGTACCAACGGGCGAAGAGCTCGCCGGTGACCTGTTTGTTATAGGTATCGACGGTGAAGCGATAGTTGTCCGCCTCGAAGAGGACAGCCCACTCGGCGCCGACGCTGTCGCGTTTCTGCGCGTAGTCGGCTTTGTCCGTGACGATGTTGGTGTCGACGAGCTTGGGGGCGTAGTAATACGACGAGGCCCGCGGGACGTTGGTCGTGGTGATGTAGAGGTCTCCGGGGAGGAGCTTGCCGTGGAACTTGAAGGTATAGCATCCGCTGGTGCTCGTGGCGAAGCGCGTCAGTTCCTGCACGCCGCCTGGGACAGCAGAGCCTCGCACATACAGACGTGTCTGAGCCTGTGCTAAATGAAATATGAAAAATGAAAAGTGAAAAATGAGAAATAGAACTATCCGTTTCATGTCTGTTATTTATTTACGATTTACCGGACCCTCTCCAGACCTTCCCCTCTATGGGGGGCTTCCTTCACCTGATGTTCTCCCCATAAAGGGGGAGTTAGAGGGGGTCTTTTTCTTTATGCTATCTCGCCCAGCGGGACGCTGATGGTGATGGCCTGCGAGAGGTTATCTGTGCTGACGGTGAGGGTGAGGGTTCCAGTCTGAGCATCGTAGGTGACGTTCTCTTCGGCGATGGGATTGCCGTTCACCTTGATGCCTTCAACGATGCAGGAGGCTGGTGTGCCGAGGAACTGAACGGTCCACTTCCTTTGTGTCGGCATGCCCTGGAAGCTGCCTTGGCGTGCGCCGATGGTGAGGGTGATGGCGGATGAGGTGCGCCGCTGTGTGAAGGTTGTCATCGTCCAGGCGTCGCCTTTGTAGTCCTGATTGTCGCCGCTGTCCTCGTAGAAGCGGCCTGTGCCGTCGGCTCCGGGCACTACCTTGAGGATGATTTCGCCGGGGTCCTTGACGACGGTTCGCCTAACAGGATAGAAGGGGATGATGCTGCCGGCACGATAGAAGACGGGGAACTCGTCGAGGGTGTAGACGCTGTAGAAGGTCTGGTCGCCCTTAGTCAGCTTGGAGCGTGTGACGTCCCACCACTCGGTGCCGCCCGGAAGCCATATCATGCGGCCCGACGAGCCGTTCTGCTGCGGGGTGTAGATGGGGGCAACGAGCATGTCGTCGCCGAACATATACTCGTCCTCGAAGCTGTAGGCGTTGCCGTCCTCGGGATAGTCGTAGTAGAGGGGACGGTTCATGCCGATGCCGGTGTCGTAGGTCTGGCGTGCTGCGGTATAGAGATAGGGGAAGAGCTGGTAGCGCAGGCGGACGGCTTCGCGCAGCTGTGTGAAGTTGCTGTACTTCCAGATGCGGCGCTCCAGGCGGCTGTCGTTCGTGGCATGTGTGCGGAAGATGGGGGTGTAGGCTCCGAACTGCAGCCAGCGCAGCAGGAGCTCGGGGTCGTTGTTGCCGCCCTGATGGCCGCCCAGGTCGTGTCCCCAATAGTCGTAGAGGACGTTGCTGGCGTTGCTGGTGAAGAAGATTTCGTAGCCCAGAGTGGACCATGCGGCATTCGTGTCGCCCGAGAAGCAGATGGGATAGCGGTGCGAGCCGAGGCCTCCCCAGCGGTGATAGATGACGGGGCGCAGGTCGGGGCGGTTCTTCTGCATGTCCTGGAAGAAGGTGTGGTTGCACCAGAAGGTCTCGCCCAGAGTCTCGGAGCCTGCGGCGGGCGTGTAGCTTTTCTCCTGTCCGTGCTTGCCGACGGTCAGGGCCTGCTGCCAGTCGAGCCACCAGAAATCCACGCCCTCGGCTTCGTGCGGACGGATGATGTCCTTGAAGAAAGCCTGCATGAAGTCGTAGTCTTCTACCTTCCAAAGGATGGTCCCGCCGGAGGTGTCGCCCAGGTCGCGGGCCATCGCCCTGTAGTAGTCTTCGTGGGTGCCCACGCCGTCGGAGGGATGGAGGTTGAGGGCTGTCTTGAGTCCGTGGTTGTGCATGTAGTTGATGAGCGACCTGGGGCTGGGGATGCGGCTGGTGTTCCAGCTCCATCCGGTCCATCCGCTCTTGTGCCAGTCCATGTCCATGATGAGCACGTCCATCGGGATGTCGCCCATCTCCACGTCGCGGACTATCTGCTGGAATTCGGCTTGCGTGTAGGCCCAATAGCGGCTGTACCAGTAGCCGAGGATGTACTTCGGAGGCAGGGGCACGCGGCCGCCCACCTTGATGAAGTCGCCCAGGCACTCCTTGTACGCGTGGCCGTAGCCGAGGAAGTACCAGTCGACGGCCGACTTGTCGACGGGACTGGCCCACCATGTGATGCCGTCGCCCTTGGGCTCGAAGGCGAAGGACGAGCTGCCGTCGCCGCGCAGAGTGGCGGGACTCTCGTCCACGATGCTCCAACCGCCCCGCGAGAGCAGACCTTTCTCCAGGTTCTTGCGTTTGTTGTCGCCCCAGGCTCCGTCGAGGGTGCGGTTGGTGCCGAGCAGGTTCATCGAGTCGTCCTTCCCGGGATACCAAGTAACGGTGCGTCCGTTCATCTGGAAGGTGACCATCAGGTTGTCGGGCTTCTTGTCCGTAGCGGCAATGGCGCTGCCCACTTTGTAGCGGAGCGTCAGGTCGTCGGTGCGGATGTAGAGGTAGCCGTCCGCCGCGGTCTCGGTGGTAAAGGCGGGCACGGGCAGCCGACGGTTGACGACAGCAAAGGTGGCACGGTCCTCGAACTGTGCCGTCCGGCTGTACTGTATGCGTATCATCCTGCTGGTGAGCACGGTGAATCGCGCACTGCCCGAAGTGACGACAGCCGCCGGGTCGGCCACCGGGTCAAGCTCGTCCTGAGCTCGCAAACCGGGTGTCAGCGGCAGCAACAGCACTGCACCCAGCAGGCACCGCCGCATAGAGATGGAAAACTTCATGTTCTGCTTATTTATTACGTATTTTGCTTGCAAAGATAGCGTTTTCTTCGATACGAAACAAATTTCAGACGCCTTCCCTTGCGTATCTCGCCAAAAAGTGCTAACTTTGCGCGGATATTTAATATATAATTCATAATTCATAATCCGCAAGTGTTGGAGATAAATGTAGATAAAAGGAGATATGTCGCTTTCAGCGACGAAGATAAAGGACGATACAACATGCAGCAGCCAAAACTGACGTCTTCTATCTTCTTCTATCTTCTTCTGTCTTCATCTATCTTCTTCACTCAATTCTTAATCCTTAATTCTTAATTCATAATTCTTAATATATATAAGGTAAATGAAAGGCAAGTTTCACCTCATCCCCCTCCTGACAGCTATGCTGTGGGCAGGCACAGCCGTGGCGCAAGACATCACCAATCCTGTATGGCCGCGCGACTGGCCCGACCCGACCGTCTGGAAGGGCGACGACGGACGCTATCACTGCCTGGCAACCAACCCCAGGCGCTCCATCGTGAGCGACGACCTCTTCCATTGGGAATTGTCGGACGTGTCGCCCATCGACATCGACTCGTGGGGCAAGATGCAAGCCGTGGCCCAGCGCTTCTGGGCTCCCGACGTGGCTACCGTAGCAGGCAAGCGCAACCTCTACCTCACCCTCTACAACAGCGCCGAGGACAGCAACATCGGCGTGCTGCAGGAGTTCGCTCCAGGGCAGTTCCACTACCTGGGCATCATCACCAGCAGCACAGAGACGGGCATCCACGACACCATCGACCCGGAAGTCGTCACCGACCCCAAGACGGGAAAAGTGTGGCTCTTCTTCGGAAGCGTGGGCGGCATACACCGCGTGGAACTGAAGAAGGACGGACTCTCGCGCAAGGAAGAAGCCAAATACGTACACGTGGCCGGACTGAAGGTTGAGCAGTGCCCCGACCGTTCGAAGGTCTTCGAAGGCTCCTATCTGCACCGCCACGGCAAATATTGGTATCTCTTTGTCAGCTCAGGCTTCTTCGGCGACCATACCTACCAGCTGAAAGTAGGACGCGCAAAGAACCTGACCGACGACTTCCTCGACCGCGACGGCAACCGCATGGCCGAAGGCTACGCCACGCCCGTCCTGCACAGCAACGAGGGCGACCGCTTCTACGGCCCCGGCCACTGCGGCGAGATATTCAAGGCAAAGGACGGCAAAGAGTACATCTTCTACCATTGCCACGTACAGGGCAGCCGTCGTCCCGGCAGCCGGCCGCTCTTCATCGACCGCATCCAATGGGACAAGGAGGGCTGGCCATACGTAGGGACCCCCTCTGTCTCCCCCTTAAAGGGGGAGGATAAACAGTAAATTCTCTAATCGCAGCAATATAGTAAATCACAAATCACAAAATCTTCAAATCATAAAATCATAAAATAGCCATGACACTCATCAAATCCATCTCGGGCATCCGAGGCACCATCGGAGGCAGGGCAGGCGATACGCTCAACCCCCTCGACATCGTGAAGTTCACATCAGCTTATGCAACCCTCATCCGCCGCACTACGACGGTCGCAAGCAACAAGATTGTGGTCGGCAGGGACGCCCGCATCTCCGGACCAATGGTCAAGAACGTGGTCTGCGGCACACTCATGGGCATGGGCTTCGACGTGGTCAACATCGGCCTCGCCACAACGCCTACCACAGAAATCGCCGTCACCAGGGAAGGAGCCTGCGGCGGCATCATCATCACTGCCAGCCACAACCCACGCATGTGGAACGCCCTGAAGCTGCTCAACGAGAAGGGCGAGTTCCTCAACAAAGAGGAAGGCAACGAGGTGCTCCGCATCGCCGAAGCCGAAGACTTCGAGTTTGCCGACGTCGACCACCTGGGCTCCTATCGCGAAGACAACACCTACGACCAGAAGCACATCGACCTCGTGCTCGGACTCGACCTCGTCGACGTCGAAGCCATCCGCAAGGCTAACTTCCGCGTCGCCTTCGACAGCGTCAACAGCGTAGGCGGCGTCATCCTGCCAAAACTCCTGGAACAGCTCGGCGTCAAGACCGTCACCGGACTCTTCACCGAACCGACCGGCGACTTCCAGCACAACCCCGAACCACTCGAGAAGAACCTCGCTGACATCAAGGCGCTGATGCAAAAGGGAGAACACGACATCGCTTTCGTCGTAGACCCCGACGTCGACCGCCTGGCACTCTTCTGCGAGGACGGCACAATGTACGGCGAGGAATACACACTCGTCACCGTGGCCGACTACATCCTGCAGCACACACCCGGCAATACCGTCAGCAACCTCTCGTCGACCCGTGCCCTGCGCGACGTCACACGCAAATACGGCCAGCAGTACAACGCAG
Source organism: Bacteroidaceae bacterium (assembly GCA_017483665.1). Classification (GTDB taxonomy): domain Bacteria; phylum Bacteroidota; class Bacteroidia; order Bacteroidales; family Bacteroidaceae; genus Physcousia. The sequence continues at coordinate 5,954 of JAFUVM010000117.1, forward strand.
CTGCCGTGGGCGAAGTGAACGTCGTAACAAAGATGAAGGAGACGGGTGCCGTCATCGGCGGCGAAGGTAATGGCGGAGTAATCTATCCGGCTGCCCATTACGGACGTGATGCGCTGGTGGGCATCGCCCTCATCCTCACCTATCTGGCCAAGCGTGGCATGAAGACCAGCGAACTGCGGGCCACCTATCCTCCCTATTTCATTGCCAAGAACCGCATCGACCTGACGCCCGACACCGACGTGGATGCCATCCTCAAGAAGGTGAAGGCACTCTATGCCAGCGAGGAGGTAAACGACATCGACGGTGTGAAGATTGACTTCCCCGACCGATGGGTCCACCTGCGCAAGT
>JAFUVM010000010.1 GCA_017483665.1 Bacteroidaceae bacterium
ATTAGGGATTAGGGATTTGGGATTGGATGAGAATGAGCTAAACAAAGCATTACGCTAAGCTGAGATGAAAGAGACGCGATACTTCTATGCTCCCGATGCGGCGACTTCCACGGAGCTGCCGGGCGATGAGGCAGGACATGCCTTACGTGTGCTTCGTATGGGTGTGGGCGACGAGCTCCTTCTTGTCGACGGAAACGGATGCTTCTATCGTGCCACGATTACGGCTGCCACAGGGCATCGCTGCACCTATCGCATCGAAGAGACCATGCCGCAGCAACCTGCCTGGCTGGGACATCTTCATCTGGCAATGGCGCCGACCAAGCTGTTGGACCGCGTGGAATGGTTTGCCGAGAAAGCCACGGAGATTGGGTTCGACGAGCTGACTTTCCTCGATTGCCAGTTCAGCGAGCGGCGGGTGGTGAAGAAGGAACGCATAGACAAGATACTGGTGTCGGCCATGAAGCAGAGCCACAAAGCCTGGAAGCCGAAGCTGAACGGCATGCAACGCTTCCGCGACTTCATCTCCGAGGAGCGCGAAGGCGACAAGTTCATCTGCCACTGCTACGATGCGGAACAAGGGACGGACGGAACCGCAGGATGGGAAAAGCCGTTCCTCTTCGATGTCCTCCGCCCCGGCGTGCCCACCACGGTGCTCATCGGACCGGAAGGAGACTTCAGCATAGACGAGGTGCGCCTTGCCATGCAACACGGCTATCGCAGCGTCAGTCTCGGCAAGAGCCGCCTGCGCACAGAGACAGCAGCCCTCGTTGCCGTGCACATGATGCAACTGAGAAATACATGAAACAATACATATATTCATATATAAAAAAACAACATTTATGTCTCTACTGATCGCATTTAAGTTATTAGGTTCGTTGGCACTGCTCATGTTCGGCATGAAGTCCATGAGCGAAGCCTTACAGAAAATGGCTGGTCCGCAGTTGCGTCATGTGCTTGGAGCCATGACCACCAACCGCTTCACGGGTGTGCTGACCGGCATGTTCGTCACAGCTGCCGTACAGTCTTCCACGGCTACGACGCTGATGACCGTCTCGTTTGTCAACGCCGGACTGCTGACGTTGGTGCAGGCCATCTCCGTCATCATGGGTGCCCACATCGGTACGACGGTGACGGCTTGGCTGATGTCGCTGACCGACGTGTTCAACGTGACCAATCTCATCTATCCGGCATTCTTCATTGGTATTATACTTATTTACATGAAGAAACGCCGCATCGTAGGCGACTTCCTCTTTGGCATAGCCTTCCTCTTCCTTGGCCTGAGCACCCTGAAGGAGACGGGATTCAGCCTGGTGGACGACCCGGAGACGAGTGTCACTATCAGTAACTTCTTCAGCAACTTCAACGAGCCTAACTTCTGGAACTCATTCTTCTTCCTGTTCATGGGAACGGTGCTCACGCTTTGCGTACAGTCGTCGGCAGCCATCATGGCTATCACCATGACGCTGTGTTCCACGGGCGTGCTCCATATTGACCAGGGCATCATGCTCGTGCTCGGCGAAAACATCGGCACTACCATTACGGCCAACATCGTGGCAATGGGGGCTAACACACAGGCTCGCCGTGCAGCCCTGGCACACTTTGCCATCAACGTCATCGGCGTCACATGGGCTTTGATTCTGTTGCAGCCCTTTGTCAACGCCGTATGCGCATTCGTCGGCTTCGAGCGCGGCCTCTCGGTCAGCGACCCCGGCTATGCTGCCAACCTTGCCAAGATATCAATCGTGCTGGCAACGTTCCATTCGGCCTTCAACATCACCAACACCCTGCTGCAGATAGGCTTCATCAAATATATCGAGCGCTTCGTATGCTGGGTTATCAAGCCCAAGACAAGCGAGGACGAGGACTTCCGCCTGCACTTCATCACTTCGGGTATCATGAAGACGCCCGAGCTCTCTGTCCTCGAGGCGCACAAGGAGATTCAGTCCTTCTGCAATCGCATCCAGCGTATGTTCGGCATGGTGTGCGACCTGTTGACGGAGAAGGACCCAGGAAAGTTCGACAAGCTCTTTGCACGCATCGAGAAGTACGAGGACATAGCCGACAACATGGAAATCAGCATCGCAGAGTATCTCGACCAGGTGAGCGATGCGCACCTGAGCGACGACACAAAGGCAAAGATACGCGCCATGCTCCGCGAGATATCCGAGGTGGAGAGTATCGGCGATTCCTGCTATACGATGGCACGCACCATCAACCTCAAGGTAAAGGGCAAGAAAGAGCACTTCACCGAGGAACAGTACCACAATCTGCACGTCATGATGGGTCTCACCAATCAAGCCCTGACGCACATGAACCAGCTGATGAGCGGTCGAAAGGACTCCTTCGACGTGAACCGCTGCTTCAACATCGAGAACGAGATAAACAACTATCGCGACCAGCTGAAGTCGCAGAACATCACCGACATCAACAACCACACTTACACCTATGCCGTCGGCACCATCTACATGGACCTCGTCAATTCCTGCGAGAAGCTGGGCGACTACGTGGTCAATGTCGTAGAGGCACGTACCGGCACCCGTATGCGTTGATGCTCCGGGCTGAAAGACAATGCGCAGCTGGCTGAACACAGAGAACATCCGCAGGAGCGGCGAGGGGATAGAGTACCATCCCCTCATCCCGTTCCTGCCGCCGGATGCCAAGGTGTTGTTCCTGGGCAGCTTTCCACCGCAGCGCAAACGCTGGTGCATCGATTTCTATTATCCCAACTTCATCAACGACCATTGGCGCATCGAGGGCGCAGTCTTCTTCTCCGACCGCAATCACTTTGTCCTTCCCGAAGCCAAGAGCTTCAGCCTCGAAGCCATCGTTCCCTTTTGTCAGCAGCGGGGCATCGCCTTCTTCGACACCGCCACAGCCGTGCGTCGCCTCAAGGATAATGCTGCCGACCAGTTCTTGGAGGTTGTTGAACCCACCGACCTTCACGCGCTCCTGCAGCAGTTGCCTCACCTCGAGGTCATCGTCACCACAGGTCAGAAGGCCACTGAGGTCCTCTGCCAGTATTTTGCCATTGCGCAGGTCCCCAAGGTCGGCAGCTCGGTTCCCATTCCCAACGTCTTTTCTGTCGATGGCCATCAGGTACGCCTCCATCGTCTCCCCTCCTCGTCGCGTGCCTATCCGCTTTCTTTCGATAATAAGGTTCTCTACTACAAGCAGATGTTCCTCGAGGCAGGACTTCTGTAGCAATCCCCAGCACTCTTATACTCAAACACGTTTGGCATTCTGCCGTGATACATCGAATAAAAACCATCATTCCACGGAAACAATTGCCTTTCGTCGCGGAAACATTTTCTTTGCATCATGTTATAAAACTATTTTAGTGGCTTGGAAATTTATTTCAAAGGCTTGGAAATATATTTTAGTGGCTTTGAAATGTATTTCAGTGCTTTTGAAAAAGTTTTGTTCCCTGCGGTGAGGGAAAATATGATGCTGCGGGATGAGTTTCGTGATTCGCTGACGGGTGTTTATATCTGCGGAAGAACGGATTTTATGGTTCGTCGGTCGGATTTTATATCTGCGGCGGAGCTGATTTCTTCGGGCGCTGAGCATGTGTTTACGAAATTTTTCGTATCTTTCCTCTATAAACTTGAAAACAAATTGCCCCACCAAGCTAATATTGGAACTGTTGGAAAAGCCGAGCTCGTTTGACCCCCGAGGGCAAGCGATGTTGACCCTCACGGGCAAAATATGAATGACCCTCTGCGGCAAAATAAGATTGACCCCTGAATGCGATTGCCATTCAGGGGCTTTTTTGTAGTTTTG
>JAFUVM010000011.1 GCA_017483665.1 Bacteroidaceae bacterium
CATCCATCGCCGATAAATCTTTACTGTAATCGAGATGTCTCAATCACAGACCATCGGGCATTAATCTTTCTTTCGAAAGGCTATTCCCGAGCCATGGGCAGATTGGATACGTGTTACGCACCCGTGCGCCGGTCGCCGGCAGAGATAGCAAGCTATCTCCCCGATGCCACTCGACTTGCAAGTGTTAAGCCTGTAGATAGCGTTCATCCTGAGACAGGATCAAACTCTTCATTGTATAGTACCGTTGCTCTTACCATTCATCCGACTGACGTCTGCCTCGCGGCCGAAACACGGACGGGTGAACGGAAGAAAACTGTCTGACTGAAAAGAGCCGGAACCTGTACTCCTCTATCTCTATCCTTTACAAGAATATTGACGGTTCACTTGTTTCTTGTACTACAATTTCTGTCTATGTAATCCTATCAAAGAACGCTCTCCCGAAGGAGCGCAACAGAACTCGGCCACCCTCGCTTGAGGCGGCTTCCCTCATTTGCGGATGCAAAGGTACGGCTTTTCTCAATACTGACAAAACATACAAGAACTTTTTTTGAGAAAAGATGGCTCGGACAACTTGTATACATTATATAATATATACGCGCGCGAAAGAAGCCCCAAGGAGACGCACAAAATACTTACTTCTTTGATGTAATCATGTGTATGAAGTAACCGAGGATGGCTTGTGCCTGTTCGGGGGTGATGAAGAGGTAGAAATGCTTTCCTGCGGGATTCTTTGTATAATGCGTATAGCCCTCGTCGGTGACAGCGATGTCTCCAGCCGGGGAGATGTTGAAGAACTGCTGGGGGTCGATGGCATAGAGGACGGCTGCAAGGTCCCACGTCGGACGGTCTTCTATTTTCTTCAGATAAGCCTTATAGGAATCCACAATAGGATGATGCTTAACCCAAGTGAAATCGTTTTCGATGCTTCGAGCGGGATAACGTACCTGGAGGCCCAGTTCGAAGGGCGACATGTAGATGGGTGTGGGCCATTCGCTGAAGACTCTCTGACAGGAGGCCACATCGTTGATGACGTTGTATTCGGCGTACTTCGGGTTCTCGATGTGTCCGGCCATCGTGACAAGCCTTTTCACTTTTCGTGCGACGAGTTCCTTGCCTGTCAACGGGGAATATCCGTCGGGCTTTGTGTCGAGGAGAAGTGCCAGATTCGTGCTGAAGCCAACAGAGATGATGGTTACCGAGGCATCGTCGGCCTTAGCCAGCAGTTTCCGATAGAGGGTGACGGCAGGAAGGAGCGTGTCGTAGTCCTTGATGCTTCTTTTGTAGAGCGGCTTGCCCTTCTCATCCTTCATCTCACAGATAATCTGTGTGTAGTTTGCTCCGGCCACCTTGCTCTGGTCGTTCCGAGGACTGACGCCGATGGGGATTCGTTTCTGCCCGTACCAGGTGTTCAGCAAGTCGATGTACTTTGGCGGGAACTCCCCCTCCTTGTTCAGCATGACAGCCATCAGGTTGATGCGTCCCTGCCTGTTGTATTTGTAGAGCATGTCTATGGCAAGTGCATCGTCCACGTCGTTGCCCATGTCGGTTTCGAATATGACATTCATTCTTTGTGCCTGCATTCCGATGACAGCACAGCACACAGCCAAAAGCAGTATGATTCTTCTCATTTCTTCGAACATTTGTTAGTTTTGCATGCAAAGTTATAAATTTAAGGGCAATAATTATAGGATTGGCGAATGTTTTTGCATAATATGTTTGGCTGTTTAGTTAAAAAAGCTTACTTTTGTGCATTGGAAACTCAAATAACACCCTAAATAAAGACATGAATCGTATCAAGAATCTATGTGCCGTAGCCCTTGTGATGCTGGGCTTGACAGTAACGGCAAGTGCGCAGGAGAGTGAAAAGACAGTTACCTATCCGCAACTCTTCTTCGGGCTGCAAGGCGGTGGACAGACGACCTTCACCAACTACAACAACTGGAAGCTGATAACTCCCACAGCCAGCTTCAGCTTCGGCTCGTTCTTCACACCCGTTATCGGTGCACGCCTGCACTTCAACGGTCTGTGGAACAAAGGCGGGTACTTTAGCGATGTCGAGGACTTCAAGTACAACTACAAATATGTATCGTCCAACCTGGACTTGCTCGTTAACCTCGTTACGCTGTTCGGCAAGAAGAACTACTATCCGCTGAACGTCTACCTGATAGGCGGTCTGGGTCTGAACTGTGCCTGGGACAACGGCGACGCCTTTGCCCGCAAGGACGAGCGGAACGACATTTTGCCCCTGGCCTACGAGAACAACAGCCTCAGCCACAATGCCCGCTTCGGTGCGCAGCTCGACTGGAACGTATCGAAGCACGTCAGCATCAACCTGGAGGTTGCAGCCAACAACCTGAGGGACCGCTACAACAGCAAGCGGAGCAACGGCGAGGACTGGCAGCTGACAGCCCAGCTCGGTGTCGCCTACAAGTTTGCGGGCAAGAAGGCCAAGAAGGTCCGCGAGGAAGAAGTATGGGAGACCCGCACAGACACCATTTGGTACGACGATGCAGTCTTCACCCCTCACGTTGAGGACGGGAAAGCCACATGGACAGTCTTCTACAAGATTCGCGAGAGCGACTTCGAGGCAGACGAGCAGCTGGCAGCCATCGGTGCGTTCCTGAAGAACCATCGCGAGTGCAAGGTGGACATCAAGTCGTATGCCGACGTGCAGACCGGCAATCCGAAGATAAACATGGAGTATTCCAAGCAACGTTGCGAGAAGGCGGTAAAGGCTCTGACTGATGCCGGCGTACCCGCTTCGTCCATCACCTCGGCCTACTTCGGCGACACCGTGCAGCCCTTTGCCGAGAACGACAAGAACCGTGTCAGCATCATCGTTGCAACGGGCTTGAAGGACGTCAACCAGAAGGATATGGTAAAGAAGTTCAAGACGAAGGAAGTCCGCTACCGCATAAAGTAAGACGCAACAGGACAAACAATCGAGAGAGGGGACATGTCACGAAAAGACATGTCCCCTCTCTCGATTACCATGAACTGCCCGTGCAGGTCAATTCACGACTGAGAAATAGAAATAACCGGCTGCGCCGCCGCCTGTAGGACCGCTTTGCGGAGTGATGCGTCCGCTGTAGGAGGTGTTGTCGACGATGCTGCCGTTGTCGATTGTCACGCCCTGTCCGCTATAGCTGTAGCGGGCGACGAACTTGATGGTGTCGTACTTGCCGTAGTCCGTAGGCTCCGTGTTCTCGGGAATCAACATGTGGCAGAGAGGGTCGGCAGAGCCCATGGTGTAGCCGTCGTCGTAGCCTGCCACGTAGCCATCGTAGTTGGTGCGCTGGTTGTAGACCTTCGTGACATGCTGCTTGTTGCCTTCTGCATCGAGCGTATCGTAGCAGATGGTCCAGGAGTAGTACGTAGCGTTGATAAGGTGGCCGAGTTCCTTCTGGTGTGCCAAGAGGTGGATGGAGTCGCCCGGATGCAGGACGATGTTGCGCGGATTGCCTTGCGTGTAGTTGGGATAGCTGCCTGTCGTATAGGTGAAACCGTTCCACGTCGGGCAGTAGGAGCTGTAGTCGTTCTTCCCGCAGGCAAAGAGAAGAAGCAGGGTGACCATTGACAATTGACAGGTGATAAATGACTTGCGCATGGATAGAATGTTGTGTTATGGATTATTTATTATGTATTAGACCGAGTTTCTTCATTTCCGAATAGAGCTTTTGCACCGGCAGTCCCATCACATTGAAGTAGGAGCCCTGCAAAGATGTGACGCCGACGAAGCCTATCCACTCCTGTATGCCGTAGGCTCCAGCCTTGTCCAGGGGGCGGTAGTGCTTGACGTAATAGTCGATTTCTTCTTCCGTGAGTTCGGCAAACGTGACGTGCGAGACGGAAGAGAAAGAGGAGGATTTAGGAGAAGCCTTTAGCGTGACGCCTGTGACAACCTGATGGGTCCGGCCGGAGAGCTTGCGAAGCATTCTGGCGGCATCGGCCTCGTCGACGGGTTTGCCCAGCACTTCGCCGTCGAGGTATACGATGGTGTCGGCCGTGATGAGCAGTTCGTCTGCCCCGAGCGTGTATGCCGCGGCCTTCTTGCGGCTGATGTATTGCGGAATTTCCTCCATCGGGAGACCTTCCGGATAACTCTCATCGAGCCCGGGCAACGTGCGTACCTCGAAGTCGAAGCCCAGTCCGGCAAGCAGTTCCTTGCGGCGGGGTGAGTTACTTGCTAAGATGATTTTCATTGTTTATCGTACCTTGAGTATTCGTTTCCCCTAAAGGGGGGTATGGAGTCCTTACCAGCTGAAGGCCTTTTCGTCGGCCATCCATTTTCCCTGCGCCTTGAGTACCTGCTCCACAACATCGCGGGCACAGCCCATACCGCCGTCTTTGTGGCTGACATAGAGGCTGATGTCGCGAATCTCTGGCGCGGCGTCTCGCGGGCAGCAGGGCAGGCCGACGGCCTTCATCACGTTGTAGTCGGGGATGTCGTCGCCCATGTAGAGCACCTCGTCGGCTGTCAGGTTGTATTTTTCGAGCAGTTGCTGTAGGGCAATCGTCTTGACGGCACTACCCAGGAAGACGTCCCCGATGCCGATTCCTTCGTACCGAAGGCGGATGGATTCCTCGTTGCCGCCGCTGATGATGGCTACGTGCAGACCGCACAACGAGGCAAGCCTGAGGGCATAGCCGTCCTTCGTATTGATGGAACGAAGCAGGTCGCCCTGCGTATCGGTGAAGATGGTCTCGCGGCTCAGCACGCCGTCCACGTCAAAGACGAGTGCCCGTATCTTACTTAGATCGTAGTTTATCATCGTGTATGCTTTTGCTTATCATCTGGTACAACGCGCGTTTGTCGTCGTCGAGGAGTGCCATCTGAGCTTCCATCACCTGTTCGTCCCAGCGGACGGCCGGCCCCGTCTGTGCTTCACTCGGCGTGAGCTGATCCATCTTGTCGGCCGTCTCGTGGATGAGGGGCAGCATGGCGGAGAAGGGGATGCCGTGCCCAGCCAGCATCTCGGCCGTGATGCCGTAGAGGCGGTTCACGAAGTTGCAGCAGAAGACGGCGGCGAGGTGGAGGTACTTGCGGCGCTCCGAGTCCATCGGCTCCGCTTTGCTCCCCATGCTTTCGGCAAGCTCGCGGAGCAAAGACAAATCCTGTTCCTGCGCAGCCTCGATGTAAAACGGTACGCGCGAGGCTGGTATCTGTCGTGCCTTCGAGAGGGTCTGCAGGGGATAGAGCACGCCTCGACGCTTCTGCGGAAGCACGTCCATCGGCACGCTTCCGGCGGTATGGACCACCAGCCCCGCGACGTCTCCTATCTCCTCGCTGACCTGAGCTATTGCCCTGTCGCTGACGGAGATGATGTAGAGGTCGGCATCCCGGGGAATGGGACACGTCCGCTGCCGTCCGCCGACGCAGGTCAGCCGGAAGGGATGCCCGATGCTGCGGCCGAGGAAGCTGGCGACGTTGCCCGCGCCAATCAGTACTGTCCGATGTGTACGCGCTCCCATTTCAGGCGGTCTTCGTTCTGTGGCTTGCGCTCCATGCCTTTGTGTCCGACGGCAATCATGCAGACGGCCCTCATCCCTTCGGGGATGCCGAGCAGGGACTTCACGATTTCCTCGGTCGGACGGCCCTCGGCATCCATACGGTCGCGCACCTGAATCCAGCATGCCCCCAGCCCGAGGTCCTCGGCCTGGAGCAGGATGTTCATGGCTGCGACGGAGGCATCCTCTATCCACACATCGCTCGTCTGCGGGTCGGAGAGCACGACGATAGCCAGCGGTGCTCCGGCCAGGAAGTCGGACCCCACGGCTTTGCTCTGGCTCAAGGCCTGGAGCATCTGCTTGTCCTCCACCACGATGAACTCGTAGCTGTGCAGGCCCTTGCTGCTCGGCGCCATGAGCCCGGCCCGCAGCAGGAGCTTCACGTCGTCGCCGCTCAAGAGTTCTTCGGTAAACTGGCGCATGCTGCGCCTCGTCTTTATCAGTTCGCTGAAGTCTTTCATAATGTCAAACGCTTTTGCACGACAAAGGTACGACTTTTTAATTCAAAATTCAAATTTATTAAATTCAAAATTGGGTGTCAGGGCGAAAAACACGTTCACAGGCCGGGTTTGCCGTGTCTCGCCGACGGACATCGCAGGGGGTTCTCCCGGAAGAGCCTCGCGCTTATTTTGGAAGAGCCTCGCGCTTATTCCGGAAGAGCAAGGCGCTTATTCCGGAAGAGCAAGGCGCTTATTTCCGAAGAGCCTCGTGCTTATTTTGGGTACGACACGTGCTTAGTTCGCCAACGACACGTAGTTAGTTTGCCGACGACACGTGCCTAATGGGCCTTCCTCGCGAGGATAGACAAAAAAAGTTGCGGGGTAATATACAAAAACGAAGGCTTTTTACGTTATTATAAATAATGAAACGTTTCTTAATACTCTTTTTGCCTCTCTTCTGGGGCATAGCAAACATGTCGGCACAGGAGGAACAGGCCGACACCGCCAACGTGCATCTGAAGGGAAAGGTCGTGGACGACAGCCAGGACCCCGTGGCTCTGTGCCAGGTTCGCGTCGAGGGACAGCCCTTCGGCACAACGGCCTCGCTCGACGGACAGTACAAGCTCTCCTTCCGGACGGCCGACAGCGTGGTCATCGTCTACAGCATGATTGGCTACGAGACACGCCGCCGTGTGCTGAAAAAACCGCAAGGCAACCTGACACTCAACATCGTGATGCGCGAGAGCGGCAAGGAGATGGCCGAGGTGACCGTAGCTGAAACGCGTCGGCAGATGGGCTCGATGCAGGAGCTGAACAAGACGGATCTGAAGCGCATGCCCTCGACCAGCGGCAACGCCGTAGAGGAGCTTGTGGCTACGCAAGCCGGCGTCAGCACACACAACGAGCTCTCGAGCCAATACAACGTCCGCGGCGGCTCGTTCGACGAGAACTGCGTCTACATCAACGGCGTAGAGGTCTACCGCCCCATGCTCATCAGCAGCGGACAGCAGGAGGGCCTCTCCGTCATCAACAGCGACATGGTGGAGAAGATCAACTTCTCGGCAGGTGGCTTCGAAGCAAAGTACGGCGACCGCATGTCCAGCGTGCTCGACATCACCTACGCCCACCCCGAACGCCTGGAATCGACCATCAGCGCCAGCCTGCTCGGCGCAAGCGTCTATCTGGGCTACGGCAACAAGAAGTTCTCCATCTCCAACGGATTCCGCTACAAGACCAACCAGTACATGCTCGGCTCGCTCGAGACAAAAGGCGAATACAAGCCCAACTTCCTCGACTACCAGGCATACCTCCGCTGGGCTCCCTCGCAGGACTGGACCTTCGACGCCATCGTCTACATCAACCGCAACAACTTCAACTTCAAGCCCTCCGACCGTGAGACAAAGTTCGGCACCATGGAGGACGTGAAGAGCTTCAAGGTCTACTTCGACGGCAAGGAAGAGGACCAGTTCCAAACAGTCTTCGGCACAGTCCGTGCAGCCAGGCGTCTGGGCAGCTCCGGAGCCCTGAGCCTTACGGCATCGGCCTTCAGCAACCGCGAAAAAGAGACCTACGACATCCAGGGACAATACTGGCTGAACGAGACGAACGGCGACGAACAGCTCGGCGTAGGCTCCTACATGGAGCACGCACGCAACTTCCTCTACAGCTCCGTACAGGCCGTCAAACTTGCCTACGACCTAAGGAAAGGAGGCCACCAGATGCAGACAGGCATCGGATGGAAGCACGAGAAAGTGCGCGAGAACGCGAACGAATGGGAGTACCGCGACAGCAGCGGCTACAGCGTACCGCACACGGGCAACGACCTCCAGGTCATCTATAACATGCGGGCCGCCAATTCCATCAACTCCAACCACCTGGAACTTTATGCCCAGGACACCTACCGAAAGGAAAGCAGGCTCGGCATCCTCAGCTTCAACTACGGCATGCGACTCAGCTACTGGAGCTGGAACAAGGAGTGGCTCTTCAGCCCGCGTGCCAGCCTTGGCTTCGTTCCGGCATCCAACGACAACTTCACCTTCCGCCTCGCCCTCGGCCTCTACAACCAACGGCCCTTCTACAAGGAGTTGCGCGACACCATCACCCAGGCCGGCAACACCACGGTCCAGCTCAACAAGGACATCAAGTCGCAACGCTCGTTCCAAGTCGTCGCAGGCATGGAGTACAAGTTCAAGATAGCGAACCGGCCCTTCAAGCTCACAGCCGAAGCCTACTACAAGGCACAATGGAAGATGAATCCCTACAACGTGGACAACCTGAAGATAGTCTACTACGGCAACAACGTCGCCACCGGCTACGTTGTGGGAGCCGACGTCAAGCTCTACGGAGAATTCGTCCCCGGCACCGACTCGTGGGTCAGCTTCGGCGTGATGAAAGCCTCTATGAACCTGAACGGGAAAAGCATCCCGCAGCCCACCGACCAACGCTTCAACATCAACCTCTTCTTCTCCGACTACTTCCCGGGCACTACACGCTGGAAGATGAACCTCAAGGCCTCGATTGCAGGCGGACTGCCCTTCGGCCCCCCACATACCGGACTGGAGCGCAACGCCTTCCGCGCACCGGCCTACCGCCGCTTCGACATCGGCATGAACTACCGTCTCATCAACAACGAGGACCATCACCTGCGGCGTGCCAAGCACCTGCGCAACATCTGGCTCGGCCTCGACTGCTTCAACATCTTCGGCCTCGACAACGTGAGCAGCTACTATTGGATAACCGACATATCGAACCACCAGTACGCCGTCCCCAATTACCTCACAGGGCGCATGATAAACGCCCGAGTGCTGATAGAATTGTAAAAATACGCCACAAGGCTTTGCCGTTCGCAAAAAATTGCATAACTTTGCAGAGCTTTTAACAACAAACCTATTAAAAACAATTAAAAATACTACATCATGAAGATTTCACGCATTGAACATCTGGGCATCGCCGTGCAGAGCATCGACGCAGTACTGCCCTATTTCCAGGATGTACTCGGCCTGGAGGTTTACAAGACAGAAGTTGTAGAGGACCAGAAGGTGAAGACAGCTTTCCTGAAGGTCGGCGAAGTAAAGCTCGAGCTCCTGGAGCCCACCTGCCCCGAGAGCACCGTGCAGAAGTTCCTCGACAACGGCGGACGCGGCGTACACCACGTTGCCTTCAAGGTTGAGGACGGCGTGAGCGAAGCTCTTGCCATGTGCGACGAGAAGGGCATCCGCCTCATCGACAAGGCTCCCCGCAAGGGTGCCGACGGCCTCCACATCGCATTCCTCCACCCGAAGAGCACTTGCGGCATCCTCACCGAGCTTTGCGAAGAATAAAAACACATCAACCCTTTCTGCCTATCTGACCGAAGGGAAGAGCCCCTCTCCCGAACGAGAGGGGCTTTATTATAACACTAAAAATGCTTACACAATGAACTTGAAATCTATCATAACAACGCTTTCGCTCATTCTCATCCCCTTTGGAGGAGCCAAGGGAGAACTCCTGACTCCCGAAAACCAGACCATCTATCTGCGCCACATCTACGAGCAGACCAACGACCGGCAGCAACGCCAGGCCACGCTCCAGCTCCTGGCTCAGACGGGAACCTATCAGGCTCTTGCCTTTGCCACATCGCTCCTGGAGGACGAAGACATCGCTCCGGCTGCAGCACAGGCCGTCTGGACCATACTGGCAGCACACCCCGAATACAACGGAACGGCAACGCGCCAGACACTCACAGCCATCATCCCCATGCTCAAGGGAAAACAGAAGAAGGAAGCAAAGGCCTGGCTCGCCGCTGCCGACAAGAACGAAGAGGGCTTCGTCTGCCTCTTCAACGGTAAGGACCTGGAAGGCTGGAAAGGCCTCGTGGAGAACCCCATCGCCCGCGCCAAGATGAGCGCCGAACAGCTTGCCAAGGCTCAGGAGAAGGCCGACGAGCTGATGCGTCGCGACTGGATCGTGGAGAACGGCGACCTGCTCTACATCGGTCACGGATGGGACAACATCTGCACGGTGAAGCAGTACGGCGACTTCGAGCTCCTCGTCGACTGGATGCTCGACCCCAGCGGCAAGGAACCCGATGCAGGCGTCTATCTGCGTGGCGCTCCACAGGTACAGATATGGGACATCCGCCGCACAGACGTCGGCGCACAAGTCGGCTCGGGCGGTCTCTATAACAACCAGAAGAATCCCTCCACACCGACAAGCGTCGAGGACAACAAGCTCGGCGAATGGAACACCTTCCGCATCGTCATGAAGGGCGAGAAAGTGACCGTCTGGCTCAATGGCACGAAGGTTGTCGACAACGTGGTGCTCGAGAACTATTGGGACCGCAAGCAGCCCATCTTCCCGCGCGAACAGATTGAAATGCAGGCTCACGGCAGCCGTTGCTTCTTCAGGAACATCTATGTGAAGGAACTTTAGAAGCCTCACCCCACCCCCTCTCCCGGGAGAGAGGGGACACCATAAAGGGGGTTAAATTACAAAATAGCTAAATCGTAAATAAAAAGTAAATCGTAAATTGTCAAATAGTAAATCATTCCGCATCATCTTCATGGGCACGCCGGACTTTGCCGTGCAGAGCCTCAGGCGACTTCTCGAAGAGGGATGCAACGTGGTAGGCGTCGTCACGATGCCCGACAAAGCCATTGGCCGGCATCACGACGTGCTGCAAGCCAGTCCCGTCAAGAAGTTTGCCCTGGAGAAAGGCATCCCCGTGCTGCAGCCCGAGAAGCTGCGCGACGAAGCCTTCCTCTCCGAGCTCCGTGCATTGAAGCCCGACCTGCAGATTGTCGTTGCCTTCCGCATGCTGCCGCAGGTCGTGTGGAGCCTGCCCCCAATGGGCACCTTCAACCTCCATGCCGCCCTGCTGCCGCAGTACCGCGGCGCAGCCCCCATCAACTGGGCCATCATCAACGGCGACACCGAGACAGGCATCACCACATTCTTCCTCGACGAGCAGATCGACACCGGGCGCATCATCCTGCAGGAACGCACGCCTATTGCCATCGACGACTGTGCCGAGGATGTGCACGACAAGCTCATGATGCAGGGTGCCGAGCTGGTCGTCAAGACGGTTCGCCTCATCGAGAGCGGTCAGGCCAAAGCCACCGACCAAAGCCAGTTCATGACGGACGAGCCCCTGCGCCCCGCCCCGAAGATATTCAAAGAGACATGTCAAATCAAGTGGAAGGAGCACACGATGAAAAGCGCCTACGACTTCATCCGGGGTCTCAGCCCCTACCCTGCCGCCTGGACACAAGTCATCGCCAACGGCAAGGAGACGGAGATGAAGGTCTTCAAAGCCTCCCCCGTCCCCTCCAAAGGAGGGGGGAACGACGGAGACAAGAATGATGCTCATATAGTGAGGGATGGGGATAGGCTGCTTGTGGCGCTGCCCGGCGGATATCTTTCCCTCGACGAAGTGCAGCTTGCAGGCAAAAAGCGTATGCCCATAGCCGACCTGCTAAGAGGAACAAACATTTCCAATATATTATAATATGAAGTACAAGCTAACCCTTCTCCTCCTTGCCTGCTGCTCGATGATGCAGGCACAGACACCTGTTTACCTTGACCCCTCGAAGGACATCGAGGCTCGCGTGGAAGACGCGCTCAGCCGCATGACGCTGGCCGAGAAGATTGACGTGATTCATGCACAGAGCAAGTTCTCGAGCGCCGGCGTGAAGCGTCTCGGCATGCCCGACTTCTGGACCGACGACGGACCTCATGGCGTCCGCCCCGACGTGCTTTGGGACGAATGGGAACAGGCCGGGCAGACCAACGACTCGTGCGTGGCTTTCCCTGCCCTCACCTGCCTGGCAGCATCGTGGAACCCCGATTGTGCCAGGGCTTACGGCCATGCTTTGGGCGAAGAGGCGCTCTATCGTGGCAAAGGCATGATACTGGGCCCCGGCGTCAACATCTACCGCACGCCGCTCGGAGGCCGTAACTTCGAGTATATGGGCGAAGACCCTTATCTGACATCCCGCATGGTGGTGCCCTACGTCCAGGGCCTGCAGAGCTGCGGCGTGGCAAGCTGCGTGAAGCACTACTGCCTGAACAACGACGAGGAATACCGACATCAGGTGAACGTCATTATCAGCGACCGTGCACTGCACGAAATCTACTTGCCCGGCTTCGAGGCTGCCGTGAAGGAAGGCAAGGCTTGGGGCATCATGGGTGCCTACAACCTCTACAAGGACGAACACAACTGCCACAACCAGTACACGCTGAACAAGATACTGAAGCAGGACTGGGGCTTCGACGGCGTAGTGGTCAGCGACTGGGGCGGAGCGCACAACCTCGACCAGGCGGTCAAGAACGGACTCGACATGGAGTTCGGCACATGGACGGACGGTCTGACGATGGGCGCCACGAATGCCTACGACAACTACTACCTCTCGAAAGGCTACCAGAAGGCCATCGTCGAAGGGAAATATACGACGAAGGAACTCGACGAAAAGGTACGCCGCGTGCTGCGTCTCTTCTTCCGTACCACAATGAACAAGCAACGCCCCTACGGATTCCTCTGTAGCGAGAGTCACTACGAAGTGGCACAGAAGGTGGCAGCCGAGGGCATCGTGCTCCTGCAGAACGAGGGCAATGTGCTGCCCATCAAGCCCGAGGGCAAGAAGATACTCGTCGTGGGCGAGAATGCCATCAAGATGATGACTGTGGGCGGCGGCTCAAGCTCGCTGAAGGCACAGCACGAAATCAGTCCGTTGCAAGGTCTGCAGGCGAAGTTGAAAGATTCCAACTGCCGGATAGAGTTCGCTCGTGGCTACGTTGGTGACGTGGGCGGAAGCTACAACGGTGTGACGACAGGACAGAACCTCAAGGACGACCGCTCTGCCGAAGAGCTCATCAATGAGGCTGTGGAGAAGGCAAAGGCTGCTGACTACGTCGTCATTTTCGGCGGACTGAACAAGAGCGACTACCAGGACTGCGAGGGACACGACCGCAAGACGATGGACCTGCCCTATGGTCAGGACAAGCTCATCACGGCCATTGCTGCCGTCAACAGGCAGACCGTCTACGTCAACATCAGCGGCAACGACGTCTCGATGCCTTGGCGCAAGCAGGTTCCCTCCATCGTGCAGGGCTGGTTCCTTGGCAGCGAGGCCGGCATCGGACTGGCCGACGTCCTGCTTGGAAGCACGAACCCAAGCGGACACCTGCCCTTCACATGGTACGAAAGCCTCGACCAATGCGGAGCACACAGCTTTGGCGAAGCAGCCTTCCCCGGCATTTGGCGCGAGGGAAAGAAGATTATCGACGAAGAGTACAAGGAAGGCATCTACGTCGGCTATCGCTGGACAGACATGAAGAAGCAGAAGCCCGCCTTTGCCTTCGGCCACGGACTCTCCTACACAACTTTCAAGGTCACCAATCTGAAGGCTGAGAGCAATGTGACGACCGACGGCAACATGACCTTCAAGGTCGATGTCACCAACACCGGCACCTGCGAGGGCAGCGATGTCGTGCAGCTCTACATCACAGACAGCAAGTGCAGCGTGGACCGTCCCGTCAAGGAGCTGAAAGCTTTCCAGAAGGTCAGTCTGAAGCCCGGCGAAACAAAGACCGTCACCTTGCAGACCGACAAGCGCGCCCTCTCCTTCTGGGACGAGACAACCGGCGACTGGAAGGCTGAGCCTGGCGAGTTCATCGCATGGGCAGGCGACAGCAGCGACCGCCGCACCTGCAAGGTGAAGTTCACGTTGAAGTAACACAGATGACATGCAAGCACAGACGGAATCACAAAGCATAGCAAACTAAATCTTCAAAAACGATATGCGTAACATACTTCTTTCACTCTTACTTCTGCCTCTGACGGCATTTGCAGAGTCGACAGACATCACAGGCATCCGTCTGGCCGGCCCTTACCCGGTTACGATGCCCTTCATGACAGACAGCCTCGACTCGGAAGGCAACAAAATTGACCTCGACGAGGCATTCATGGAACTGCATATTGAAGGAACAAAGGTCAAAGAGCAAGGGACAAAAGGAAACAACACCCCCACACAAACCTCCTACCCTTTGTCCCCCGCCTCCTGCCCCCAATTATACATGGCCTCCTTCTCCCTGCAGAACACGGGCTTTGCCAAGGGAAAGGTCAACGTAAAGTGCGAGAGCAAACATAAGCTCTACATCGACGGCAACGAGCAGGGTGCTGACTTTGAGCTCGTACCGGGCCGGCACGATGTCCGCATCAAGATTCTCCGCAAAGGCGAACAGCCCGACACCCTCCGGGTCTCTGTGGAGAGCGAACAGCCCATCGAAGTCAATCCCGAGGGGAAACGCTACTGGACGAATGCCGACATGATGCACGGCGAACGCATCAACCGCGTGGAGCTTTCCAGCTCGGGCAAGTACGTCCGCATCCACAAGAACATCACTTACAAGGGAGGCGAAACGGCAGGCAAGGACATCTTCATCGACCTGCAGACGGGCAAGGAATTCAGTCTCGACGGTTTCCAGCGTTGGCTTCCCAAGGGCGACCGTTACCTGCGTTGCTATCGCGAGAAGGAGGGCACATGGTTCTACGAGACGGTTGACGTAAAGACGGGCGAAAAGACGCCTGTCGGCAAGTACAGCGGCAAGGGAAATGCTTGGCTGACGGACGACCTGAAGCACTTCGTGGTGTCCATCGACGAGAAGGTGCCCGAGGAGAAGAACAAGGACGTACACCAAATCCTCCAGCCCGACGACCGCCAACCCGGCTGGCGCAACCGCCGCAACTACTCGCTCTACGACATCGAGACAGGCATCACGACGCCCATCACGAAAGGTGCCCGCAATGTTTACGTCACGCCGAACAAGGACGGGAGCCGTTTCCTCGTGTCCATCCGCACAGAGAAGCTGACGGAACGCCCCTTCGAGTTCACCGACCTGCTTCTGTTCGACCTCAAGACCGGACAAGCCGACACGCTGGTTCGTCACGACGGCTTCATCGGCACGTACAGCTTCTCGCCCGACGAAAAGTACATCGCCATCACTGGCAGCCCCGAGGCTCTGGGCGGCATTGGCAACACCCTTCCCAAGGATGTCATCCCCAGCAGCTACGAGTACGAACTGTTCATCATGGACTTGCAAACAAAGGAAGTGCGCTGCCTGACACGCGACTTCGACCCGTCCGTCACTTCATTCCAGTGGTCGGAGCAGGACGGCATGATCTACGCCCTTTGCGAGAACCGCGACCTGAAAAGCCTCTACCGCATCGACCCAAACAGATCCACCCCCACCACCTCCCTTGCAGGGAGGGGAGCAGATAGTTCTCCTATAGAAAAAGTAACCTCTCCTCTCCCTACAAGGGAAAGGCTGGGGAGAGGGTCTGGAGATTGGGAGAGGGTCTCTCTCTCCGAACCTTATATATATGGCAGCTTCAGCCTGGCCGAGGAGAAGCCTCTCCTTGCATACATCGGCGAAAGCAGCACGAGCACCGACCGTTGCTGGCTGCGCGACCTCAAGACAGGCAAGGAACGCGTGCTCTGCGACCTCAACCCCACCCGACTCAAAGACATACAGCTGGGCGAATGCCACGACTGGAACTTTAAGGCTGAGCGAGGCGACACCATCTATGGCTGCTACTTCCTGCCGCCTTTCTTCGACGAGACTAAACAATACCCAATGCTCGTCTATTACTATGGCGGTTGCTCGCCCGTGGGTCGTCTGCTCGACAGCTACTATAACTTCCAGGAATGGGCTGCGATGGGCTACGTGGTTTACCTCATCCAACCCTCTGGTTGCAGTGGCTTCGGTCAGGAGTTCGCCTCTCGCCACGTCAATGCCTACGGCGACTATACGGCCGACGACATTGTTCAGGGCACCAAACAGTTCTGCGAGGAGCATCCCTTCGTCAAGACCGACAAGGTAGGCTGCTTGGGAGCAAGCTACGGAGGCTTCATGACAATGTACCTGCAGACTGTGACCGACATCTTTGCCGCTGCAATGAGCCATGCCGGCATCAGCAATCCTGCCAGCTATTGGGGGTATGGCTATTGGGGATATACCTACAGCACGACCTCTGCGGCCAACTCTTATCCTTGGAACAACATGGAGCTTTACAGCGGACACGCCCCGCTCTTCAATGCCGACAAAGTGCATACGCCCATCCTCTTCATGCACGGCGGGGCGGACACCAACGTGCCCATCAACGAGAGCATCCAGATGTTCACAGCCCTCAAGCTGCTTGGTCGCGAGTGCGCCTTCATCACGGTTGACGGCGAGAACCACCACATCCTGAACTACGACAAACGCATCCGTTGGCACGACAGCATCATGGCTTGGTTCGCGAAGTGGCTACAGGATGACCCGACATGGTGGAACACAATGTATCCCGAAAAGAACCTGAAGTAATGACGTTAGAAGAGAAGATAGGCTTCAACGAGGTGCGGACGATGCTGCACGGCTACTGTCTCAGTCCCTTGGGGCATGAGCGCGTGGATGCCATGCAGTTCCTCTCGGACCACGCGGCCGTCACGACCCTGCACCAACAGCTTTCCGAGTTGAGCTACATCCTGCAGACAAGCACGGAGCAGCCCGAGCAGGACTTCTTCGACCTGCGGAGCGACATCCATCGCATCCGCATCGAAGGTGCATACCTTGAAGAAGAGACGATGTGGGAACTCCTGCGAGCCCTGCGCACCCTTCATGCCTGGGTGAAAGTCATACAGAACCCCTCCAACTCCCCTTTGCAGGGGGAGGGTAATTACTCCTCTACCTTCAAGGAAGAGGTCGGGAGAGAGTCTGTGGCTTCTTTCCCTGCTCTCGAGAAGCTTGCCGAAGGTGTCTTCACTTTCCACTCCGTCACTCGTCGCCTTGAACAGATTCTCGACAAGTACGGACGCATCAAGGACGAAGCAAGCAGCGAGCTTGCCACTATCCGACGGGAACTGAAGCGAGCCGAGGGCAGCGTCAGCCGGACCCTTGCAGGCATCCTCAAGTCGGCACAAGCGGAAGGACTGGTGGAAAAGGACGTGACGCCTGCCATGCGCGACGGCCGCCTCGTCATCCCTGTGGCTCCAGCCCTGAAGCGACGCATCAAGGGCATCGTTCACGACGAGAGTGCAACGGGAAAGACGGTCTTCATCGAGCCGGCAGAAGTGGTGGAGGCCAACAACCGCATCCGCGAACTGGAGGCCGACGAGCGCAGGGAAGTCATTCGCATCCTTCGCGAGTTCACCGAGCAACTCCGACCGAACCTGAAGGAACTGCTGCGAGGCTTCGAGTTCCTTGCCGACATCGAGTTCCTCCTTGCCAAGCACCAGCTGACACGAGCCATCGAGGGACGTTCGCCCGAGATATACTCTACGCCCCTCATCGACTGGTTCGACGCCCGCCATCCGCTTCTCGAAGCCAAGCTGCGGGGACAAGGCTCGAAGATTGTTCCGCTCTGCATCACGTTGACCAGGCGGCAACGCATCCTCATCATCAGCGGACCGAATGCAGGCGGCAAGAGTGTCTGCCTCAAGACGGTAGGCCTGCTGCAATACATGCTGCAATGCGGACTGCCCATTCCCTTGGCCGACGGCTCCCGGGCTGGCATCTTCAGCCAGATCTTCATCGACATAGGCGACGAGCAAAGCATCGATGACGACCTGAGCACCTACAGCAGCCACCTCCTGAACATGAAGCGCATGATGGCCGGATGCACGCCCTCTACATTATTATTAATAGACGAGTTTGGCGGAGGCACGGAGCCTACCATCGGCGGCGCCATTGCGGAAGCCGTACTGAAACGCTTCGTGGAGAAAGGTACCTTTGGCGTCATCACGACGCATTACCAGAACCTCAAGCACTTTGCCGAGGACACGCAGGGCGTGGTGAACGGCGCCATGCTCTACGACCGCCAGAAGATGGCGGCGCTCTTCCAGTTGCAGATAGGCAACCCGGGCAGCAGCTTTGCCGTGGAGATTGCACGCAAGATAGGCATTCCCGAGGAAGTGATTGCCGATGCCACGGAGCTTGTGGGCCGCGAGTACGTCAATGCCGACAAGTACCTGCTCGACATCACGCGCGACAAACGCTACTGGGAGGGCAAGCGGCAGACGATTCATTCGCAGGAGAAGCAGATGGTGCAGACCATCGAACACTACGAGAAGGAGATAGAGGAACTGCGTGGCAAGCGCAAGGAAATCATCCGCGAGGCAAAGGCGGAGGCTGACAAAATCATCGCCGCCGCCAATGCACAGATTGAGAACACGATTCGCGAAATCAAGGAGGCCCAAGCCGACAAGGAACGGACGCGCTCTGCCCGCCAGCAGTTGCAGACCTTCCGCGAAGAGGTCGGGCAGATGAGTCAGGAAGAACTGGATGCCTACGTCGAAAAGAAACGCCAGCAGATAGAGGCGCGACGGAAACGGCATGCCGAGAGACAGGCGGCAAAACAAAAGACCCTCTCTAACTCCCAGACCCCCTCCGACTCCCCCTTGCAGGGGGAGGGGGAAAAGTCTCTCTTTAAGGGAGATTTAGAGAGTCTTGCTGTCGGCTCTTTCGTCCGCATCAAGGGGCAGACTTCCGTGGGCATCATCACAGCCATCAAGGGCAAACAGGCCACCGTCACCTTCGGTGTGATGCGAACGCTGGTCGACCTCAAGCGATTGGAAAAAGCCTCCCCCAGCCCCTCCAAAGGAAGGGAGAACGACGAAGAGAAGCAAACGGTGATGGTGAGCCGTCAGACCATAGAAAGCATCCGCCAGAAGCATCTCGACTTCAAGCAGGAGATTGACGTACGCGGCATGCGAGCCGACGAAGCTCTGCAAGCCGTCACCTACTTCATCGACGATGCCCAGCTGGTGAATGCCTCACGCGTCCGCATCCTCCACGGCACAGGCACAGGAGCCTTGCGGCAAGCCATCCGCCAGTACCTGCACACCATCCCGGGCATCGCCTCCTACCACGACGAACACGTCCAGTTTGGCGGCGCAGGCATCACGGTAGTGGAACTGAAATAACACAACTTACATACATACCATGAGAAAACTTTTGATTTTTGTAGCACTCCTGTCGGCCATAGGCATACAGGCAAGGCAATGGACCACGGACGAAGTGAAGGACATCATCCGGAAGGCAAACACCTACTGGCAAACGAACAACCCTGCTGAAGTCCGGGCCTTTTGGGACCATGCGGCCTACCACACGGGCAACATAGAAGTGTACAAGCTGCTGAAGGACCAGCAGATGCTGGACTATAGTGTCCGCTGGGCTGAGCACAACCATTGGCAAGGTGCCACGGAGCCGGATTCGAGGAAATGGAAGTACAGACAGTACGGCGAAGGACAGGACTATGTGCTCTTTGGCGACTGGCAAATTTGTTTCCAGACGTACATTGACCTCTACAATCTGGATGCAGCAGACAAGAAGTCCGGGCGGAAAGTGGCACGCGCCAAGGAGGTGATGGGCTTCGAGGCAGACTCGAAGGACAACGACTTCTGGTGGTGGGCCGATGCGTTGTACATGGTGATGCCCGTAATGACGAAGATGTACAAGCTCACAGGCGACACGAAGTATCTGGACAAGCTCTACGCGAACCTGTGCCATAGCGACAGCATCATGCTCGACAACGAGACCGGACTTTACTTCCGCGACGGGAAATACATCTTCCCGAAGCACAAGACCGCCAGCGGCAAGAAGGACTTCTGGGCACGCGGCGACGGATGGGTGCTCGCCGGTCTTGCCAAAGTGTTGCAGGACATGCCTAAGGACTACCCTCACCATGCGTTCTTCGCAGAGAAGTTTGTCCGTCTGGCAGAAGCTGTCCAGAAGCTACAGCAACCGCAGGGACACTGGACACGGTCGATGATGGACCCCGAACAAGCTCCCGGCTACGAGACCTCTGGCACAGCCTTCTTCTGCTACGGCCTGCTTTGGGGCATCAACAACGGCTATCTGCCAAAGAAGATGTTCGCCCCCACGGTAGAGAAAGCCTGGTACTATCTCTCGGAAGTCGCTTTGCAAAAAGACGGAAAGGTGGGCTACGTGCAACCCATCGGCGAACGGGCCATCCCCGGACAGACTGTCGACGCTAACAGCCAAGCCAACTTCGGTGTAGGTGCTTTCCTGCTGGCTGCGTGCGAATACTGCCGATACTTACAGACAGAGAAGCTCACCCTGACCTTCCGGAACGAGAGCGACCGGCAACGGCAGGAGGTGGCGGAAGTTGACTTGCAGGCAGTCTGCAGTCAGCTGGGCATCAGTGCCGATGAGCCGCTGCTGATAGAGAACATGGCCGGACAGGAGGTTGCCAGCCAAAAGACTTACGACGGAAAGCTGCTCCTCTTCGTGTCTCTGCATCCCAAAGGGAAGGCTTCGTTTACCGTCAGCAAAGGCAAACCCGCTGAACCCAAGGCATACGTCAAAGGCAAGGTCTACCCTATCCGCAAGGACGACCTCGCCTGGGAGAACGACCGCTCTGCATATCGTCTCTATGGTCCTGCGTTGCAGAAGACGGGCGAACGCTCGTTTGGCATCGATGTCTGGGTGAAGAATACTCCGGAACTGGTCGTGGAGGAACGCTACACGAAGGACCACGAAGGAAACCTGAAGGAGGATTCGTTGCGGAAAGCCGGGCAGAAGGTGGCGCTTGACGACATTGACAGGAACACATCGTTCCACCTGGATCATGGCAACGGCATGGATGCCTACGGCGTCGGTCCCTCGCTGGGATGCGGTACACCGGCTTTGATGAACGACGGAAAGCTCGTGTTCCCCTACTGCTACGAGACTTGCCTGATACGCGACAACGGTCCGCTGAGATTCACAGCAGAGCTGACCTACGGCACCACCGACGACGGCATCACCGAACACCGGCTGCTGAGTCTGGACAAAGGCTCGCACTTCAATCGCATGACCGTCTGGTACGACGGCATCGAGAAGCCGACAGCACTGGCCGCAGGCGTTGTGTTGCATGGCGACGACGGCCTTGTTCTGGGCAAGAACTACGTCCGCTATGCCGACCCGACCGACCGTCCGGACCTGAACCAGTCGCAGGTCTTTGTGGCAACATTGTTCCCCGATGGCGTCAGCAAGACCAAGCTGCTGAAAGGCGAACTGAACCACGCCATCGGCATCGTGAACCGCTATCTCGGGGCACCCTACACCTACTTCTTCGGTTCGGCATGGAGCCTGTACGATGTCGGCTCCGAGGCTCAGTGGCAGAATGTTATCGACAAATTCATGGCAGACCTGCGCAGTCCGCTTACATACACCATTACAAAATGACAAAGAAACTATTCGTACTGACATTGGCCCTCGTGCTGATGTCGCCCCTGCAGGCTGCGAAGAAAGCAAAGCAGACCGAGCAGACCGACCGCGAATACTGGTGTTCGCTGGCATACAAGATGGCACAGCCTGTGCTGGAGAACATGGCAAAAGGTGAGTTGCAGAAGAACATGAAGACCGAGTTCTCGCCTTCGTTCGACAACCGCGACCGTAGCGTAGTCTACATGGAAACGTTCGGTCGGCTGATGGCCGGCATCGCCCCTTGGCTGACCCTGCCCGACGACGACACAGCGGAAGGTCTGCAACGCAAGCAGCTGAGAGAGTGGGCATTGTCTGCCTACAGGAATGCCGTCGACCCCGACTCGCCAGACTATCTTTGCTGGGGCAGGTCGGGACAGAATCTGGTGGACGCTGCCTACATTGCCGAATCGTTCCTCCGTGCCTGGGACACGCTGTGGATGCCGCTCGACGACGTGACAAAACAACGTTTCATCAAGGAGTTCCAGTCGCTGCGCAAGATTGACCCGCCCTACACCAACTGGCTCATCTTCTCGTCGACCATCGAGAGTCTGCTGGCGAAGGCCGGTGCACAGTTCGACGAGTTCCGCGTCAACACCGCCTGCCGCAAGGTGGAGGAATGGTACGTGGGCGACGGCTGGTATGCCGACGGCCCGGATTTTGCCTTCGACTACTATTCCAGTTTTGTGTTCCACCCCATGTATCTCGAGACGCTCCAGGCGATGGTTGACGCCAAGCACAATTCGCGTCTGGACTACAAGAAGTACCACGAGCGTGCCCTGAAGCGGGCGCAGAAGTTCGCACTCATCTTGGAGCGGTTCATCTCTCCCGAGGGCACTTTCCCCGTCTTCGGTCGCTCCATCGTCTACCGCCTGGCGGCAATGCAGCCCCTGGCCTTGATGTCTTGGTATGAGAAACTGCCCTCTGAACTGACGAACGGGCAGGTGCGGGCCGCCTTGACGAAGGTGTTGCACCGGATGTTCGATGCCCAGGAGAATTTCAACGATGCCGGATTCCTGACCATCGGCTTCTGCGGCTCACAGCCCGACGTGGCCGACTGGTACACCAACAACGGCTCGCTCTACATGACTTCCCTGATGTTTATGCCGCTCGGACTGCCTGCCGACCATCCTTTCTGGGCAGATGCTCCGCAACCTTGGACCCAGGTGAAAGCCTGGGGAGGCCAGCCTTTCCCCAAGGACCACCGCTGGGCAGACGACATTCAGACCCGCGACCGGTGGTAACCAGAAAAGCCTGACCTCGCCGGGTTTACCTCAAGTCTCCTACCTGAATGACATCCTTGTCGTTGTAGTTCAGGTTTTCTCCTGCCATACCCCAGATGAAGGTATAGTAGTATGTGGCACTGGCGCAATGGATGCTCCACTCGGGCGACATGATGGCCTGCTCGTTGTGCAGCCATACCACGCGGCTCTCCTGGGGTTCGCCCATGATGTGGCTTACGGTCTGACCCTCTGGCACATTGAAGTAATAGTAGGCCTCGATGCGACGGCCGTGGGTATGAGGCGGCATGGTGTTCCATACGCTGCCCTCCTGCAGTTGGGTCAGTCCCATCTGCAACTGGCAGGGACCTTCCTCGAGCGAGGTGTTGACGATGAGCTGATAGATGGTGCGCTGGTTCGACTCGGCCAAGGTGCCAAGCGGTCCGGTGACGGTAGCCTTGAGGCTCTGTATCTTGCCGTTCTTGCGGCCGTCCAGGGTAATCCACTGTGTCTTGTAGTGATGGTGTGCCGTAGCTGAGTTCAGGTAGAACTTCGCAGGGTTCCCCGCGTCCTTCGAGCGGAAGATGACCTCCTGGTTCGAGTCGATGTCCTTGCCGTCCTTGTCCTTGCCAAGCCATCCTCGCCCGATGTACAGGGCTTCGCGGTAGCCAAGTGGGTACTCCTGACCGTCGACGATGACCGACCCTTCGCCGCCTGTGTTGATGATGCCCAGCTCGCGGTTACGCATGAAGTAGTCGGCACGGAGCTGAGGATCGGTTTCCAACTTCAGATCCTTCGTGACGGGCATGGCACCACCGAAGATGAAACGGTCGTACATCGAATAGGTCAGATTGATTTCGTCAGCTGCCATCACCTTCTCCATCACGAAGCGGTCGCGCAGAGTCTTGGTGTCGTAGTGCTTCACATCGTCGGGGTGACAAGCCTTCTGGAAGTTCATCTTCTGCTGGGCAAACCCGGTTGTAAGATTTCCCATAAGCATGAGGATTAAAATAGTTTTCTTCATTGTTATATAGTTGTTTTGGTTGTTATCGTTCATTCTGTCCGTCGGTCCGGGGACATCTCTACGGTCTTGTTAAAATAAGAGCCTTGCGCTTCCGAAATAAGCGCGAGGCGCTTCCGGAATAAGCGCGAGGTACTTCCAGACCAACTCCATTTGAATATCGCGGAGACATCGTTGCTTTAGTTATCAGCCCTTGCTTCGTCGGCAACGATACAGCGGCGGTTGTAGTACATCATGCCCAGGGTAAACGCCGTCAGCAGCGCCATGCCAATCCACTGGAGGTTGTTCACGCACTTGTAGATGGCCCAGCCAAAGAGCGAGGAGGCAAAGTCGAGCGCTCCGGCCTCGAAGCCCTCGGGAATCTTGGCGCTGGTGTCGCCCGTCTGTTCAAACACGGCGTGGGCTGCCTGCGTAAAGGCCGGAGCCATGTCCGTCACGAAGTACAGTCCTACGACCAGCGCTACGAGTCCCACGATGAAGGTCTTCACGACGTTTCCCTTCGTGTAGGGCAGCACCATGACGAACACGTAGAACAAGCCTGCAAGCGAGGCCAAGGGCAGGAACTCGTTGCCGGGCAGGACAACGGCGATGCCCAAGGTGACGGGAATGAGCAACAGACTTACGACGAGCGTCGTGGGGTGACCTATCACGAGCGCTGGCGACATACCGATGTATATCTTCTTGATTTTGAATTTTGTGTTGAACAATTTTGAATTTTTCACCACCTCCTGCGTCTTCTCCGAAATGGGCATCAGACCGTCGATGAACAGCCTTGTGATGCGCGGTATAAGCTCCATCACGGCTCCCATCGTGACACCCAGGAAGAGTATCTTCTTGATGTCGAGCTGAGCCAAGGCTCCTATCAGCGCTCCGACGATGACTCCCAGCACCAGCGGCTCGCCCAATACACCGAACTTCTTCTTCAGTCCCTCGGCATCGATGTCGAGTTTGGAAAAGCCCGGAATCAGGTCGAGCCCTTTGTTGATGAGCATGGCGAACGGCGTGAAACTCTGCACGAAAGGCTGCGGAATGGAGATGCCCTCCATTCCTTCGTAGTAGCCCTGGAAACGGTCAGCTGTACGGTCGGCCATCACCAGCGTGTTGATGTAGCAGACAATGGCGGCAAAATAGCCCCAGGCCAGACTTTCGCCCATGACGAAATAGGCCACGGCACCGATGAAGGCGAAGTGCCAGTAGTTCCAGAGGTCGATGTTCACGGTTCGGGTGGTCTTCGTGATGAGCATCAGGAAGTTCACACCCAGACAGATCGGGATGATGAGTGCTCCCACAGCTGTGTTGTAGGCCACGGCTGCAGCGGCAGGCCAGCCCATGTCGAACACGCCCAGCTGCAAATCGTACAGGCGCGAGATTTCGGAAAGCGGACCGCCAAAGTTGTTTGTCAGAAGGGCTGTGACGATACCGAGGCCCACGAAGCCAACACCCACGTAGAGCCCCGACTTCAGGGCCCGTCCGAACTTCATGCCGATGCATAGACCGATGACGGTAAAGAGTATGGGCATCATGACCGACGCCCCAAGACTGATGATATAACTGAACACCTGTTCCATCACTTTACATTCACTTTGACGGGTTATTACTTACGGCTTAAATACAAATAAACCCTAATCTCCAATCTCTAATCCCTAATCCTCACTTCGGTTGCTTGCCGATATAAGCCAGGATGCCGCCGTCGACGTACAGAATGTGACCGTTGACTGCATCCGAAGCATGCGAAGCCAGGAACACAGCCGGACCGCCTATCTCCTCCGGATTCAGCCAGCGACCGGCAGGAGTCTTGGCGCAGATAAACGAGTCGAAGGGATGGCGGCTGCCGTCAGCCTGGCGCTCGCGGAGCGGAGCCGTCTGCGGCGTGGCCACATAGCCCGGACCGATGCCGTTGCACTGGATGTTGTATTCGCCGTACTCCGAACAGATGTTGCGCGTCAGCATCTTCAGGCCGCCCTTGGCAGCAGCGTACGCACTCACCGTCTCACGTCCGAGCTCCGACATCATCGAGCAGACGTTGATGATTTTACCTTCGCGGCGCTCCATCATCTCCGGCACTACTGCTGCAGAGCAAATGAACGGCCCCACGAGGTCGATGTCAATGACCTGCTGGAACTCTTCGCGTTTCATTTCGTGCATAGGGATGCGCTTGATGATGCCGGCATTGTTGACCAGAATATCTATCTGCCCCACCTCGGCATGGATTCTCTCCACGAGTTCCTTCACGGCCTGCTCGTCGGTCACGTCGCAGACGTAGCCCTTCACGTTCTCGATGCCGGCCTCGTGGTAGCTGTCCAGCCCGCGCTGCTTCGCCTCCTCACTGCGACAGTTGAAGATAATGTTCTTGATGCCAGCCTCGGCAAAAGCCTTTGCGATGCTGAAACCGATGCCGTAACAGGCTCCCGTAACCCAGGCATTCTTGCCTTCCAGAGAAAAGATGTTTTTCATGTCGTTTTGTCTTTTATAGTGTTATATATTACGATGTGTGTAGACAAAGATACATAAAAATGTCAACAAACAGAGCATAAAACCCTCAAAAAAACTATAATTGCAGCAGAAAATGCCAATTATTAACGAAAAAAGCCTTACCTTTATCCTCAAATTTCAAGCTTTATACGCAAATGACTGGAGATTTATTCAACCGCACAGAGTTGCTGCTTGGTGCCGATGCGATGGAACGAATCAGAGAGAAGCGCGTCATCATCTTTGGCGTGGGCGGCGTGGGAAGCTGGTGCGCGGAGTGCCTGGTGCGCGAAGGCATCATGCATCTGACGATTGTGGACAGCGATGTGGTCTGCGTCACCAACTGCAACCGGCAGCTGATGGCAACCACCAAAACAATCGGCAAGCCAAAGGTCGAGGCTCTGCGCCAACGCTTGCTCGAAATAAACCCGGAGGCGGAGATCGTCGCTTTACAGAAGAACTTCAGCAACGAGACTGCTGAAGAGTTCCACATCGAGACCTTCGACTATGTCATCGACGCCATCGATTCGCTAAGGGACAAGATAAGTCTCATACTGAAGGCCACGACCACCCAGACCCTCTTCTCTTCGATGGGAGCGGCCCTCCGCATCGACCCGACGAAAGTGCGTGTCTCGGAGTTCTGGAAGGTGAAGGGCGACCCGCTGGCAGCAGCGATGCGCTCAGCCATGCGGCGGAACAAACTCTTCCCTGCACGCAAGTTCCTGTGCGTTCACAGCGAGGAGCAACCCCTACCCAACCGCGGGAAGGCCCTGCAGGACGGCAGTCAGACCTTCACGAAGGTACAGACGAATGGTTCCCTCGCCCACATCACAGCCATCTTTGGCATGACGCTGGCGGGACTTGTCGTTCAAGATATCTGCAAGGAATAAAGAAGTCCTGCGGCAGGCAGGAGAAGTTACTTATCCTTCTTCCCGAAGACGGAGAAGTGGACGTAGCGCTTGGGGTGGGCCTTGAGGTCCGTGACGAGGCTGTCGGCACTCTGCACCGTATGGTTCAGGTTGTCATAGACCGAGGGGTCGGACATGAGTTTGCCCAAGGTGCCGTTGGGATTCTGTATCTGCTCCATCATGCTGTGCACGCTGCTGATGGTCTGGTTGACGCTGTCCAGAGTGGCCTGCAGGTCAAGCTGGTTCATCTTGTCGGTCAACTGTGCAACGTTCTCGCCAGCCCGAGTAAAAGTGCCCGTCATCTTGGGTATATCGTTTCGCAGCAGGGTGTTCAGCTGTTCTGTGCTCTTGTTGAGGTTCTCCGTGACGAGCTCTGCGTTCTGGATAATGAGGGGAAGATTCGGGTTGGAGAGCAACAGGTTGAGGGTAGCCACAAGCGTGTCGACCTTTGCCACGACCTGCTCCAGCTGCGGCACCATTCCGCCCACCTTTGCCATCAGTCCGCTCACGTCGTTGCCCCTAATGGTGTCGCCAGGATGATAGGCCTCGGTCAGATTGGTGGCAAGCAGCATGTTCAGGGTACAGCCGCCCAGAACGGCTTCGTCAAGCTGTGCAGAACTGCCTTTCGGGATGCGGAGACCCTTGTCAGCGCTGACTTCCACAACCACCTCCCCAGGATGCTGGTAGTCATAGGTTATGTCGCTCACGATGCCTACTTTAAATCCATCGGCATAGACGGCACTGCTCTTCGCCAGTCCCTTTGTATTGCTAAAAGTGATGTAGTACACTTCATTGGATTTGAACAAGTTTACGCCCTTCAGGAAGTTTATGCCCAGGTAGAGCGCAACGAGGGCAATCACGCCCGTAAGTCCTATCTTTACTTCAGGTTTCACCTTACATTAACATTTAATCATTTACCATTTGGACGGCAGCAAATTATTCACTTTTCACTTCTTATACGCCACGAAGGCGTTGTAGATGCTCTTGGCAAGAGCGTTCACCCCGGCTGTTGAGGTAAGATAGGCCGCTTCGGCGGGGTTGTTGATGTAGCCAAGCTCGATGAGCACGCTGGGCATGCTGGTGGCACGAAGCACCAGGAAGCCGGCTTGGTGTACACCTTTGTCCACACGCTTGGCACTGTTACGGAACTGTTTCTGAATGAGCCCCGCCAACTTGACACTGCTCTCCATGTTCTTGTCCTGCATGAGCTCGAAGATGATGTAGCTCTCGCTCGAGTTCGGGTCGAAACCCTCGTACTTCTGCTCGTAGCCTTTCTCCAAAGTGATGACGGAGTTCTCGCGCTTGGCGACGGCCAGGTTGTCAGCCGCGCGGTGCATACCCAGGGTATAAGTCTCCGTACCTTGCGGCCCGACCTTGGCTGCGGTGCTGTTCGTATGTATGCTGATGAAGAGGTCTGCCTTGGCGCGATTGGCGATGTTGGCGCGTTCGTCCAGCTCGACGAAGACGTCCGTCTTGCGTGTATAGACCACCTTCACGTCCTTGCAGTTCTGTTCCACGAGTTTTCCGAAGGCCAGTGCGACTGCCAGATTGATATTCTTCTCCTTGCCTGTCTTGCTCTGTGCCCCGGGGTCTTTCCCACCGTGTCCGGCATCAATGACCAACGTGTAGGGCATAGCTGCCAGACAGCAGCAGAGCAGCAACAGGATACAGGTAAATCGTTTCGTCATGTGTCAAAATGTACAGATTGCGCCTGCAAAGTTACGAACAAAAATTGAAAAAAGAAAGAATGCAAGAACGAAAAAGTGAAAGAATGGGAAATAATGTGTCTTCCGTGCATTTCATTATTTCTTATCGTAAAACATTTCGGTGAAATTGGTAAGAATATCTTGAAAGGATGTAGGTAACAATTAAATAAATGTTGTAACTTTGCAGCAAACTTTTCGGCTGACCGAAAGCAGAGGCGTTTAATAACACCTCGTTGAGGTTAGTTATATAGAAGACGAAAAAAACAAACGGAACCATGAAGAAGGTATTATTGTCTGCAATGCTACTGGCCGCCACCCTTGCGGCTTGCACAAACAAAGAACAAACCAAAACAGAAGAGGACATGAACACAACGCTGCAACTGACCGGGGAATGGGACAAGACATTCCCTCTGAGTGACAAGGTGGAACACCGGAAGGTGACGTTCCACAACCGCTATGGCATCGAACTCGCTGCCGACATGTACATCCCGAAAGCAGATAATCTGGAACAGAAAGGCGGAAAACTCCCCGCCATTGCCGTGAGCGGACCTTTCGGAGCCGTCAAGGAGCAGTCGAGCGGACTCTACGCCCAGCACATGGCCGAGCGCGGGTTCCTGACCATTGCCTTCGACCCCTCGTTCACAGGCGAGAGCGGCGGCGAACCGCGTCGCATGGCTTCGCCCGACATCAACACCGAGGACTTCCTTGCCGCCGTCGACTTCCTCAGCACTCAGGCTGATGTCGACCCCGACCGCATTGGCATCATCGGCATCTGCGGCTTCGGTGGCATGGCCGTCAATGCCGCCGCCCTCGACCCGCGCATCAAGGCTACCGTTGCCTCCACAATGTACGACATGAGCAAAGTGAACGTCGAGGGTTACTTCGCCTGCGAGGACTCGCCCGAAAAACGTATGGAGAAGCGTCGCGCCATAGCCGCACAGCGCACTGCCGACTACAAGGCAGGCACCTACCAGCGGGCTGGAGGCGTCGTCGACCCGTTGCCCGACGACGCCCCTTGGTTCGTCAAGGACTACCATGCCTACTACAAGACCAAGCGCGGCTATCACGAACGTAGCGGCAACTCCACGGACGGATGGAATATCATTGGCTGCCAGTCGTTCCTCAACCAACCCCTACTCTGCTGGGCACAGGAGATTGAGTCCCCCGTGCTGCTCATCCACGGCGAGAAAGCGCACAGCCGCTACTTCTCGGAGTACGCCTTCGAACGGATGACAGGCCGCCACACGGAAGGCACAAGCGCAAAAGAGGGCAACAAGGAGCTCCTGATTATCCCCGGAGCATCACACGTTGACCTCTACGATGACGTGGCTGGCGTCATCCCTTACGACAAGATGGAACAATTCTTTAAGGAGAATCTGAAATGAAACTAAGATACTGCATCCTGCTGATGACAACAATGCTCTTCGTCTGCTGCTCGTCCGACGACGAGTTGCAGGCGGAGACGCCGCAATCCACAAGCGCTATGACAATGAACATCACCATCGACAACGTGACACACGAAGTAACCCTGGTCGACAACGCTGCCACACAAACGCTGTTGGCGAAGCTGAAGGAAGGTCCCGTCACAGTAAAGCTCAACACCAACGGCAACTTCGAGATATGGGGATCGCTGGGTTTCTCGCTGCCTTCGAGCAACGAGTACATCAACGGACAGCCCGGCGATGTGGTTCTCTACAGCGGCAGCAACATCTGCATCTTCTACGGCTACAACTCGTACAGCTACACCCGTCTGGGCAGAATCAACGGCCTGTCAGCTGACGAGCTGAAGACATTCCTCCGGGGCGGACAGTCGGACATCAGCGTCACCCTCTCGCAATCGGAAGCCACAGCCATCCGTCGCATCAACGCGGCAGAGGGGAAGGATGTCTATTACACGCTCAACGGTCAGCAGGTAGAACGTCCTTCAGGCGGCATCTACATTAAGAAGCAAGGCTCAACGAAAAGCAAAGTAAAGAAGATTCTCCGCTGAACGGCCTTGACAGTCGCGAGCCCCGAGCCGTCAGCTACAGCTCAGGCGATGCTTTTGCCTAATTCAAAGGCATCCTGCAACTTAGGATTGCCCTCAATCTCCCGCGCATCGTTCACGCCGCCGCAGAAGAGCGTGCCGGCCAAACGGCTCTTTGGATAGCAGTCTATCCAGCCCGTCAGTCCGATCTCAGCACGCTTCGGTGTCTCAGCCTCATCCTCTGCAGCCGTCGAGAGCAGGTAGACATCGCGGAATTGATAGTCCTGCTCGTACATGGCATTCATGCGGTCGATGAGGGTCTTCATCTGTCCGCTCATCTCATAATAATAAATAGGTGTTGCCCAAACCACGACATCAGCTTTCAGCACTTTTGCCATGATGCCGTTCACATCGTCGTTGATGACGCAACGCCCCAGCTTCTGGCACCCCATACATCCCCTGCAGAACTGAATGTCCTTACCGACGAGGGAGATTTTCTCCACATCGTTCCCCGCAGCTTTGGCACCTTCCACAAACTTGTCAGCCAGCATGTCGCTGTTCGAGCCCCTGCGCAGACTCGTTGAAATAACAATTATTCTTTTCATGATATCGGTTTTGATTTCCGAGAACAAAATTACAACTTTTCTTCCAAACGGGAAGCACATTTCCCAAAAACTTTCACATACGGGCACAAAAAAGCAGTAAGCATCCAACCCCTTTTGGGACACGAGTCAAAGCCCCTGCATTTGCTGGGGTTCTGAGTATCCCAGAGAAATTGGAGATTTTTTGTTTTTAATAAAATTTAACCTAATGCTTCCTGGGCGTAACTATTCAGCGATTGCCATATAGCAGTAGTCCGTGCTTAGAACAAGGCGCGGATAGCAGCGTATGGTGAGTTGTTGTGTTTCTTAGTGGTCTCTACGATTGAGAGCAGATCGAGAAAGGCATTTGCCCCAGCATCGGAACGGAAAGTGCCTGAGTTCTTCATTTTGATCTTTACTTTTCTGATGCCCCTTTCACTTGCATTATTATCGGGAGG
>JAFUVM010000118.1 GCA_017483665.1 Bacteroidaceae bacterium
AGATAGAGAAACGCGCCGAGGAGATGTGCAAGGCTGAACGTATGGGACGCGAGGGAACGCTGCCGAAACGTGTGTGCCACTGCGACACGAAGGTGAACAACATGATGTTCGACAAGGAGGACAATGTGCTGTGTGTCATCGACCTCGACACGGTGATGCCCAACTTCATCTTCTCCGACTACGGCGACTTCCTGCGCACCGCTGCCAACGAGGTTGCTGAGGACTGCCCGGAGATGGACAAAGTGCAGTTCCGCATGGACATCTTCAAGGCCTTCACCGAGGGTTACCTCGAAAGTGCCAAGAGTTTCCTGCTGCCCGTCGAGATAGAGAACCTGCCCTATGCCACAGCCCTCTTCCCCTACATGCAGTGCGTCCGCTTCCTTTGGGACTACCTGAGCGGCGACAAGTACTGGAAGTGCCAGTATCCCGACCACAACTTCGTCCGCGCCAACAACCAGCTGCACTTGCTGCTTAGCATCGAGAAAAGCTATCCCGAAATGCAGGCATTTATTGCCGGCTGCCTAAGATAGAAGAAGATAGGGGGAGATAGAGGGAGATAGAAGAAGATAAAAGGGAGATAAAGGACAATACCATTGGCAAACGCGCCAAAAACTATCGTCTTCTATCTCCCTCTTTCTTCTATCTCCTTTTATCCTTTTGTCTACTTCTATCTTCTTTTATCTCCCCCTATCTTCTTCTATCTCCTTCTATCTTCTTCTATCCCTTACCAGATGTCTTCGGGATGTTCGGGGTTGTCATAGACTTCCTTCGGACACCACTCGAGGTAGTCGACGAAGAGCTGCTTGGTAGTGTAGTCGGGCTGCACGGTCTTGAAGCGCATGTAGTAGGTGACGTCGGGCGACATGGGTTCGCGCACCACGATACGGCGCGTTGCACCTGCATTCATGCGGTTTGTCACCGTTCCGCCTGCGCTTGCCACGATATACTCGGGACCTTTCAGGAAGCCGTTGTTACGCATCTTCTTGTCCACCTCGGCATTGTAGTCGTCGTCGTCGGTGTCGGTTTCCCATCCCAGCATGTTGCCTGTGCTGTTACCACCCAGCTGCATGTTGACGGGGATGCCCTGTGCCACGAGCTGGTCCTTGCGCGAGCCCCAGTAGACCTGACAGATGCCGCGGGTGCCGCTGTACGTCGACACACCCATGCGAATCTCGTAGATGCCCTGTTTCGGCACGGGAGGCAGGGTGATGGTGATGTCGTAGACACCCTCTGCCAGCAGTTCGTCGCCCTGATAGTTCGGCCAGCTCTGGTCGCGGCCGCTCAGGAGCATGAAGTTTGTCTGCTTGCTGTTGACGGTGGCGTTCTCGAAGTATTGTTTGTCGGGGTCGCTGGAGAAGTACCAGATGGCATCGTTCTTGCTGACGAGACGCATGTCGTTGTTCATGGCCTCGGGCTGCAGTTCCCATGAGTCGTAGCGGATGCGCACCTTGGCCAGCTCGTCGCGAACGTGCTCGGAATAGGCCAGCGGCTCGTGGATGGGATAGATGATGCCGTTGATGAGCTTGACGATGCCCGATGTCTCGTCGGTCCTGATTTCAATACCCTTGTTCTGTTCCGAGCATTCCTTCTCGTGGTAGTCTTCGCGGCGACCGTTGTTGAGCTTGGGGAAGCGGTTGAGGTAGGGTCCTCCGCTCTCGGCACTCTCCCAGATACGCAGCAGGCGGCGCTTGCCCATCGTGACGTAGTGTGCCCATACGGGAACGGTGTACGAGGCATTGAGGATGCGGTAGTTGAAGCCTTTCTCGTTGTAGTGGAGTCCGAGTTTGTCGACGGGTATGCGTTCGGGAAGCAGGTGATAGGTGACGAAGCGGTTGAGCAGGTTGTTCACGTCGGAGTAGTTGTCGTCGTTCACGGCATCGGGGTAGTAGCCTTTCTGGTCCACCCATGCGATGACGTCTTCCTTCGTTATCTCCTTGCGGTCCTTGCCGAGTTCAGCTTCCCAGAAGTCGTCGGTCTCGGCAAAGAGCGTGAAGCCGTACTTACGATGCTCGGGTGCTTCGATTTCCCAGCTGCGGAGCTGCCACTTGAAGTTCGGGAAGGCGTTGTTCTTGTAGAGTGTCTCGTAGCGTTCGTCCCTGACCTTGGCGAGGGTGTCGCCCAGCCCGCAGGCTTCCACGAGCTTAGCTATGACGCTGAGGTTGCTGGTGAAGTCGTAGGTGAACTTGTGTAGTGTGCTGCCCAGCGTCTCGTTGCTCGGGTTGATGACGTAGGCTATTTCGTGGATGAAGCCGTTGATGGCCTCGATGTCGCGATTGGTCTTCGACACGGAGCAGATGCCGTCGATTTTGGCGGCGTCGAGGTCCTTCTTGTCGTAGGTGACGCTTATCTTGCGGTCGGCCATCGTCGTGACTTCAAATTCCTCGTTCGTCTTGGGGAACTCTGCCGTGATGTACGTTTTCTCCAGCTTTGTGCCGTCGAGGATACTGTTCAGCACGACGACGGTGCGGATGCTGTCCCTTGTCTTGTCGTCGGGGAAGGATTCCCAGTTGGCCTCGGGGATGATGCCCTTGATGACGAGGGAGTCCAGATAGAGCTGGATGGCCTCGTTTGTGGGGGCGAAGCAGGTGTAGTAGCCGTAGGCCGTCATGAGCTGGTAGACGGTCGTCTCGCTCACGTCGCTGACCCTCTGCTCTTTCAGCAGCCGCAGGTACTCGCTGAACTGCGAATGGTCTTCGAGATAGCTGGCTATGGTACGTTCCTTGAAGACATAGCGTGCAGAGGTGTCGATGGTTTCGGTACATGCTGTCGTCATGACAACCAGTGCCAGGCAGAGCATAGCTGCGCCATGCGAGATAAGATGCTTGATTTTGATGCAGGACATGATATTCGTCGGTTCGTTTTTAGCAAAATTTGTTTATTCTGCCTACAAAGTTACACTTTTTTACAATACGTTGTAACAAAAACTGACACTTTTTTGCATTTCACCCGCATTCCGTAACAATTTTGCCCGCACAGACAACAAAAAAGAGCCTGTTGCACCCCAAAAAACACATAATGTACGCCTGATAAGACTCGAACTTACACGCCTCGCGGCACCAGATCCTAAGTCTGGCGTGTCTACCAATTCCACCACAAGCGCATTATGTATGTCGGCGGCAAAGTTACACCTTTTTGGCTAAACGACAAAGGAAAGCAGGAAAAAAATCCCTGAGAACGACGGAAAAAGTGGTAAATCGGTGCAGAGAGTCGCAATAAGGCGCGTGTCTCTGTCCGGGAAGAGCACGGCTCTTATTCCGGAAGAGCCTCGCGCTTATTTCGGAAGAGCCTCGCGCTTATTTCGGAAGAGCCTCGCGCTTATTTCGGAAGCGCACGCCGCTATTCCGGATACTGTATTCGGGTGTGATAGACGGTACGCAGCCGTGCACAGAGAACCTCCTTCGCTTCCTTTATCTCGCGGAAGGTGATGGCGCACTCGTTGAAGCTGCCGTCGCTCACCTGCGCCCCGATAATCTTCTCCACCATCTGATTGATGCTCTCCTCGGTGTACTCGGGCAGACTGCGCGATGCGGCTTCTACGGCATCGGCCATCATCAGGATGGCCTGCTCCAGCGTCTGCGGCTTGGGGCCGGGATAGCGGAACTGGCTTTCAAGTGAAGGGTTAAGAGCGGATGGTGAAGAATCAGAGTTACCATTTGCATCTGGTTTGTTACTTTCATTCTTCATTCTTAACTCTTCGCTCTTCACTTTCTGGACATAGAAGTAGCGGGTCAGGCTGCGCCCGTGGTGCGTGGCGATGAAGTCCTTCACGACGGCAGGCAACTTGTACTTGTCGGCCAAACGCAAACCTTTCTCCACGTGTTGGATGATAATCCGTGCACTGCGCTCATAGGGCAGCCCGTCGTGGGGGTTCTGCCCGCTCTGGTTCTCGGTGAAGAAAACGGCGTTCTCCAGCTTTCCGATGTCGTGATAGAGTGCGCCCGTACGGACGAGCTGAGCCTTGGCACCTATCTTGTTGGCAACCTCTGCCGCAAGGTTTGCCACCTGCATGCTGTGGTTGAAGGTGCCTGTGGCTTCCTCCGAGAGACGGCGCAGCAGGGGGTTGTTCACGTTTTGCAGTTCCACGAGGGTGACAATGGAGGTGAAGCCGAAGATGCGCTCGATGGGGATGAGCAGCAGGTAGACCAGCATGGTGAGCACTCCGGCTACGGTCAGGTAGATGTACGGCCAGCGGCTCAGCTCCAGACTGCCGTCGGCTGTGCCCCGTACAAACTCCATGCAGAGATAGGTCAGCAGGGTGGAGATGGTGACCCACACGGTTGCCCGGAACAGCTCATAGCGCTGCGAGAGCTCCCGCAGGGAGTAGATGGCTACGAGGCCTGCCACAATCTGCGTCACGATGAAGGTGAAAGGCTGCATGAGCACAACGGCCGAGGCCAGGATGGTGATGACGTGCGTGATGAAGGCCGAGCGCGAGTCGAGGAAGATGCGCAGCAGGATGGGCAGCGTGCAGTAGGGCACCAAATAGACGCTGGCCCACATGTGGCCCATGATGGTGTACGTGATGATAGGGAACACGAGAAAGAGCGTCATGATGAGGAGCACGGTGCGGAAGCTGTCGAGGTAGTCGCTGCGGAACTGCTGGAAGTACATGAGCAGAAGCACGACAAGGATGGCTATGTAGACGGTGCGCCCGCCCATGCGGGAAAGCACCTCGCTCGTGCTGAGCTTGTGCTCGCGCTGGTGCTGCTCCCAGGACTGCAGGATGTCCATCACGCCGTCGTCCACAATCTGTCCCTTGTCGACGACCTTCTGCCCTTGCAGCACGACGCCCATCGTACGCACCAGCCTGCCGTCCACCTCCTGCCGCTGCTGTTCGCTCTTCGCAGCATCGTAGGTGAGGTTGGGATGCACGAACCGCATCAGGTCGAGCCCGTGCAGACGGC
Source organism: Bacteroidaceae bacterium (assembly GCA_017483665.1). Classification (GTDB taxonomy): domain Bacteria; phylum Bacteroidota; class Bacteroidia; order Bacteroidales; family Bacteroidaceae; genus Physcousia. The sequence continues at coordinate 4,905 of JAFUVM010000118.1, forward strand.
TGTGACCGAAGCGCACGCTGTCCTCCTCGGCCATGAGGTACTCGTAGGCAGTCTTCTCGCTGTACAGCGAAGCATAGTTGCGCACGGCGGACTCTATGCCGTGGTAGATGCGCACCCGCTGCGGCGTGTCGCCGTCGAATCTGGCTGCATCCTCGCCCGAGAGAATGCCCGTCGAGTAGACGTGGCGCAGCTTCTCCTGCAGGTGAGGCAGGAAATAATGGGGAGTGCCCAGTCGCGACAGGGCGACGAACTCCTGCCGGAGCGCCTGCATCTGCTCCTCTTCGGTCTCCTCCTCCATGCGGAAGTAGGGCTCGTAGAACTGCCGCAGGCTGTCCTGCTCGCGTGCAATGCGGTCGGCCGGCTTCAGGATGGGGAAGCTGTCCTGTGCTATGAGGGCCTCGTCCTCCCAGGGCTCGCCCTTCTGATAGTGATAGGAGGCTGTCATGCCCCCATGAGGCATGAAGGCCACCAGGATGGCTGTGGCAATGATGGAAAAGAGGACACGGAAGAAATAGTCCTTGCCGCTCAGGTTATGGTTGTGGTTGTATCGGCTCATTTCTTTAGTTCATAATTCATAATTCATAATTCATAGTTGACTTACGTCGAGCTGAAGCTTCATAGCTGACATTCGTCGAGCTATGCTTCTTAATTACTTTTTCTGCACAAAGATACGAAATAATCTATAATCCCTAAGCTCTAATCCAAAACTTTTTTGTACTTTTGCACGGAAAACATAACTATGAACTTTGAACTATGAACTCTGAACTGAAAAAGAGGGTGCGCGTGCGCTTTGCACCAAGCCCCACAGGTCCGCTCCACATCGGCGGCGTCCGTACAGCATTATACAACTACCTCTTCGCCCGTCAGAGAGGCGGCGAACTCATCTTCCGCATCGAGGATACCGACTCCACACGCCTCGTGCCCGGAGCCGAGCAGTACATCATCGAATCGTTCCGCTGGCTCGGCATCCAGTTCGACGAGGGCGTGAGCTTCGGAGGCAGTCACGGCCCCTACCGGCAGAGCGAGCGTCGCGATATATATAAAAGGTACGTGCGCGAGCTTCTCGACCGCGGCAAGGCATACATCGCCTTCGACACGCCCGAGGAACTCGACGCCAAGCGAGCCGAGATTGAGAATTTCCAGTACGACGCCAGCACGCGCCTGCAGATGCGCAACTCGCTGACCATGCCCAAGGAAGAGGTGGACAGGCTCATCGCTGAAGGCAAACAGTACGTCGTCCGCTTCCTCATCGAACCGGGAAGGGACATCCTCGTCAACGACATCATTCGCGGCGAAGTGCGCATCAACAGCAGCATCCTCGACGACAAAGTGCTCTACAAGAGCGCCGACCAGCTGCCCACCTACCATCTTGCCAACATCGTGGACGACCACCTGATGGAGGTGACGCACGTCATCCGCGGCGAGGAATGGCTGCCCAGCGCCCCGCTCCACGTCCTCCTCTACGAAGCATTCGGATGGGCCGATACCATGCCGCGCTTCGCCCACCTGCCGCTTCTGCTCAAGCCCGTCGGAAACGGCAAGCTCAGCAAGCGCGACGGCGACAAGTTCGGCTTCCCCGTCTTCCCCCTCGAATGGCACGACCCGAAGAGCGGCGAGGTGAGCAACGGCTATCGCGAGAAGGGCTATCTGCCCCAGGCCGTCATCAACTTCCTCGCCTTGCTGGGGTGGAATCCGGGTAACGACCAGGAAGTCATGTCGCTCGACGAGATGGTACGCCTCTTCGACCTCAGCAAGTGCTCGAAGAACGGCGCCAAGTTCGACTATATCAAAGCGGCCTGGTTCAACCACCAGTACCTCATCAGGCAGCCCGACGAAGCCTGGGTGCCTGCCTTCGACAAGGTGCTCCGCGAGCAAGGCATCAGCGCAACGCCCGAACAGGAAGCAGCCGTCGTCGGCATGATGAAGCTGAATGTCATCGAGTACACCGACGGACAGGGACAGAAGCACAAGCGCAACATCAGCTTCCCTAGCGACCTCTGGCCCCTGACGCGCTTCTTCTTTGTCGCACCCACCGAGTTCAATACCGAAGACAAGTTCGTCCGCAAGAACTGGAGGGAGGGCCAGACAGCCCAGGAGATGCAGCAGCTTGCCGACGTGCTGAGCGGCATCGACGATTTCAGCGTCGAAGGTCAGAAGGCCGTCGTCGACGCCTGGGCCGCCGAGACAGGCATCAAGCCCTGGAACGCCTGGCGCATCTGTCTCGTAGGCGAAGGCCAAGGCCCCGACATGTACGAGCTCTCCGCCTTCCTCGGCAAGGACGAAACCCTCCGCCGCATGAAGTTCGCCATCGAGACACTCGATTCTATTTTCCACCAAGGTTCGTGAAGTCACTGGCAAAAAGGAAACTTCCTCTTCCTTTCCTCTTGATGAGGCCATGTATCTGTTTCTATAAAGACTGTTCTGCCATAGACACATTTTTTGTCGCAAGTCTAGGGGATTTTTGCGACAAAACCAAGTAAATGAAGACGAAAGTTCTCATTTAGGGCAATTATGCCCTTTCCCTATAGGAATACAGCCATAAACAGCCTGTTTGAGTATGCCTACTCCCTGGGGTAGGACTTGCCAAGGGCTTGCCAGCGCTATGAGAAAAGACAAAGCTACACCGGATGATGAATCTTGTGAAACAAGTCATCCAGCATATCGTTGCCCTTCACATCCTTCATTTTGTTTCTGATGATTGCATCTTTGAAGTCCAGCCGCCATAGTTCCCCATCCACCTTACGGATAAGTTCAATTCTTGACACTTGCTCATTCGCTTTGGAATAGGCGAGCATGCCCTTTGCTTTCGGATAGCTGTCCCTGGCTGTATCCCAGTGTGGCTCCAGGATGACGAGTTTATACTCACCCGCTTCTTTTCTGACAACAATCAGGTCTGGATACAACGGATAAATGTCGTCTGCGTCCCCGTACTTGATGCATAGGGACCAAGGCTTTCGTGGAAGATTGCGAATCCAGCACACAAAGCCCTCCTTGCTCATTTCTGCGTCAAGGACATCCTGCTCCCACTCGTTAAGGTTGAAAAATGCCTTGCCGTTCTCGTCCACCAACAGATGATTATCGTATGGCTTCATCTTTTCTGACTTGGAGAATTCATCACGGCGCGTATATTCCCATTTGTGCGGTGCAGACTCTTCTCCTTCCCTGATAATCCTGTCGTATTCGTCCTTTACATCATCGTCTTTTGAGAGTTCGCCGCCATATTTGTTTTGATAGTTCAGAAACAGTTCCTTTGCATATTCTTTCGCGTCTTCCATACAGGCTTCAGAAAGGGTAAACAAAATGAACTCTTTTCTCAGGCGTAACAAGTCATCCGTCCCAGGAGCGGTCTTACAGTAGTTGACACCTATGCCCAACGATGCCAGTTTGGACTCTGAGTAGCTGAACTCTCTCAGGATGTCCTTCTCGCTAATCTCAGTAAATTGTGCTTCAGAATCCGTAAGCCGCGTATCTACCAGGAAGTCGATGCTGCCTCCTTTCATCATGAATTTTGACAACGACTCCATCTTTTCGTCGTACTGTTGCTGCGCTTTTAGTTGCTCCACATACTTTCTCACCTTTTCTGTCAGGCCATCAACCACCACTTGTTTAGCCTTTGGTTCTATACCCTGCGTCATGATAAGTGTTGCGAGTCTGGCAAGCGATGTCAGATAGCTGTTGATCTTCCAGTGCTTCACCTCCCATGTGTCTATCTGTATGCCTTTTATCCAGTCATAGACCTCTCTCATGCTTTCATCCAGATTGAGCACTTGCAACTCCTTGGAATTGGCAGAACTCGTCGATACATTGTCATAGCCGTCATCATGTAATGCCCTCACGACCGACTCCGCAGTTTCCTTGTCGAAATGCGGCAGATAAAGATGAACGCTGTTTAGCGTTTCATCGCTGTGAATCCTTCTCTTGAGTGGCGTTCTCACCATCCTGCCCATGAGCTGGGCAATATAGGTGGGGTCTGTTGCCCTTCTGAACGACATCATGGTCTCTGCCCTCGGACAATCCCAGCCGGTAGTGATGCGGTCTTTGAAGAACACTATCTTAACCGTCTCGTTCTCCTGTATCCGCGATGGTTCCATGTGTGGGACAACCAGTCCTTTCAGGTTCAAATCGTTCTTGTCGCCAAAGGTGTGAACCACTTCGCCCTTCCTGAACTTCACACCCGTTTCTTCCTCTATGGCCTCTATGCAAGCCTCAAGGTCGGTGGCTGACGTACTGCTGTATTTCTTGTTCTCCACCTGAATGATGAAGATGGGGCTCACCTGCTCGTCTTTGTCTCTACAGTATTCGTGCCACCTCTCGCATTTCTCTTTCCATTCGTGGGCAGCGCATTTCAGGATAGAGAACTCCATCTGCATCTGACTCTCGCCCACATACTTTATCTCTATCTTGTCTTTTAGCAAGCCCGCTCCTCTCACGTCAGCAGGACTGATGTTTACGGGCTTCAGTCTGTTGGCCTCGACATTGCCAATCAGTTTGTTGAACCGCTCTGGGGTAGCACTCATACCAATGATAATGGGCATCTGACTCATCTTGTCGGCAGGGCTGCCAAAGATGAACTTCTGCATGATGGAGTTGGCTTCCTGCTTCTCCTTACCCTCTTTCATACCCCTGTGCGCCTCGTCAATAATAACAAAGAATCGTTTGCCCTTGCTTTCTATCGTGTTCTGAAAGGTCTGCCAGATGGTGTACTCACGATCGTCCTTCTTGTTGCTGACGAGTTTGCTGCCCTCTCGCAGTTTGTCGGTGTTCAGGAAGTACACCTTCCCGTCTGACAACTCTTTTTGATCGAACTTTTCACCTTCAATTGTGACACAGGTCTCCTGACCCAACTTGTCGGCATGCCGCTCAATCTTTTCCATGGACTGCTTGTTCAGTTCCGGATCGTCGGACAGCCACAGAACCACGGCATCTCTCAGTGCAGGACAGTCACGTCTGCCACCACGAAGAATCGCCTCGATGAGGCTTGCCATGATGATGGTCTTGCCAGAACCTGTGGGTGCCGACATGGAGAAGATATGGCTTTCCCTATATTCCGTATATCCCTTTTGTGCTCGCTTGCAACGGTCTATCAACTCGTTGAGTGCCGTTGTCTGGAAGCCTATTTCATTAATGTCTCTCATAATTGATGGTGAAATTGTCTAAGTAGTCACGATATAGTTGGTAGGTCTTGGCCCAGTGGAAAGGCCTGACCATTGATTGATACGTGTAGTCAGAGTCCTCCA
>JAFUVM010000012.1 GCA_017483665.1 Bacteroidaceae bacterium
CTATTGCAGAGCAGGTCTCTGCCGATTACGATGAATTGATGGAGGCGGCAATCAATGGGAACAAGCACCTGAAGCTACTCTTCGAACCATATTTGATGGAGAAACAGATTGCCTAAATGTCAAATGCTAAAGTTGAGTTCTCTTCGAACCATATTTGATGGAGAAACAGATTGCCTAAATGTCAAATGCTAAAGTTGAGTTAAAAAATGCTTACGGGACAATAATTCCGAAGGAGGGAACGTTATTTAGGAGAAAAGCAAACACTATTATAATCCCAACCATGAACAGTAAACCTTTTATTATTTCACGAAGAATGACGGCAGGAAGAATGATGAGACACGCGGCAATGCTGATGGCTGCGGCCTTCTTGATGTCTCTGGCGGCTTGCCGGAACGACGAGACACACCGCACGAGGCTGACGAATACGGAGATGGACACCTATGGCAAGGCCATTGCCGGTCAGTACGAGGGCTCCTACATTATCTTGTGGACGAACAGCACCATGCCTTGGCACGAAACGGAGGACGGACGCAAGACAAGAGAGAATGTGCGGGAGACGGCAGAGGACGTGAGCATCACCTTGACGGACAATTCCATGAGAAGCATCGCTTTCCACAAGTTCCCTATCCGTTTGCTGAGCAACATCATTGAAGGCGACGAGGCTCTGAAGAAAGCACTTGCCGAGGTGCCGGACATGGACCTGACAACTCGCTATCACTGGACTCTCCACACGGACGAAGTGTCGCCCATCTGGGGCATGGAGGACATGATGACGCCGCTGACGCTGACCTACGGCGGACAGGAACATACGCTCATCCTAAAGTTCAAGAATGACGTGACGCAGATACTCGACAGGACGAAGCTGGAAGGCAGTATGTGCTTCCGTCAGGTGATAACCCTTCAGCTCAGTTTCGACGAGCTCCACGTGGACGGAGAACTGGTGCTGAAGGACGACTCGTGGGAGGCAAACAGCGGCGACCTGCTGGTTGTCTTCAAGATGAAGCAGTAATAAGGCCGTCCCAGGCCCGCTTTTGCCGGTCGGAACGAGCTTCCATTTGAAAAACAGGCCACTATCTTCAATTTTTCTTGCCATATTTTTGTTTCGTGTTCAAAAATAAGCTAAATTTGTAGCAGAGTCGTGAAGTTTCATGCTAAATAAGCAGTTCTATGTTAGAAGAGTTAAAGCGGAAAGTATTCAAGGCGAACCTCGACCTCGTCAGGCAAGGACTCGTCATCTTTACCTGGGGCAACGTGTCCGGCATCGACAGGAAGCAGGGGCTGGTTGTCATCAAGCCATCCGGCGTGAGCTACGACGAGATGAAGCCAGAAGACATGGTGGTGGTTGACCTGGAGACGGGCAGGGTTGTGGAAGGCAGCCTCAATCCGAGTAGCGACACACCCACACACCTTGTCCTCTACAAGGCATTCCCCAACATCCAGGGTGTCGTCCATACGCACTCCACCTATGCAACCGCCTTTGCCCAGGCGGGCAGGGATATCCCCAACATCGGCACGACTCATGCGGACTACTTCTACAAGGACATTCCCTGCACACGCGACATGACGGAGGCAGAAGTAACGGGACAATACGAGCTGGAGACAGGCAACGTCATCGTCGACGAGGTGCTGAACATCCGCAAGCTCAACCCCGACCACACGCCTGCCGCACTGGTAAGGAACCACGGACCCTTCGCATGGGGGACAAGTCCGGACAATGCGGTCCATAACGCAAAAGTGATGGAAGAATGCGCCAAGATGGCGTTCGTCTCGCTGACACTCAATCCGCAGGCAAAGATGAATCCCCTATTGGTTGAGAAGCACTATCAGAGGAAACACGGTCCGAACGCCTACTATGGACAGAAAGGACAGTAACACAAACAAACATAACAACTAAAACCTTAAACACAATGAATGCATTTGAGAACTATGAGATTTGGTGGGTGACTGGCGCACAGTTGCTCTATGGAGGCGACGCAGTGGTCGCAGTAGACGGACACTCAAAGGAGATGGTCGATGGCCTAAACGCCAGCGGCAACATTCCCGTAAAGATTGTTTACAAGGGCACAGCCAACAGCTCGAGGGAAGTCGAGCAGGTGATGCTTGCTGCCAACAACGACGAGAAGTGCGTGGGCATCATCACCTGGATGCACACCTTCTCGCCTGCCAAGATGTGGATTAAGGGCCTGCAGCAACTGCAGAAGCCTCTGCTTCACTTCCACACACAGTACAACGCAGAGATTCCCTGGGGCGAGATAGACATGGACTTCATGAACCTGAACCAAAGCGCTCACGGCGACATCGAGTTCGGACACATCTGCACCCGCATGCGCATTGCCCGCAAGGTGGTCTGCGGATACTGGAAGGAGGAAGAAGTGCAGAAGAAGATAGCCGTGTGGAGCCGTGTGGCAGTCGGTGTGGCCGATGCCAAGAGCGTGCGGTGCCTGATGTTCGGCATGAACATGAACAATGTGGCCGTGACCGATGGCGACCGCGTGGAGTTCGAGCAGCGTCTGGGCTACCACGTAGACTACTACCCCGTCTCCTCCCTGATGGAATACTATAAGAAGGTGACAGATGCCGAGGCAGATGCTCTCGTTGAAGAGTACAAGAGCCTCTACACAATCAAGATTGACGAGAGTGGCGAAGAGGTATACTGGGAAAAGGTGAGGAACAGCGCCAAGGCAGAGATAGCCCTGCGCCGTGTCCTGAAGGACGAAGGAGCCACGGCCTTCACCACGAACTTCGACGACCTGGGGGACGCCGACGTAGACGCTCCGGACTTCTGCGGCTTCGACCAGATACCGGGCCTCGCATCGCAACGTCTGATGAAGGAAGGTTACGGCTTCGGCGCGGAAGGCGACTGGAAGACGGCCTGCCTTTTCCGGACGCTATGGGTCATCCAGAAAGGAATGCCGACGGGATGCTCCTTCCTCGAAGACTACACCCTGAACTTCGCAGGCGACCGCTCGTCGTGCCTGCAGAGCCACATGCTCGAGATATGCCCCCTCATTGCCTCCGACAAGCCCAAGCTCGAGGTTCATTTCCTTGGCATTGGCATCCGCAAGCAACAGACCGCCCGTCTTGTCTTCACGTCGAAGACCGGCCGCGGCATCAAAGCAACCGTCGTGGACCTCGGCAACCGCTTCCGCCTCGTCTCTCAGGAGGTAGAGTGCATCGAGCCAAAGCCCATGCCCAAGCTGCCAGTCGCAAGTGCCCTCTGGATTCCCCAGCCCACCTTTGAGATAGGTGCCGCTGCCTGGATTCTTGCCGGCGGCACACACCACAGTGCCTTCTCCTACGACATCACGGAAGACTACTGGGAGGACTTCGCAGAGATGACAGGCATAGAATACGTGAGAATCAACAAGGACACGAACATCTCCGACTTCAAGCAGACGCTCCGCAATGGTGAGGTGTATTTTATGTTGAACAAAGCGTTGAAGTGACATGACAGCAAGACAGACGATAGAAAGCGGCAGAGCCATCCTCGGCATCGAGTTTGGCTCCACCCGCATCAAGGCTGTGCTGATTGACGAGCACAACAAGCCCATTGCACAAGGTGCCTTCGAGTGGGAGAACGAGCTGGCCGACGGGCTATGGACTTACCCCCTCGACCTCATCTGGAGCGGTCTGCAAGACTGCTATGCCGACCTCCGCAAGGACGTGCAGCAGCAGTACAGCTGCGAGATAGAGTCGCTGGCCGCCATCGGTTTCTCGGCCATGATGCACGGCTACATGGCTTTCGACGAGAAGCAGAAGCTGCTGGTGCCCTTCCGCACTTGGCGCAACACGAACACGGGGAAAGCTGCCGCCGAGCTCTCCCGTCTCTTCAACTACAACATTCCCCTGCGCTGGAGCATCAGCCACCTCTACCAGTGCATCCTCGATGGGGAAGAACATGTGTCAGAAATAAAATTCCTGACCACACTGGCAGGCTACGTCCATTGGCGACTGACGGGCGAGTTCGTGCTGGGCGTGGGAGATGCTTCGGGCATGATACCCGTTGACCCGGCCACGAAGACCTACGATGCCGAGATGGTCCGGAAGTTCGACCAGCTCATTGCCCCCAAGGGCTTTTCGTGGAAGCTTCTCGACATCCTGCCCAAGTCCCTATGTGCAGGAGAGAATGCCGGCCATCTGACGCCAGAAGGTGCAAAGCTGCTCGACGTGAGCGGCCATCTGAAGGCAGGCATCCCCCTTTGCCCTCCCGAGGGTGACGCCGGAACGGGCATGGTTGCCACGAACGCCGTGAAGCAGCGCACAGGCAACGTCTCTGCCGGCACCTCCTCTTTCTCGATGATTGTGCTCGAGAAACCGCTCAGCAAGCCCTACGAGCCCATCGACATCGTCACCACCCCCGACGGCTCGCTGGTCGCAATGGTGCACTGCAACAACTGCACCTCCGACATAAACGCCTGCGTAGGTATCTTCAGGGAGTTCCTGGAGATGCTGGGTGTGCCTGTCGACATGGGCGAAATCTACCGGAAGCTATTCCACAAAGCCCTCGAAGGGGATGCCGATTGCGGCGGACTGATGGCATATAACTATATCAGCGGCGAGCCCGTGACAGGCTTGGCAGAGGGTCGTCCGCTCTTCGTCCGCTCTGCCACGGACAAGTTCAACCTGGCCAACCTGATGCGTACACAGCTCTACGGAGCCATCGGTGTGCTGAAGATAGGGAACGACATCCTGCTGAAGGAGGAAAACGTCAAAGTGGACCGCATCACCGGTCATGGCGGCTACTTCAAGACAGCGGGCGTGGGTCAGCGCATGCTGGCTGCAGCTCTCGGCTCGCCCATCTCTGTGATGGAGACGGCTGGCGAAGGCGGCGCCTGGGGCATTGCGCTTTTGGCCGGCTACCTCATCAAGAATAAAGGAGAGAGCCTGGCCGACTATCTCGAGAACGTCGTCTTTGCCGGCAACACCGGAACCTCCGTCGCTCCCACCGCTGAGGAAATCGCCGGGTTCGAGCGTTACATAGAGAGCTACAAGAGATGCCTGCCCATAGAGGAGGCCGCAACCCGTCTGAAATAGCGCCACTGCCTGACACAGGACATGAAACGAGATCACTTGTTTTACTACGGCACGCTGGCTTCGGCCTTGCTGCCCGTCGTTCCAGCCCTTGCCAAGTCCAAGAAGGGGAACGCCTCTGTCGACAACCGCGAACAGCCGAATGTGATTGTCATCTATGCCGACGACCTGGGCTACGGCGACCTGGAGTGCTTCGGAGCGACACGGGTGCAGACGCCGAACGTCAATGCTTTGGCCCAAAGCGGCATCCGCTTTACCAACGTCCACGCGATTGCTGCCACGAGTACGCCTTCCAGATACGGCCTGCTGACGGGAGAATATGCCTTCCGCCATGCGGGAACGGACATCGCGCGGGGCAATGCGGGCATGATCATCCGCCCCGAGCAGTTCACCCTGGCCGATGCGTTCAAGAACGTAGGCTACGCCACGGCAGCCATCGGCAAGTGGCACCTGGGCCTGGGCGACAAGGACGGCGAGCAGGACTGGAACGCGCAACTGCCCATGCATCTGGGCGACATCGGGTTCGACTACCATTACATCATGGCCGCGACCGCCGACCGTACGCCCTGTGTCTTCATCGAGCAAGGTCATGTGGCGAACTACGACCCGTCGGCTCCCATACAGGTCAGCTACGTGGAGAACTTCCCGGGCGAGCCGACGGGCAAGGACAATCCCGAATTGCTCTTTAACCTGAAGGCCAGCCACGGCCACAACCAGAGCATCGTGAACGGCATCGGGCGCATCGGCTACATGAAGGGCGGCGGTGGTGCCCTCTGGAAGGACGAGAACATCGCCGACAGTATTGCGGCCCACGCCATCGGCTTCATCCAGAAGCACCAGCAGGAGCCTTTCTTCATGTACCTGGCTACGAACGACGTACACGTGCCGCGCTTCCCGCACGACCGCTTCCGCGGAAAGAACCCGATGGGCTTCCGCGGCGACGCCATCGCACAGTTCGACTGGACGGTGGGGCAGGTCATCGGTGAACTGGAACGCTTGGGACTCAGGCAGAACACCCTTATCATCCTGTCGAGCGACAACGGTCCGGTGGTAGACGACGGCTATCAGGACCGTGCCGTCGAGCTGCTGGGCGACCACAAGCCGGCAGGTCCGTACCGCTCCGGCAAGTACAGCACCTTCGAGGGCGGTACGGTGGTGCCCGCCATCGTGTCGTGGCCGAAGCGGATCGAAGCGGGTCAGGAGTCGGACGCCCTGGTGTCGCAGATTGACTGGCTGGCTTCGCTGAGTCATCTCGTCGGCGCCCGCATCCCCAAGGGCGGTGCAATGGACAGCAAGAACCACCTGGGCACACTTCTCGGAGAGAATCGCGACGACCGCCAGTACGTGCTGGAGCAGGCTGCCAACCACACCATATCGGTCCGCACCCGCGAGTGGAAGTACATCTCGCCGAGCAAGGGTCCGGCCGTCATCTACGGTCCCAACATGGAGAGCGGCTATTCGCGCGAGCCTCAGCTCTACGACATGCAGAAGCCCTACGAGCAGGAGAACGTCGCCCTGACGCACCCGGATGTGGTGTTCAAGCTACAGTCGTACATAGAACAGGAACGCACGAAGGGGTCCGTCTACACTTCTCCTATTTCCAAATAAAAGGATGAAGCCGGGGGAAAGCGCTGTCCGAAGGAAGAAAAGGACAGCGCCCCGGTGTGCCCGTCAGCGCAGCCATAGCTCGCGATAAGCCTTGGCGGACATGCCTGTCTCCTGCTTGATGATGGTGCCGAAGTACTTGGGCGAGAGGCAGAGCTGCCGAGCGTAGAAGCGCACCTCGCGGCTCTCACAATGGTGGGCGACAAGGTTTTCGTAGAAACGGTTGAAGAGGGAATACGTGCCCGACGTTTTCTTACCGACAGACAATGCCGCCTCGGGAGAAGACTTTTGCCGGAACTCGTCGACAAGGAGCGAGAGCAAATCCAGGATATCCGCAATGACATCCGAGCGACGTTTTATGTCCATCCGGCTGACCGACTTGAGGAGGCGCGTTGCGACGCAGACGCATTGGTACTGTTCGTCGGAGAGCTGGAACGACGGCTGATAGTGGAACATGGGGCTGTTGCCGTAGGTGAGCCGCGGGCGAAGCTGTTCGTAGAGCCAGTCAGAAACGATGATAAACGTCACACAATAGTCGTCGGACGAGTCCTTCGGCAATATCGTGTGGTTGGGGTAAATGACGGAGAACTCATGACGGCGGAACGTGACAGGGCACATGTCGTACTCGCCATGAGAGATGCCTTCATGGTTCAGGACAAGGACGAGGTGCGGAGAGATATATTGTTCACCGTAGACCGGCAGTTTCTTTACTTCGTCTATGACCACCAGCCCCGTCTCCTCTATTTCTTTGTCCAGTGCCTCCAATGGATGTACAGAGGCATTTTCGCTATAATTTCCTGGTATTAGCATTCTTTTCGCTGCAAAGTTACGCATTTTCTTTGCACCCTGCCCCAGCGTCCGACTTTTTGCAAATCATTTTCGCCCTCGCAAAAAGTAATGACCGCCCGTGAAGAAAGAAACACCTTGAAACGGAAGGAAATCGGCCTCGGCGTGCATCTTCGCAGCAAGCACCAGGCTCTTCCGAGATAAACGCAAGGCGCTTCCGAAATAAGCACGAGGCGCTTCCGGAATAAGCACGAGGCGCTTCCGAAATAAGCACGAGGCGCTTCCGGAATAAGCGCGTGCCGTGATGGCGACACCCCTGTGCGGGAAAAAAGAACCCTCCGTGCTGACAGGCTGAAACGTCAGCGCGGAAGGCTCTTGCGGGAGACCTTTCTTCAGACGACGCAAAGCAGCAGGATGATGAGCTGCGCCGTAAGAATACGAAGGAACATGCTGAGGGGATAGACGGTGCTGTAGCCCACGGAGGGCGCATCGTTGTTCGCCGTCTGGTTGGCAAAAGCGAGGGCCGGGGGGTCGGTGGTGCTGCCGGCTATCATACCCATCAGCGTGAAATAGTTAATCTTATAGAAGAGTCGCGCTATGGTGCCTACGATGAGGATGGGCAGGATGGTGATGAGGAAGCCGCACCAGACGTAGGTCAGTCCGTCGCCCTCGATGACTGTGCTCATAAAGCTGGCTCCCGCCTTGATGCCCACGCTGGCGAGGAACAGGGCAAGGCCTATCTCGCGAAGCATCAGGTTGGCGCTCGTCGTGGTATAGGCCACGAGCTTTGCCTTATAGCCGAAGCGTCCGATGAGGATAGCCACGATGAGCGGACCACCGGCCAGGCCGAGCTTGACGGGCGTCGGCACGCCGGGAATGGCGATGGGGATGGCACCGAAGATAATGCCGACGAAGATGCCGATGAAGATGGCAGCGAGGTTGGGATGGTCGAGCTTCTTGACGCTGTTGCCCATCTTGTGCGCTACGCGGTCGACGGCGTCCTCCGGTCCGACCACCACGATGCGGTCGCCCACCTGCATGCGCAGGTTGCGGTCGGCATAGAGGTTCATGTCACCTCGGCGGATGCGCGTGACGTTGACGCCATAGACCGAGCTGAAGTGCATCTGCCCGAATGTCTTGCCGTTCATCGAAGGCTGTGTGACGAGGATGTGCTTGCTGACCATCGGCACGTCCTGCTCCTCCCAGACGACGTTCTCCTCCGGTCCGATGAAGACGCGGATGGCTTCGGCATCGTCCTGAGCACAAGTGATGTACATCTTGTCGCCCTCACTGATGACGGTGTCGCGGTTGGGGATGCTGACATGACCGTTCTGCAGGATACGGCTGCACACAAAGTCACGCCCCAGGAACTGACGGACCTGCAGGATGGTGCGGCCTGCCAGATAGGCATTCTTCACGACGAGCGTCATGCGGTGCGGCGTGGCATGCGGGTTGGCGGCCTGCTCCTCTTCTATCTGCTTCTGCTCGTCCTTCAGACTGATGCGGCAGAGGAAACGGATGGCTATCGTTGCCCCGATGATGCCGATGACGCCGAGGGGATAAGCACAGGCATAGCCGTTGGCGATGGCCGGAGCGCTGGCTCCGAAGATCTGGTTGCAAGCCTCCGTGGCAGCACCCAGGCCCGGAGTGTTGGTGACGGCTCCGCAGAGCACGCCAACCATCATGGCAAGGTTGCGGGAATTGCCTGCCGCTGAGCCTCCGCCATCGTAGAAGACCAGGAAATAAAGCCCTACGCAACAGAGCACGTTGAGCAGAATGATGCTCATAGCCATGACGTTCAGCTGCACTCCCCCCTTCTTGAAGCTCTCGAAGAAGCCCGGACCTACCTGCAGACCGATGCAGTAGACAAAGAGGATGAGCCCGAAGTCCTGGATGAAAGTCAGCACATTCAGGGTGCCCGTAAAGCCGACGTGGCCAGCCAAGATGCCGGCAAAGAGCACAAAGGTGACGCCCAGCGAGACGCCGCCCACCTTGATGCGGCCCAGGCCGATACCTACGGAGATGACCAGCGCATAGAGCAGCACGATGTGCGCCACGCTGTCGCTTGATGTAAACAGGGCTTGTAACCAGTCCATACGCAAAGATATATTATATAGATATTCGGGTGCAAAGGTACAAAAAAGATTAGAGATAGAGGGCAATTGACAGAAGAAATGAGCAAAAACGACTTGCAAATGAAAATAAATTCACTTTCCGCATCCTTTATTCCCGTTTTATTTGTAACTTTGCATGCTTTTAAGCACAAACCAACACATTATATATTTATATTAAAAACATGGCAGATAGTAAAGAAAAACTCTTTTCTGATTTCACCGCCCCGACCCGCCAGGAATGGCGCGACAAGATTGAGGTAGACCTCAAGGGAGCCGACTATCAGAAGAAAATGGTGTGGAGAACCAACGAAGGCTTCTCGATGGAGCCCTTCTACCGCAAGGAGGACGTGGACAAGCTTCCCCTCGTCAACGCCCTGCCCGGCGAGTTCCCCTACGTGCGCGGCAACAAGGCCGCCGACAACGAATGGCATGTCCGTCAGGACATCAAGTGTGAATGTCCCAAGGAGGCCAACGCCAAGGCACTCGACATCCTGAACAAGGGCGTGACGAGCCTCGGCTTCTGCATCCCCTCGGAGAAGGTCAGCGCAGAGTACATCGAGCAGCTGCTCGAAGGCATCTACGTGGACTGCATCGAGCTGAACTTCTGCACCTGTCAGTGCAAGGCGCTCGAGCTGGCTCAGATTCTCGTGGCCTACTTCCAGAAGAAGGGCGCCGACGCAGAGAAGGTGGAAGGCAGCATCAGCTTCGACCCGCTGGAGAAGATGCTCATGAAGGGCAAGGACACGACCGAAGTGCTGAAGAACGCCAAGGCTCTCGTCGAGACCTTCGCCGCCTACCCCAAGTTCCGTCCCATCGCCGTGAACGCCTACAAGCTCACCAACGCAGGCGCCTACAGCTATCAGGACCTGGGCTATGCCCTGGCATGGGGCAACGAGTACCTGGCAGAGCTGACCGAAGCAGGCGTAGCCCCCGAGCTCGCCGCACAGAGCATCAAGTTCAACCTCGGCATCAACGGCGTCTACTTCATGGAGATTGCCAAGCTGCGTGCCGCCCGCATGCTGTGGGCACAGATCGTCAGCCAGTACACATCCTGCAAGGAGAGCGCAAAGATGCACGTCTGCGCCTTCACCACGACCTATAACCAGACACTCTTCGACAGCTACGTCAACATGCTCCGCTCACAGACAGAAACTATGTCTGCCGCTTTGGGAGGCGTCGACAGCATCGTCGTCACACCTTTCGACGAGCCTTACGAAGTGCCGACAGAGTTCGCAGAACGCATCGCCCGCAACCAGCAGCTGCTGCTCAAGGACGAGTGCCACTTCGACCGCATGGTCGACGTCGCAGGCGGTTCCTACTTCATCGAGGAGCTGACCTCCGCCCTCGCCGGTCAGGCTTGGAAGCTCTTCCTCGCCGTTGAGGAAGAAGGCGGCTTCCTGGCTGCCGCAAAGGCCGGTTCGGTGCAGAACACCATCAACGAGACGAACAAGACGCGTCACGCCAATGCCGACAAGCGCAAGGAGTTCCTGCTCGGCACAAACCAGTTCCCCAACTTCACCGAAAAGAGCGAAGGCAAGGAACCCGTCGAGGCTTGCTGCCAGACTTGCGGCTGCGAAAGCGCCATCCCCGCCATCAAGACATCCCGTCTGGCAAGCGACTTCGAAGCACTCCGCCTGGGGACCGAGAAGGCAGCCAAAGTGCCTGTAGCTTTCATGCTCACGATTGGCAACCTTGCCATGCGTCAGGCCCGTGCTCAGTTCAGCTGCAACTTCCTGGCTGCCGCCGGTTATCAGGTCATCGACAACCTCGGCTTCAAGACAGTCGAAGAAGGTGTTGACGCCGCACTCGCTGCAGGTGCCGACATCGTGGTCATCTGTTCGAGCGACGATGAGTACGCCGAGTACGCCATCCCTGCCTTCAAGTATCTGAACGGCCGCGCCCTCTACGTCGTAGCTGGCGCACCGGCTTGCACGGAAGACCTCAAGGCAGCAGGCATCGAGAACTTCATTCACGTAAGGTCTAACCAGCTTGAGACTCTCAAGGAGTACAACGCTAAACTCGGAATCTAACTATGGCACGCAAACAATTCAACAACATAGACATCTTTGCAGGCATTGAGGCCAAGAACGGCCAGGCCTGGCAAAAGGAGAATGGGATCACTGCCAACTGGAAGACAGCCGAGCAGATTGACATCCAACCCGTTTATACTAAGGAAGACCTCGAAGGCATGGAACATCTTGACTTCGCTGCCGGTATTCCTCCCTTCCTTCGTGGCCCGTACAGCATGATGTACCCCTTCCGCCCGTGGACCATCCGTCAGTACGCCGGCTTCTCTACGGCAGAAGAGTCCAACGCCTTCTATCGCCGCAACCTCGCTTCGGGTCAGAAAGGTCTGTCCGTCGCCTTCGACCTGCCCACGCACCGCGGCTACGACCCCGACAACCAGCGCGTCGTAGGCGACGTCGGCAAGGCTGGCGTGAGCATCTGCTCGCTGGAGAACATGAAGGTCCTCTTCGACGGCATCCCCTTGAACAAGATGTCCGTCTCCATGACGATGAACGGCGCCGTGCTGCCCGTGCTGGCCTTCTACATCAACGCCGGCCTGGAGCAGGGAGCAAAACTGGAGGAGATGGCAGGTACCATTCAGAACGACATCCTGAAGGAGTTCATGGTGCGCAACACCTACATCTATCCGCCAGCATTCTCCATGAAGATCATCGCCGACATCTTCGAGTATACTTCGCAGAAGATGCCTAAGTTCAACAGTATCTCCATTTCCGGCTACCACATGCAGGAGGCAGGTGCAACGGCAGACATCGAGCTGGCCTACACGCTGGCCGACGGTATGGACTACCTGCGTGCAGGTATCAATGCCGGCATCGACGTGGATGCCTTCGCTCCCCGACTCTCTTTCTTCTGGGCCATCGGCGTGAACCACTTCATGGAAATCGCGAAGATGCGCGCAGGACGCCTGCTGTGGGCGAAGATTGTGAAGAGCTTCGGCGCCAAGAACCCGAAGTCTATGGCTCTGCGTACGCACTCCCAGACATCGGGCTGGTCGCTGACGGAGCAGGATCCCTTCAACAATGTAGGCCGCACCTGCATCGAGGCTATGGCAGCCGTGCTGGGTCACACACAGAGTCTGCACACGAACGCTCTGGACGAAGCCATCGCCCTGCCCACAGACTTCTCGGCTCGTATTGCACGTAACACCCAGATCTACATCCAGAACGAGACACAAGTCTGCAAGCACATCGACCCGTGGGCCGGCTCTTACTACGTGGAGAAGCTCACCTACGAGCTGTATCACAAGGCTTGGGAGCACATCCAGGAGATTGAGAAGCTGGGCGGCATGGCAAAGGCCATCGAGACCGGTCTGCCCAAGATGCGTATCGAGGAGGCTTCGGCACGTACTCAGGCCCGCATCGACAGCGGCGTCCAGACCATCGTGGGCGTGAACAAGTACCGTCTGGAGCACGAGGACCCCATCGACATCCTGGAGATTGACAACACCGCCGTACGTCTGCAGCAGGAAGAGTCGCTGAAGAAGGTACGTGCAATGCGCGACGAGGCTCAGGTAAAGAAGGACCTCGAGGCCATCACCGAATGCGTGCGCGAGTTCAACGAGGGCAAGAAGAGCGAGCACAACCTGCTCGACCTGGCAGTCATCGCCGCCGGACATCGTGCAACTCTGGGTGAAATCAGTGATGCATGCGAAGCCATCGTGGGCCGTTACAAAGCAGTAATCAGAACTATTTCAGGCGTGTATAGAAGTGAAAGCAAGAACGACAAGTTCTTCGACCAGGCTTGTGCCATGACCGATGAATTTGCCAAGAAGGAAGGCCGTCGCCCCCGCATCATGGTTGCCAAGATGGGTCAGGACGGTCACGACCGCGGCGCGAAGGTAGTCGCCACGGGTTATGCCGACTGTGGTTTCGACGTGGATATGGGCCCGCTGTTCCAGACTCCCGCCGAGGCAGCGCGTCAGGCAGTGGAGAACGACGTAGACATCGTGGGCGCAAGCTCGCTGGCAGCAGGTCACAAGACGCTCATCCCGCAGCTCATCGAAGAGCTGAAGAAGCTGGGCCGCGAGGACATCATGGTCACCGCCGGCGGCGTCATTCCTGCACAGGACTACGACTTCCTCTACAAGGCTGGCGTGGCCTGCATCTTCGGCCCCGGCACACCAGTCCCCTACTCTGCTGTTGAGATGATGAAGATCCTGATGGGTACGGAGGAATAAACCTTCCGCACCCACCAAGGGAACACAAAAGAAGAAGCCCCTCCGCTGACATAAATCGGCAGAGGGGCTTTTTGTTTCCCTATAATATGTGAAGGGGGGCGGAGGAAGCGCCACGTGCTTATCTCGGAAGCGCCTCGCGCTTATTTCGGAAGAGCCTTGCGCTTATTTCGGAAGAGCCTCGCGCTTATTTCGGAAGAGCCTGGCGCTTATTTTGGAAGCGCCTCGCGCTTATTTTGGAAGAGCCTCGCGCTTATTTCAGAAGAGCCTCGCGCTTATTTCAGAAGAGCCTGGCGCTTATTTCGGCCTCGGCGTGGAGCGTGAGATTATGCGGCACGCGTCGGACTATTCCGGCACACGGAGAGCGACTGCAACACGACAATGCTGCACCCTGCCCAGCCCTGCGACGGTCGGTCTGCCGGAAGGGTCTCTACAGACGGTTGTC
>JAFUVM010000013.1 GCA_017483665.1 Bacteroidaceae bacterium
ACAGGTTCTCGCCCATTGGCCTGCGGTATATCTTTGTCTTCTCCATTGATTTCTCTATTTATACCACAAAGGTACAACTTTTTCTTGAATTATGCAAGTAACTTATCGATTATTAACACTTTAATTTATAGAACGCCCCTAAAAGGACTTTTGCCTATTGGCTGTCAGCATCCAAAGCTATCGTCCTGCACGCAGTGCTTACTTCCAGCCTGCAAAACAGGCTTAACTTCCCATTTAACTCCATTTTATAACTCCCGAAACATAAAATCCTTCATTCTTCATTCTCACAGGTCTCTTCCCGGCCTCAGCTTTTCTGCATCGTCGAAGGTCAGGATCGCGTTGCACAGAGTGGCAGCCAGGTTGCTTCCGCCCTTGCGGCCCTCCACGATAATCTTTGGAATCTCCCGGAAGGGCTTCACCATGTGCTTCGACTCCTTGACATGCACAAAGCCGACAGGAGCCGCTATGATGCCTGCAGGACGGGCTTTCCCCTTGCGAATCAGGTCGCAAAGCTCCATCAAGGCCGTTGGAGCGTTGCCGAAGACAAAGAGGGCATCGGGATGTTCCTCAGCGGCCAGCCGGATTCCCGCTTGCGTTCTTGTCGTTCCATGCGAAGCAGCCATCTCTGCCACCCGAGGGTCGCCCAGGTAGCACTTCGCCTCGACGCCCAGACGCCCGAGAGCACCTTTGCGGATGCCGCTCACGACCATCGTCACATCCGTCACAATGGTTCTCAGCCTGCCGGCCCTCACCATCTCGTAGAGCGTCTCCACAGCCAGCGGGTCTGTGCGGAGAATGCGTTCCATGTCGAAATCGGCAGTAGTATGGATGGCATGCAGCAGCGCCCATTTGTGGCCCAGCGGCCAGTCTTTTCTGCGCAGCTCGCCCTCGATGGTGCGGAACGACCGTATCATGATGTCCTGCCCCACCTTCGCGGCTTCCGTCGGCTCTTCGCCGTAGTAGCCTCTGGGCGTAATCATCTTGCCATCCGACACATACGTCTGCGAATTGCCGATGATGACGACTGTGAACATGTCCACATCCTCCGGGTCGAATTCGGAGAGCGTCACCGTCTTCACCTCCTGCTCCTCGCGTCCAGCCTGGCGCACATAGCCCACGGGCGTTTCCGGCGAACGGTACTTCAGCAGCAGCTCCTGCAGGCGGTACAGCTGCCAGTAGCGTCCGTTCGACTTCGGGTTGTAGACAGCCGTCACGAAGTCGCCCGCGGCCGCCGCCCTGATTCGTCGCTCTATCACCTCCCAGGGCGTCATCAGGTCGGAGAGTGAGATGAGGCATAGGTCGTGACCAAGGGGAGCTCCCAGCAGCGCCGCCGCCTTCTGGAAGGCCGAGATGCCGGGCAGCACCTCCACCTCGACCTGTCCGCCTTGCTTCTCGCGCATCTCGTAAATGAGCGGAGCCATGCCGTAGATGCCCGCGTCGCCGCTCGAGATGACCACGACGGTCTTTCCCTCTCCAGCCAGGCGGAAAGCCTCTTCCGCCCGCTCGCGTTCCCTCTTCATGCCCGTATCGACGCACGTGCAGCCGTCCTTCAGGCAATGCTTCACAAACTGGAAGTAGTATTTGTATCCGACGATAGCGTCCGCCTCTTGCATAGCCTCCATCACTGCAGGCGTGATGTCCGCCGCGTCGCCCGGTCCGATGCCGGCCACGATAATCTTTCCCATTCCCGATACTCCTTTCTTTCGTTAACTTGCATGCAAAGTTACGGCTTTTAATTCAAAATTCAAAATATATAAATTCAAAATCTTTATCAAGGCTGCCAGGACGGAATCAGCAAGTCTGTCCGCAACCAACCTGTTCAAAAAGCAAAATCAGTTTTACATAAGGCAAAGGCCAGATCCCTCAACGTGGAACCCGGCCTTTCTCGTTTATAACAATATGGTGCCGTACAATCCTACTTGAGAACAACCTTTCTGCCGTTCACAAAGTATAGCCCGTGCATCGCAGGCTTAGCACCAAGCTTACGTCCGCTCAGGTCGTACCAGGAATGGTCAATGGTCAATGGTCAATGGTGAATGATTAATGTCCTTGATGCCGTCGGGGTCAATCTCTCCTGTTCTGAAAGTCTGCTGTTCGCCATAGAATGTTTCGTTTCCAGATGTGGTGACGAATGCTACATAGTGGTACTCCGTCTCATAGTCGAGGCCTTCCAGCGAAGCCACCATCATATTGCCATTGGCTATCACTATCTTTGCATTTGCTGGTATGCTCTTAGCTCCATTTTTGACAGAGGTCGGCTCGTCCTTCCAATACATGAAGCCCTGTTGTTCCACATCATCAGAGCCTTGCATGACGAAGCCCTTCACCTCTGCAGTGTTGCCGGAGACGTTGATGCTGTTGTAGGTGTGTACCGAAGGCTCGAAGAACGAAGCATCCGACGGGTCAATTGTTACCCATTCGCCCCAATATCTGTTTCCAGCCTGCGACCGGAAGTAAGGGCGTATCTTCCAGAACTTCTCGGCATTCAGGTTCTTTATGGAACCTTCGATGGTGCTGGCATAGATGTATGCTCCGCCTGCTCTGTTCTCTATCTCATCAGGCCAGTCATAGCGCCTCCATTCGAAGCCAACGTTCACGTTTTCTTCCTCTGTTATGTTCGGGGTGGCGACAACCACCACATCGCCTCTTGCCACAACTTTCGTCTGTGAAATCTTTAGCGTCAGAGCGTCCGTCGTGAACTGAGCCGGATATGTAGCTACTCCACCTTCTTCAGTCGTTATGTAGTAGGTGTATTCATAGGTCTGCCCCGGTTCGAGCCCGGAGAGACTGAGCGAGTTCACCTCCTCTTCCGCGCTGAAGCTTGCACTGGTTACTGTGGCATCGCCTGCATCATAGCTGACGTTGATGTCGAGTGTCGTCGGAGAGGTCTTATAGTCGAAGTTGACGGCAATGTCCGCCGTTGTCACATCCGTCTCTTCCGTCCAGTTGTACTTCCCAATATCCGCAGTCACCTTCACATGGTATGTCTTGCCGGGAGTAAGTCCTGTCAGCTTTTCTCCGTCGCCCAGGTCATACTCTTCGCCGTCTATCGTTGCCTTGATGTTCTTAGCTGCAGCCGTTCCGCTTTGGGTCTGGACGTGGAAGGTCGTTTGTGTGACAGTTACCTCAAACTGACTCGGCACTTTCACTGTCACCATGCAGGATGCCTCCAGTTCTGTACCGTCTGTCGTAGTGGCAGTGATGGCAGCCTTACCATTCCTCAGGGGAGTTATTGTCCCTTCATCGTTGACGGTCACAATACTGGTATCGCTGCTGCTCCAGGTCACCTCCTGGCTTGCCTTGTCGGGAGTGATGGTTGCTGCGAGCTTCGTGGTCTTCAATTTCGTTATTGTCATCTTCTCTTTGCTGAGGCTGAGAGTGGCAGCTCGGAAGTCGACCGTCACCTTGCAGCTGTCCTTCAGTTCCGTGCCGTCGGTTGTGCAAACAACGATGTACGCTTCTCCGTTGTCCATTGGCCTTACCACACCTTTCTCATCCACGGTTGCAACATCCGTGTTGGTGCTGTTCCACATAACGGTCTTATTGATAAGGTTGTTTGGGGAAAGTGTCACATTCAACTTCACAGAATCCGTATTGTTGAATACGAGGCTTTCCTTGTCAAGCTCGATTCCTGTTGCAAGGTTAAGGGTGAAGGTTCCGGTTACAATGACATCCTTGGCTGGCATTGTCTCGGGAATCTCGCTCCATCCGCTAAAGGTATAGCCTTCCTTGCTCGGCTCTTCCTCTGGGGTGATGGCAGTTCCGTAAACAATCGTCATGGTCCTGTAAACCTCTCCATCCACCTTGTAGGTCAAGGTATATGAAACATCTACCCTAAACGTGATATCCTTTGCTGTATGTGTCTGCGATGCATTCGTAGCCAGAATGACGTTTTTCAACGATGCCGTACCACCCTTTGCATCTTTGGCTGCAGTAAGCGACAGCTTGATGATTTCGCCGCTATAGCCACTGATGGGTTTGAGGGCAAACGAAGTGCTCGTCAAACGATAGTCACCATTGGGTTGCTTGCCGATAGTCAGCTCCTGATTCTCGTCGGTGAAACGTTCAGTCAGTTCACAGCCAGCCTTGTTCAACGTAATTCCGTCAGGCAGCGTCAGGTCCATCTGGAAAGATACGATGTCGTTCTCGTAATTGTCGAGATTGATTCCGACCTCCTTTGTCTCGCCTGCAGTCAGTGTCACATTCTCAACACTGATTGTCTGCGCATTAGCATCCAGTAAGCTGAGTGCCATTGCTATTATGGAAAGAATATACTTTTTCATGTCTCTACACTTTTATCATTTAACCATTATCTTCCTTCCGCTTATGATATTCTCACCCTTTTGCATCTTCTCAAGCTTCCGCCCTTGCAGGTCAAATATCTCTCCTTCATAGGGGGCGGCGGTGGGGCTGTTGATGCCAGTTGCAATCGCACTCCCTATGTCCTCGAAGAGATAGTCCTTGCCTTGGGCATCGAAGAAATGGATGTTGCGGATGTTCACCTCGCTGTTGTCGCTTCCTGTCAATGCAATGTTCAGCAGCGTCCCATCATTTCCGTTGAACGCATTGTTACTGGTTGACAGGGCGGCCACACGATAGTGTCCGTCTGCCACCTTATTATATAGTAGCTGGTGTCCCTGTTTGCGTGCAGCTCCAGCATCATCTGGTTCACGTCTGCATCTTCAGGCACACAGAGGTCGAACTGGAAGGCCGTGTAGTTGCGTTCGTTGTCGAGGTTCAACGATAGACAAGCACCATGTTCCGTCAGGCTCAGCATGTCGTCGGCTGTATAGCTGCCAGGAGCATTCCATGCTTTCACGAAGTTCTGGGTCGCCCGCAATATCATTCACCAGAGTCACAGCATCGCCGATGCTCACAGAGCCGTCTTTGTTAATGTCTGCAAGTACCTCCACAAAAGTGTCTGCAGGATTTCCTACAACAAAACGGGCTATATCCACAACATCCACCACATTTACTTGTTCATCAATGTTAACGTCTCCGTTGTCGATGTAGTCTACAATCTTTTTGAAATCTTTCCAATAGTAAGCAGTTTCGTAAGATGTTTTACATCCTTTTGGAACTTGTAGAACTGCATTTGCACGATTGCTGAAAGTACTATTATGAATTTCAACAGGACTTTCTTTTCCCAATTTTATAAAACAAAGTTTTCCACAACCATAGAAAGCATAGTCATCGATGATCGTCACGCTCTCGGGGATAACAATAGTGATTAGGCCGTTGCAACCATAGAATGCAGCTTGGCCGATGTTTTTCACCCCATTCCCAATGGTGACAGAGGTCAGACCTGTGCAGTAACTGAAGGCAAATCTGCCGATGCTGGTCACCCCATTCCCAATGGTAACGGATGTCAGACCTTTGCAGTCATAGAAGGCTCTGGCGCCAATTTGGGTCAAACTATTAGGGATGGAGACGGAGGTCAGACTGTAGCAACCATTAAATGCATTGCTGTTGATGCTGGTCACATGATATGTTTTGTCTTTGTAGTTTACAGATTCAGGAATAACGACATCACCAGAGTAACTGTTGGTAGTAGTTCTACTTGTTACTGATGCTTCGTTGTACGATATCCCTTCGATGAAGTAATAATAGATGCCGTCAATCTTAGCATCGTAGGCATTTGCTACCACTGGCAGCAAGGCTACAAGTAGGAGTAATAGTTTTTGTTTCATATCTCTTTATCTTTAAGGTTAATACCTCTTCCTTTTAATAGCCAGCGCTCGCTTACGGACATAAGAAAAGCGCAGACCCGCCATATCTCTGCCAGGCCTAGCACAGCCTAAATACCTTATGGAGAAGTCTACGCTAATGCGTATACTCCAACAGGTATTTGATTTGCTCATTATATCTCGTGTGAGGTGCTAGTTCGGCAGAGAATTTGAGCAAATAAGTTTGCATTCTTTATAGAATGCGGTGCAAAGTTAGCGATTTCTTTAATACGCGCAAAGAAAAAAGGAAATTATTTGGGTAACAAATACAAGAAAAAGTGGACACAAGTTCTTAGGCGCAGGAGAAGAAACTATTTCAGTGCCTCGGAAATTTATTTCAAAGGCTTGGAAATATATTTTAGTGGTTTGGAAATATATTTCAAAGCCTTGGAAAAAGTTTTGTTACGTGCTGCGAAGAAAAATATGTCGGGGCGGAACGGGTTTTATGGTTCTTCGGTCGGAATTTATATCTGCGTCGGAGCGGATTTCTTCGGGTATCGTGTGTGTATTCGCGGAATTTTTCGTACCTTTGCAGCAAACT
Source organism: Bacteroidaceae bacterium (assembly GCA_017483665.1). Classification (GTDB taxonomy): domain Bacteria; phylum Bacteroidota; class Bacteroidia; order Bacteroidales; family Bacteroidaceae; genus Physcousia. Next base: position 6,268 of record JAFUVM010000013.1, read on the forward strand.
TTTCGGCTGACCGAAAGCAGAGGCGTTTTATAACACCTTGCAGAGGTTAGTTATATAGAAGGCAAAAGACTTATGCTATGGAACGAAACAAGGAACTGCGCTTGGCGTGGGACTTCGTGGAGAACACGGGGCGGAGCATCTTCCTCACAGGCAAGGCGGGGACGGGCAAGACGACCTTCCTGAAGACTGTGGTGGAACGTTCGCGCAAGCGGCCTATCGTGGTGGCCCCGACGGGTGTGGCTGCCATCAACGCCGGTGGCGTGACGATTCACTCGTTCTTCCAACTGCCGCTCTCGCCCTACGTGCCGGGGGCAAAGGTGGAAAGCAAGTTCGACTTCGGGCGGGAGAAACGCAAGATTATTGCCTCTATCGACTTGCTCATCATCGACGAGATCTCGATGGTCCGGGCCGACCTCCTCGACGCTATCGACAGTGTGCTGCGACGTTTCCGCGACCACTACCAGCCCTTCGGCGGCGTACAGCTGCTGATGATTGGCGACCTGGGGCAGCTCACGCCCGTTGTTACGCCGGAGGACGAGCAGGTGCTGAAGCCTTTCTACTCTACGCCTTACTTCTTCGGCTCCAAGGCGTTGCAGCAGATTGACTACGTCACCATTCAGCTCGAACAAGTCTACCGCCAGCAGGATGCCTCCTTCATCGAGGTCCTGAACCAGGTACGCAGCGGGAATCCTTCGCAAGAGGCCTTGGACAAGCTGAACGCACGAAGTGTGCAATCGCAGATGCAGGGCGCTTCGGACGGCAATTCCGGCGTCCGTCCGGCTTCATCCGGTAAGGCGAAACAGGACGGAGCCATACGTCTGACCACTCACAACAACTTGGCAAACAACTACAACGAGACGGAGCTGCAGAAGCTTCCGGGCGAGGCTTACCGCTTCCACGCCGAGGTGAGCGGCACGTTTCCCGACTATGCCTATCCCACAGCCGAAGTGCTCGTCCTGAAGAAAGGCGCGCAGGTGATGTTCGTCAAGAACGACCCGACGAGCGAGCACCGCTACTACAACGGACGCATCGGGCACGTGCAGGACATCAGCCAGAACATGCTGACGGTCTACTGCGAAGGCGACGACGAAGCCATCGACGTGGAGCCGCTGGAGTGGGAGAACACGCGCTATGCGCTCAACGAGAAGACGCACGAGATAGAATCCGAGGTGCAGGGCACGTTCCGGCAGCTGCCGCTCCGTCTAGCCTGGGCCATCACCATCCACAAGAGCCAGGGCCTCACCTTCGACCGCGCCATCATCGACGCCAACCAGTCGTTCGCTCCCGGGCAAGTGTACGTGGCCCTGAGCCGTTGCCGAACCTTGGAGGGACTGACCCTCGCTGCACCCTTGCAGTCCCGCGCCATCATCAACGACGCCCGAGTGGACTCCTACATCGCCCGTCAGGAGTCGGATGCACGGCGAAGCATCGAGCAGCTGCCCATGCTGAAGCAGGAGTACGAGCGCCACCTCCTGCTGCAACTCTTCGACTTCCGCCCGTTGCTCTATGCCCAAGAGTCGATGGTGCGCCTCTTCGCAGAGTTCTTCTACCACAGCCATTCCGCCTTGAACCGCATGCATGCCCAGGCACTTACGGACCTCCGGCAGAAGGTCATCGACGTGTCGCAAAAGTGGCAGCAGATGATTCAGGCCATGAGCATCGCAGAGCTACGCAGCGAGGACTTCCTGGAGCGCGTGAAGCGTGGTGCCGAATACTTTGCCGACACGCTGGACAGCCTCCTGTCCGAACCGCTCGAACTCACCGCCAAAGTGGAGACTGGCAACAAGCAGGCTTCCCGCAGGCTCAGCAACCTTCTGCCCGACGAACGGCAGACGCTCCTGTCCAAGCGCTACCTTCTCGTACGCATCGCCGAGCTGGGATTCACCGTAAACAACTATCTGAAGGAGAAACAAATGTCGATGCTCGACGCCATCGACGAGCGTTCCCTGAAGCCTCGACGCCAGAGGCAGCCGAAACCCAAAGTGAAGAAGGAGCCGAAGCCCAAGACGTGGGAAGTCAGTCTCGCGCTCTACAAGCAGGGCAAGAAGCCGGAAGACATTGCCAAGGAGCGCGGTCTGACCATCGGCACCATTCTCGGGCACTTGATTCGCTACGTCGACTCCGGGGAAGTTTCGTTCGACGACCTCGTTTCGCCCGAGCACCAGCAAGGCATCCTGAAAGTGTTTCGGCTCATCGGACCAACCGCCGACACGACTGCCGTCAAGAACCTCTGTCCGCCCGATGTCACTTACGACGAGATTCGCTTCATGATGTCGCATCTTGATTCTTTGCACAAAGGCTGAAGAGGAACTGCCTGTCGCGGTATTCCCACGCAGCGACATGGAAGCGCACAAGGCGGGCGAGGAGGCCGATGACCTTGTAGCGGGGAATGCGCGAACGGTGCACAATCTGATTGAGACTCAGTCTGTCACTGCCGATAGTTTCAAGTAAACTGCGAACCGTATCGGTGAATGCCATCACGGTTCCCGTGGGGCGTTGCTGTTCGCGCCAGATGCTCAGATGGACAGGCGAAGCCACAATGTTCTCGTCGGCAATGCGGATGTAGGCACAAGCCTTCCCGTCGCCATCCAAAGCCATGACCGGACGCTTGTCGGAAGGCGGGATGGTAGCCACCACGATGGTGCGTCCGTCCACATGGAATGTGTCGAACTTGATGCTCGGTGCCGGGCGACAGTAGCGGTAGGCAGCCTGGTGCATCATGTAGATCTCCTCTTCGCTGCGCACACCGGACATGTGTCCGTCGTCGCGCACACCAATCAGGAGCCGCCCGCCGTCGGTGTTGGCAAAGGCCGACACCGACTTGGCGAGCTTCATAGCGTCCTGCACCTTGTACTTGAAGTCCTGCTGCCGGTGCTCGCCCTCGCTGATGAGACTCTGCAGATAGCGCTTTTCATCCATACGGGTGCAAACACGTGGGAGGGGACTTCGCCTTATTTCAGTCTTGCCAACGTCTCTTTGATGCGACGCAGAGCCTCGGTGATGTTCTCGTCGCTCGTAGCGTAGCTCATGCGGAAGCACTCGGGAGAACCGAAGGCATCACCGCCCACTGTTGCCACATGTCCCACTTCGAGCAGGTACATAGCCAGGTCGGTGCTGTTGTTGATGACGCGGTCTCCGTCCCGTTTGCCAAAGAAGCTGCTGCACTTGGGGAAGAGGTAGAAGGCGCCCTCAGGGTCGTTGACCTCCAGTCCGGGTATCTCCTTTGCCAGTCGGACAATGAGGTTCTTCCTGCGCTCGAACGCCTGACGCATCTCCTCGACGCACTCTTGCGGACCGGAGAACGCTGCCTCGGCTGCCTTCTGGCTCACGGAGCACGGGCCGCTGGTGTACTGTCCCTGCAGCTTGTTGCAACCCTTCACAATCCATTCGGGTGCTGCGATGAAACCGATGCGCCAGCCCGTCATGGCGTAAGCCTTGCTGACACCGTTGATGATGACAACGCGGTCCTTGATGTCGGGGAACTGTGCCATGCTTGCATGCTCGCCGATGTAGTTGATGTGCTCATATATCTCGTCGGCAATCACGATGACGCGCTCGTGGCGGAGCAGCACGTCCTTCAGCGCCTCAAGCTCCTTCTTGCTGTAGACCGAGCCCGTAGGATTGCTGGGTGAGCACAGGATGAGGGCACGCGTGCGGGGCGTGATGGCAGCCTCAAGCTGCTCGGGCGTAATCTTGAAGTCCTTTTCGATGGTTGCCTCCACGAAGACAGGTGTGCCTTCTGCCAGCAGGACCATCTGCGGATAGCTCACCCAGTAGGGAGCCGGGATGATGACTTCGTCGCCGGCATTTACGAGGGCCATGATGGTGTTGCAGACGCTCTGCTTGGCACCGTTGCTGCAAAGAATCTGCGACGGAGCGTAGTCCAGTCCGTTCTCGTTCTTGAGCTTTGCCACGATAGCCTTCTTCAGTTCGGGATAGCCGGGCACGGGGCTGTAGCGGCTGTAGTTGTCCTCTACGGCCTTGATGGCGGCTGCCTTGATGTGGTCGGGCGTGTTGAAGTCGGGTTCGCCCACGCTCATGTTGATGACGTCTACGCCTTCGGCTTTAAGCTCGCTGCTGCGCTGGCTCATGGCAAGCGTTGCGCTGGGGGAAAGTCTCTGCAATCTTTCTGATAATGTTTCCATGTTGTTTTAGTTATTTCGTTGTTTTGGTGTATTGTCGTCATGACGTTATAACGTTATTTCGTTATTACGAAATTAACTCCCCCTAAAGGGGGTAGGGGTGTCTTTACAGTTTGTGTCCCATACGCGTCCGCTTCGTCTCGAGGTAACGGCGGTTGTATTCATTGGGCTCGACTACGATGGGGACGTTCTCCACGATGGTGAGGCCGTAGCTTTCCAGCCCGACGCGTTTGACGGGATTGTTCGTGATGAGTCGCAGCTTGCCTACGCCCATCGCCCTCAGTATCTGTGCGCCTACACCGTATTCGCGTTCGTCGGGACGGAAACCGAGGTGGATGTTGGCATCGACGGTGTCGTCGCCCTGCTCCTGGAGGCGGTAGGCAGCTATCTTGTTCATCAGTCCGATGCCGCGTCCCTCCTGGCTGAGATAGACGATGAGACCTTTGCCTTCCTTCTCTATCATGCGCATCGACTTGTGGAGCTGCTCGCCGCAGTCGCAACGCTGGCTGCCGAAGATGTCGCCCGTCATGCAGCTGGAGTGCATGCGCACCAGCACGGGCTCGTCCTCGCGCCACTCGCCTTTGTAGAGGACGACGTGCTCCAGTCCGTTGCTCTTCTGGCGGAAGGGGATGATGTGGAAGTGCCCGTCGGCTGTGGGCATGTCTGCTTCCACGCCCCGCTCCACGAGCGATTCCTGCTGGAGGCGGTAGGCGATGAGGTCGCGGATGCTGATAATCTTCAGTCCGTGCTGGCGTGCCACCTCCTTGAGCTGTGGCATGCGTGCCATGGTGCCGTCCTCGTTGAGAATCTCGATGAGGGCTGCAGCGGGTTGGAGACCGGAGAGACGGGCCAGGTCGACGGCTGCTTCCGTATGACCTGCACGGCGGAGTACGCCTTTGTCCTGTGCGTAGAGAGGATTGATGTGGCCCGGACGACCGAAGTCCGACGGCTTGCGTGTGGGGTCGGCCAAGGCGCGGATGGTTGCTGCGCGGTCGTGTGTGCTGACGCCTGTCGTGCAGCCTTCCAGCAGGTCGACCGTCACGGTGAAGGGTGTGCCGAGCATGCTGGTGTTGTCTTGCACCTGATGATCGAGCTCAAGCTCGGCGGCGCGTTGCATGGTGATGGGTGCGCAGAGCACGCCGCGCCCGTTGCGGAGCATGAAGTTGACCTTTTCGGGGGTTATCATCTCGGCTGCTGTGATGAAGTCGCCTTCGTTCTCGCGGTCCTCGTCGTCGACCACGATGACGAACTTGCCCTGTCGGAAATCGTCCAAGGCTTCTTCTATTGAGCTTAGTTGGAGTTCGTTGTTCATTGTCTTTTTGTTATGACGTTATTTTGTTATTTCGTTGTTATGAATGGATTTTTCTGATTCGCTCGGTGATGAGGTTGTTGATGCGCTCGATGTTGTGCAGGTCTATCCGCAGACGGAGCCTGAAGCGCCAGATGCGCAGGAAGAAGAAGAGGCCCAGCGGCAGGAAGAGTCCGACGGCCATGTTCAGGCGCTTGCTCTTGAAGGGGCGTGTGTGTGCGCTCGGGTCGATGACGGGATAGTCGTTGATGTACATGAGTATCACGTTGTCGCGGCTGTTGTGGAGCTCTTCGATGAAAGCCTCCAGACGGTCGCTGAGCTGCGCTGCCCGCATGTCCTGACCGGGCCGGAAGAAGATGTCGACGTAGTTGGGGATGCGGCGCAGGTGCATCGTCCGGCGGCATTCCGCGCAGTATTCCGACAGTTCGCCCAGGCGTTGGGGCAGGGTAGCATAGTCGGGGTCGTCGATGATGACCTCCTTGCGGTTTAGCTTTCTGCTGGCACGCAGGCCGAGCAGACGCATGAAGAAGTTGCGGTAGCCCTCGATGTTGAACACTACGCTGTCCGAGTTGGCCTTGTGCGTCAGGAAGATACCTGTCGAGAGCAACACGATGGTGCTGAGCCAAGTGCCGCTTTCTACGGTCCAGACATCGGTCTTTGCGTTGTTCTCGCCTGCCTGGTTGATGATGTAATAGAAGATGAAGATGATGACGCTTACTACGACCGGGACGCCCAGACCGCCTTTGCGGATGATGGCGCCGAGCGGTGCTCCGATGAAGAAGAAGAGCAGGCAGGCCAGGCTCAGCGTGAACTTCTTGTACCACTCGATGCGGTGCTTGCGCAGGTTCAGGTTCCTGTCGGTAGTCTCCAAGGCGCGGAACTGGCTCTCGGACTCCATCGTTTCGGCTCGCGTCAACGCTGTCCGCCACGACTTGAAGCGCTGGTCGTCCGGCATCGCCATGTAGATGGAGTCGAAGGCTTGTATCTGTTCCGCCTCCTTGACGATGCTGAGCGAATCCGGCCGCCCTGCCGGTATGGACTTGCGCATGTGCCATTGCTGGATATTGTCGTAGATGGCATGGCGCGCGCTGTCTATCATGTGGCTCATGGAGTCAATGCTGTGCTGTATCTCGTGCATGTCCTTTGTCTGTGCATTATGCGAGAAAAGGTCGGCATCCATCAGGTTGAAGTTGGCGTCGAAGGGAATCATGTCGATCTCCTTGACGAACGACTCGCGCATGTAGGGCACGTTGGCACGCAGCATGGAGCCCTGCTGGGCGTCCATGTTGCGGAAGCGTTCGCCGCCCCAGAGCGTGAGCTTCAGGTACATCTTGTCGGCTGTGCTCTGCATGCGTCCGCTGTCGGCCAGCACTATCTGAATGTCGTTGTAGCCGCCCGAGTTCGTGTAAATCATCACGCCGTAGAGCATTCCCGTCTCGGGGTCCTTGTGCTCCACGAAGAGATTGTAGCCCGGAATCTCGCTGTAGAAGATGCCTTCCGGTATTTCCAGCTCGGGGCTCTTTTGCCTCATGCTCCAGCCCAGACGCGACAGTTCGCGCGTGGCATAGGGGCTCACCTCGTTCTGGAAGTAGAAACTGCTGCCGCTGATGATGCCAGCCACCAGGATGAGCGGCATGAGGATGCGGATGAGCGGTATGCCGGCAGCCTTCATGCTGAGCAGCTCGAAGCGCTCGCCCAGGTTGCCGAACGAGATAAGGCTGGCCAGCAGGACTGCCAAGGGCATCGACATGGGAATGAGCGTCAGGCTGCTGTACCAGAAGAACTTGCCCAGCAGGTCAATCGTCAAGCCCTTGCCGATGAGGTTGTTCATCCACATCCACAGGAACTGCAAGACGAAGATGAACAGGCAAATGAAGAACGTGCCCGCAAAAAGCTGCAGGAAACCCTTGATGATGTATATGTCGAGCTTCTTGATTATCTTCATTTGCTTACGTCGTAGGCACAGCTCCAGCCGTAGCCGTCTGCGCACTATCAGTGCGCAAAGATACGACTTTTTTTCCTATCCGCAATGCAAGTCCGCGTTAATAAATATTGAAAGATGTGGAAAGCACACCCACGCATCGCAGAAAAGCGGGATGAATGAAGAGCAGTCCTTTCTGAGACCCCACAGTTTGCCCCCTGTTTCTCCCCGCCGAAGATGTCGTGTCAAAACGTGCAAATCTCAAACAAGCAACGGAGTCTTCATTGAACTGTCATGATGATTCAATTGAACTGTCATGAACATTCAATTGAACATTCATGACAATTCAATCAACACACCGCGGAGTGCTTCGTCTTGCCTCGCGGAGTGTTTTGTCTTGCCCCGCGGAGTGTTTCCTTTTTCCTTACGCAAAGATTGACCGCACGGCTAAACAAAAAGCCGTTCGCCTCACAGAGAGACGAACGGCGTTTAACGTTTCGGGGTAGATATCCCTAGGTCGAGATTTACAGCTCAATGCTGAGCTGTGTCAATCTTGACTTCGTCGAGATTTACAGCTCATTGCTGAGCTGTATTAATCTTGACTTCGTCGAGATTTACAGCTTGTCGTTGCTTCCGAGCACTTCCACAATCTTGTGGATGTACATCTTCTTCATGTTCTCGCGAGCAGGCTTCAGGTACTGACGGGGATCGAAGTCGCCGGGCTTCTCGTCGAAGTGCTTGCGGATGGCAGCTGTCATAGCCAGACGGCTGTCGCTGTCGATGTTGATCTTGCAGACAGCGCTCTTGCTGGCCTCGCGGAGCTGCTCTTCGGGGATGCCGACTGCATCGGGCAGCTTGCCGCCGTGAGCGTTGATGGTGTCAACCTCGTCCTGAGGAACGGAGCTTGAGCCGTGGAGAACAATGGGGAAGCCGGGGAGCTTCTTCTCAATCTCGTGCAGGATGTCGAATGCCAATGGGGGAGGAACGAGCTTGCCCGTCTTCGGGTCGCGTGTGCACTGCTCGGGAGTGAACTTGTATGCGCCGTGGCTTGTGCCGATGGAGATAGCGAGGCTGTCGCAACCGCTGCGGGTAGCGAAGTCGATAACCTCCTCGGGCTTCGTGTAGTGGCTCTCTTCGGCCTGTACCTCATCCTCAACGCCTGCCAGCACACCCAGCTCAGCCTCTACGGTAACGTCGTGAGCGTGAGCATACTCTACCACCTGCTTCGTGATGCGGATGTTCTCTTCGTAGGGAAGAGCGCTGCCGTCGAACATGACGCTGGAGAAACCGTTGTCGATGCAGTCCTTGCAGAGTTCGAAGCTGTCGCCGTGGTCGAGGTGGAGGACAATCTGCGGGTTCTCGCAGCCGAGCTCCTTGGCATACTCCACAGCACCCTGTGCCATGTAGCGCAGGATGGTGCCGTTAGCATAGTTGCGTGCACCCTTGCTGACCTGCATGATGACGGGAGACTTTGTTTCTACTGCAGCCTGCACGATAGCCTGCATCTGCTCGAGTGTGTTGAAGTTGAATGCGGGGATGGCATAGCCGCCAGCCACTGCCTTTTTGAACATCTCGCGGGTGTTCACCAGGCCGAGTTCTTTGTAACTTGTCATGGAATTTAATGTTTTAAAGAATTTAGTATTTTATGATTCTTCTGTATGTTCCTTTCTAATTGCGGGCGCAAAGGTACGAATAATACGCGAAAAATGAAAGTGAAAAGAGAAAAATGTTCTTTCTCTTTAGACTTTGCCATGTCTGCTTTACAAGCAAGGCGTTCCCCCTAAAAGGGTTAGTGGGTCTCCTTCACCAGATACGTCACCGTAGGCAGGTGGTCGCTGAAGCCGTTGAGCCAGATGCCGCCTGAATGGGTGCGCTTGGGCGTGCCTTTGTACTTGCCTTCCTGCTGGAGCAGGTAGTCGCGCTTGAAGATGTGGTAGCCGTAGAGCGTGAGTTCCTTGTATTCCTTCTTGCCTTTCAGGTCGAGCATGTTGTGCGAAAGGACAATCTGGTCGAAGAGGTTCCACCCGCCCTGATAGGAAAGCGTACCCTGTCCCTTACCTCTGAGGATTTCCCACCAGGGGTTGAAGAAGTCGCCTTCGCCCACGTCCTTCATCTTGCGGCGTGCCCCCAGGTACTTTGCCATCGAGGTGTTGTCGGGGTCGTCGTTCATGTCGCCCATCACCATGATGTGCTGCGAGGGGTCGGCCTGCCGGATGCTGTCGGTGAGGGCACGGACCTGACGTCCGCCTGCATCGCGGAATGTGCCCTCTACGCCACGGCTCGGCCAGTGACACACGATGACGGTCAGGTTGTCGCCTGCCAGCTTGCCCTGCACGCAGAGGAAGGGACGTGTGGCGTGCGTCGTGTCGCCGTTCTCGTAGACATACAGCTTGTGGAACGTCTTCGTCACGTGGAATGCCTTGGGATTGTAGATGAGTGCACAGTCCACGCCGCGCTTGTCGGGACCTTCAATGTGGACGTACTTGTACCCGCGCTCCTTCATGCACGGAACGGCCATGAGGTCGTCCAGCGCATGGTCGTTCTCCACTTCGCTTACGCCGATGATGCTTGCCCCGTACGGCAGCTTGTCGGTTCCCAGGTCGCAGAGCACGCGAGCCATGTTGTTCAGTTTGTTGGTGTACTTGTTCTCGTCCCAATGGTATGAACCGTCGGGCAGGAAGTCGTAGTCGTTCTTGTGCTCGTCGTGATTCGTGTCGAACAAGTTTTCCAGATTATAGAAGCAGACGGCATGAACGCTGAGCTTGCGGTTCTGCGCATCAATACATGCCGCGCTTAGCAGAAGGACTGCAAGTGCAATGATTGTATGTCTCATTATTATAAAATATGTATTGTCCCTTTGTTTTGTTTTAGTTTTGTTCATTCGCTATGCAAAGTTAATACAATTTTAGAAAGAAAGTGCTATTAACCAAAAAAAAGTCCTGTTAGTTGCCTCAGATAGCATGTTTTTTTATAAATTTGTGCACAAAATAACAAAAAAACTGTTAAAGTACATGAAAATTAAACTTCAGCTACTGGTGCTGGCACTTACTGCAGCACCATTGACCCACGCCCGCACCCTCGATACGGTGGACGCGGACACGCTGAGCACCTCGGAGAATGAAATGCTGCTTGAGGAAAGCAGTTTCACACTCACCGAGTCGCAGCTTGGCGAAAACGACGACATGACGTCGGATGTCATTCATATCAATTCAAGCAACAACGTCTACACCAGCCAGATCGGTTGGGCGTGGAGCGGGGTGTGGTTCAAGTATCGTGCCTTGGACAACCGCTTCAACGACATCTACATGAACGGCGTGCAGGTCAACAATCCCGAGAACGGACGCTTCACCTACTCGACGATTGGCGGCATGAACGATGCCGTACGAAACAAGGACGACGTCGGCACCTTCGAGGGAAACAACTTCTCCTTCAGCGGACTGGGCGGCAGCACCAACTACAACCTGCGAGCCAGCCAGATGCCTGCGGGACACAAGGTGACCCTCACGGGCGCCAACCGCAACTGGACCCTGCGCGGCATGTACACCTATGGCACTGGCCTTAGCAAGGACGGATGGGCTTTCTTCGGCACCGTCGGCTACCGCTGGGCAAACATGAAGACGGCAGCTATCAAGGGAACCTTCTACAACAGCTTCTCCTACTTCATGGCTGTGCAGAAGGTGTTCAATGAAAAGCATTCGCTGAACATCGCTACCTGGGGCAACCCGACCGAGCGTGCGACAGCCGGTGCCAGCACCGACGAAGCCAACTGGCTTGCCAACGACTACACCTACAACCCCTATTGGGGCTATCAGGGCGGCAAGAAGCGTGCCAGCCGAGTGGTCAATACCTTCGAGCCGAGCGTACTTGCCACATGGGACTTCAACATCAACGAAGACATGAAGCTCACCACAAGTGCATTCGTCAAGGTGGCTAACTATAAGACCACAAAGCTCAACTACAACGGCACGAACCCGCATCCCGACTACTGGAAGCGATTCCCTTCATATAATTATAATGTATGGGGCGGCGACGAGGGGCATGAACTCAGTTACGATGCCGATGCCTTCCAGACAAGCTTCGAGAATTGGCAGGACGAGAGCTACCGTCAGATTAACTTCGACGAACTCTACTTTGCCAACACACAGCTCAACAAGATTGGTGCCGACGCTATCTACTGGATTGAAGCACGCCACAACAACCACCTGATGACGAATCTCTCCAGCACCTACGACTGGAAGTTCAGGGACGGAATGAAGTGGAGCGTCGGCCTTCAGCTGCTCAGCAACAGAGGTTCGCACTACTTGACCGTAGAGGATCTGCTGGGCGCAAAGAACTTCCACAACACAAACACCTACCTCGTGGGCGACTACCTGCAGACATCGCCCGAAGCCATGTACGACGTGAACCACGGCTACCAGCGCATCATCGAGGGCGACCGCTACAACTACGACTACGACCTTTGGAACCAGGACATCAAGCTGTGGACAAGCCTCTCGGTTGAACGAGGCATTGCACATCACTTCATCGCAGCCAAGATGGGAGGTCGCCGCATGTGGCGCGAAGGCTTCATGCGCAACGGTCTCTTCCAGGACAACAGCTACGGCAAGAGCGAAAAGGCACACTTCCTGGACGGTGGTGTCAAGCTGGGCTCTACGCTCAACCTCGGCAAGGGACACGCCATTACATACGGCGTGGGCTATGAACTGAAGGCTCCCGGAGCTGCCGTTTCCTTCATCTGCCCCGAGAAGAACAACGACTTCGTCCAGAATCTCCATAACGAAAAGGTCGTCAGCGGCGAACTCGGCTATGCCATCAACAACAAATGGCTGCGCCTCAACCTGAGCGGCTACTACTACCGTACCTACGACGGCAACGAATGGCAGCAGTACTACAACGACGACATCAACAGCTTCTCCTACAACAGCCTGAGCGGAGTGGACAAGGAGTACTACGGCGTGGAACTTGGTGCGAGGATTAAGCTCACCAGCAGCCTCGACCTGACGGCCCTCGGCACATACGGCGAAGCAAGGTATGCCAGCAACACCGATGTTTACTGGATGAGCAGCAGCACCGGCGAAGTGATGCAGGAACTCTGCCACAACAAAGGCATGCGCGAGAGCGGAACACCTCTGGCTGCCGCAAGCCTCGGCCTCAACTACCGCATCAAACGCTGGTATCTCGGCCTGACCGGTAATTACTATGACCGCATCTACCTCTCCTACAGCACCAACATGCGCTACGAGAAGAACCTGCAGAATGCCGGACGCTACCATGCCGGAGAGTACGACGTGCCTGAACAGGCAAAGGGCAACGGCGGCTTCATGCTCGACGCAAGCATCGGACGTCAGTTCAACGTTTGTCACCATCCGCTCAGCGTCAACCTGCAGCTTTGCAACCTTACCAACCGCCGCAACATCACGACTGGCGGCTACGAGCAGAGCCGAAGCAACTACAGCGTAACGGAAACGGACAATACGGCCACGACGACCAAACGCACCTACAACTTCGAAAAGAACCCCAAGAAGTTCTATACACAGGGATTCAACTTTATGCTCAACGTGAACTACAGATTCTAATTTTTCCCCCCTCCAATACATTATTATAATTATATATACGACGATGAAAAGACATACGATTATCATAGCACTGCTGGCAGGTGCTCTTGCCGTGACTTCTTGTCAGGACAGAGACTGGGAAACTCCGGAAGGCCTTGCCACAGAGCCTCCCTACGGCAACAATACACTTGTGGCCGGCACAACGACAACCATCGCTCAGTTGCAGAGCAAGTATGCTTCGGTCATTTCCAACAGCAGCTATTCGCTGATTACGGACGACCTGTGGCTGCGCTGCGTAGTGACAGGCAACGACTTCGGCGGTAACATCTACAAACAGATTACCGTGCAGGACGAGACGGGCGGCATCGTCATCGGCATCAACGGCTCCGACCAGGGTGCCCTCATGCCCATAGGACAAAAGCTTCTCGTCAGCCTCAAGGACCTTTACATCGGCGGCTACGGGGCGCAAGCACAGATAGGCGGTCTCTACAACGGAAGCATGGGCCGCATGGACCTCAGTGTCTGGAAACAGCATGTCCGCCTCATCATGGACGGTACGGAAGAGGCTTCTGCCTATGAGACGATAAAGGTGGACACAATCGACTTCGACCCCAACAAGACGATGGCCCAGCAGAGCGGCAGGGTCGTCAGGCTCAAGGGCGTAATCATCAAAGGCGGAGGCACACAGATACTGGCTCCCGACGACGGGACAGTCAACCTCACCAGCAATTGCGCCAATCGCGATGTGACTGGCGGCAATGCTGGCAGCAAGTGCGTACTTCGCACCAGCACCTATGCCGACTTCAAGGGTGTTGCCATTCCCAGCGGTCCCGTGGACTTCTACGGCATTGCCACCATCTACCGCGACACATGGCAGATACTGGCACGCACACAAACCGACCTCACCTGGGTGAAGTAATCTTTATTTAGTTAACTGCAAATAAAAACAAATAGAACACATACATCATTATGAAAAAGACTTTTAAGACACTTGCACTCATGTTGCTGACAGCATTGTTCGTCAGCAGCTGTGCTGACGTTCCCGCACCTTACACCTTGCCCAACTCGAAGAGCGAGACAGAAGGTAACTCCGGTACAACCATCGAGCCTGCGGGCGAAGGCACTCTGGCTTCTCCCTACAACGTGGCTGCCATCGTCGCTAAAATAAAGGACATGGAGGCTGGTGTGGAATCGACCGAAGAGTACTACATCAAGGGTAAGGTCATCAATGTGAAGACCGACGAAGCTACCATCAAGCAGTACGGCAACCATACCTTCGAGATGGTAGACGAGGGCAACAACTCCACCGTCTTCACTGCCTTCCAGGTCTATGGCCCGGGCAAGAAGAAGTTTACGGCTGTCGACGACATCAAGGTGGGCGACGAGGTTGTTGTCTGCGGTAAGGTGGTCAACTACAAAGGCAATACGCCCGAGACCGTAGGCAAGGGAGCTGCATACGTTGTCTCCATCAACTCTGCCGATAGCGGCGACTCTCAAGAGGAGGGTAAGGTCATCACTTGCGCACAGGCTGTTGAGCTGACAAACGCCTTGGCCGATGGCGGCGTTTCTACAGAGTCCTACACTATCACTGGTTACATCACGGAGGTTATCGGTTCGGTCAGCAGGGACCAGCAGACTTTCTGGATGGCCGACACGAAGGATGGCGGCCGTGTCTTCGAAGCTTACTGGGCAAACCTTCCCGAAGGCGTGTCGGAGTTCAAGGCCGGCATGAAGGTGAAGATTACCGGTCAGCTGATGAAGTATGTCAATAACAGTGGTGTCGTTACCCCCGAGGTAAAGAATGCCGACGTTGTAATCCTTGAGGATGGCGCTGGCGAGCCTGTCATCACTCCCGAAGGTACAGACGTTACTTGCGCACAGGCTGTCGAGCTGACAAACGCCTTGGCCGATGGCGGTATCTCAACAGAGACCTATACCGTCACAGGTTACATCACAGAGGTTATCGGTTCGGTCAGCAGGGACCAGCAGACTTTCTGGATGGCCGACACGAAGGATGGCGGCCGTGTCTTCGAAGCCTACTGGGCAAACCTTCCCGAAGGCGTGTCGGAGTTCAAGGCAGGCATGAAGGTGAAGATTACCGGTCAGCTGATGAAGTATGTCAAGAATGGTGCCGTTACGCCTGAGATTAAGAATGCCGACGTTGTAATCCTTGAGGATGGCGACAACGAGCCTGTCATCACTCCCGAAGGTACAGAAGTAACATGCGCACAGGCTGTCGAGCTGACAAACGCCTTGGCCGATGGCGGCGTTTCCACCGATACCTACAGCGTCACAGGTTACATCACTGAGGTTCTCGGTTCAGTCAGCAGGGATCAGCAGTCCTTCTGGATGGCCGACACGAAGGATGGCGGTCGTGTCTTCGAAGCTTACTGGGCAAACCTTCCCGCTGGCGTATCGGAGTTCAAAGTTGGCTCGAAGGTAAAGATTACCGGTCAGCTGATGAAGTATGTCAAGAATGGTGCCGTTACGCCTGAGATTAAGAACGCCGACGTGGTGATTCTCGAAGAAGGCGACGGCGGTCAGGGTGAAGATCCCACTCCCGGTCCTGGCGGCGACACCGTCAGCGACCTTGTCAACGGCGGCTTCGAGACTTGGGTCAGCGACTCCGAACCTACAGGCTGGAAGTCTGCCAGCAGCGCAAGCAGTGCCACTCTGAGCAAGAGCAGCGATGCACACAGCGGCAGCTTCGCCTGCAAGGTCTTGGCACCCGGCACACAGAACAAGCGCCTTGCCACTCAGGAGATAACGCTCGCAGCAGGCAGCTACACCTTCTCCTTCTATGCAAAGTGCACGACAGCCGACAAGTGCCAGACGAAAGGCGGCTACGTACATGTGAACGACGACGGCTCGATAACAGATTCCTATCAGTATGCAAAGACATACGTCGACATCAACAACAACGGTTGGACACTTGTTTCCTATGACTTTGAGCTGACGACAGCCACAAAGCTCTGCCTTCTTGTCATGAATCCTAAGAACAGCAGCTATTCCGTTTCTCAGGACATACTCATCGACGACGCCACTTTGGTGAAGAAATGAAAGAATGAAAAAATGAGAAAATGAAAAGTCGCTCACTAACATTATTAGCTTTCATTCTGCTGTGTCCCGCTTTGAGGGCACAGCAGTACAGCTGAGTTCGGAGTTTTCACCGACGGGCCTAAGGTGGGCAAGTATACCCTTCTATGCCGGACTGCACCGACTCTTCAAAGGTCTGCACGACCGCTTCCCGAAGATTCCTGTTGTCATCATGCTTCCCATCCATCACGGTACAGAGATTGACACGCCGGAGTACGTCTTCAACTCCGACAAGTCGTTCACCGAAGGCGTCAATGCCACGACCGGCAAGACCTTCCGCGAATATGTGGAAGCCATTCGCGAAGTGGCAGCCTACTATTCCTTCATCGTGCTCGATGCCTACAGCTATTCCGGCCTGAGCCCCATGACGGAGATAGGTGCCGAGAACCGTGTCTTCTTCAAGGACGGCCTGCACCTGAATGCCGCCGGCGGCGAGCGCCTCGCCCGCTGGATGTACCCACAGCTTGAAGCTGTCTATGAGATGTTCTACGACTTCTGATGCAACATAGAGTTTTTGCAAAATAATCTGCAAATCTGTCATAGGATATGTAGTCGGCTGCATACAAACATGTTACGACATGGCAGATGGTATGACAGATGGAACAGATAAAGTTGACAAGTTAACGAGTTGACAAGTTAACAAGTTGACGAGTAGACAAGTTAACAAGTTGACGAGTTAACAAGTTGACGAGTAGACAAGTTAACGAGTAGACAAGTTAACAAGTTGACAAGTTAACGAGTTGACAAGTTGACGAGTTGAGAGAGGTATCGTTCCCGGCACGTGAGAACATTGGGTTCTGTACGTGGGAACGTTGGGTTCAGTACGTGGGAAGCTTTAGCTCGACGAAGTCAACCGTTAGGTCAACGAAGTCAACGGTGGGTTCAGTACGTGGGAAGCTTTAGCTCGACGAAGTCAACTGTTAGGTCGACGAAGTCAACGATTGGGAAAGGTATGTCAGAAGCAGTACTTTAGCAAATCTGATTTATTTGTTGTAAATTAGTTTCTTTCCCCTTTTTACGACGATGCCATTGTGATGCTTTGTGGCGGGACGGCCGCTGAGGTCGTAGGTGGCTGTTTCGCCTTCGTCGACGGGCGTAGAGGCAAGTCCTGTGGCTTCGTTGACGATGATGGTCCGGGTAAGGGATGCGTTGCGGTTTGAGACGTAGCTGCCTGCGGCTGTGCCTACGTGGAAGAGGCGCGAATCCTTGGCTGCCGTGTAGTTGGCGTACTTGTCGATGCCTGCATCGTCCTCTTCGTCGCCGCCCATGAAGTCAATCTGGTAACGCCCGGGCTTGGCATCCTCGGGTACTGTGACGAGGAAGGTGATGCGAATGCTGTCGCAGCCGTTGCGCCAACATGCCGATATGTTCTTGGGAATCTTACAGACGCTCTTGAAGCCCGCCCAGGTGTAGCCCGTGCGTGGGCATGCAGAGTTGTAGAACTGCGCGAGCTTGTCGCAAGGCTCCATGTCGTGAGCGCTGTTCACTGGCGAGCCGTCGCTGTAGTACACCCAGTCCTCGGCATACTGCCGGTGGGCGCCTTGCGGCACGGTGGCGGTCCAGCCCTTGGGCAGACGTATGCCGGCATAGCTCCAGTCGGTCACGAAGTTCTGTGTGGCAGAGCCGTCGTCCACTACGGTGAAGCTGACTTCGAAGGTCTGTCCCGGCTCCACTTCTCTTGGCGCAAAGGTGGAGATGAGCTTGTAGCATGAAGCCGTCAGAAATGCAGACAGTAATATAACGAGACAATAAGAGGCTTTCTTCATTTTCTAACCGATTAGATGTTTTCTGTTATTCGAACACAGCCTTCCAGTTGTAGACGCGGAAGAAGTAGGGACGGTAGAAGTCGGCCGAGCCCTTCGCGTTGAAGTTGTCGGCCCAATCCTTGCAGTCGGTGTTGGTGGAGAAGACCAGTTCGCCCTCACGGGAGAGCGTCTGGTGCAGATGTGGCATGTAGAAGTGCTGATAGGTGCGCGTGCCGACTTTGTCGAGCACATACGGCATTGTCCAGAGCTGGTGGCACTCTTCGAAAGGCCCCCACGGATTGCGGCTTCGCATGATGTAGAGCTGCTTTCCAAAGGGGAAGCCCTGAGCCGTCATGTAGTACCAGTCGCCGTCCTTGAAGACCCATGCGGTAGAGACGCTTCGCGAACTGATGGCCGAGCGGTTCACTTCCTCGGGGGTAGGGTAGGTGCTTTGCCAATTGAATGTGCCGCTGGCATCGGCCACGTAGTATTCCCAGGGTGAGCGGAGGTCGTGTGTCTGCGAACGGGCCACGACGGGCGATGACGTGTTGAGAACATCACCCTCGTTCTTCTTGAACTGATGGCAGGCGTAGAGATAGGTGTGTCCGTCCTCGTCCTCCCAGAGCGTGCCGCCGTAGCCGATAGGGTCTTTTTCGAAGAAGTTGTGGTCCACGCTGATGAGCTTGAGGTAGGTGGCATCGCCGGGTTCCCCATCGAGCGAATAGATGGCAAGGGCGCGGTTGTCGCTCTGCATCAGGTTCTCCGTACCGTTGTAGACGCCAGCCCAAAGGACTTGCAGCTGCCCGTCGACCACTGTGCCGTCGCCAGCCCAATAGAGATATGTCTGGTCAATCTCGCCTTTCTTAATCTGTGCGTCCGTCTTTTCTCCCTTGGGGTGACGGATGTGTGTACGGCAATGATAGTAGCCGCTTCCCGACGAGTTGCTGCGTTGCACCCAGTCGGCAAGCCACTTGAAGTTGCTGGTCTTCGTGCCGGGCAGTCCGTCGTCGCCGGGTGTCTGCACCATGATGCTGTTCCGCGGGAAGTTGCACGACTGCCGGATGCGCGTAGTGCCTCCTGTAGCTTTTCCGTAGAAGCTGTCGTTGAAGCTCCAGAAGACATAGCCGCCGGGCAGGGCTGTGGTCTGCACGCCGTCGCCCCCGTTCCAGCCGAGGGTGCGGGTGAAGAGTCCGTCGTAGAGCTTGTCTTTGTAGACATAGACGTTGTGGTTGGCATTGTTATGCGGCAGGTACTCCAGCTTCCACTCTGCTTCGGGCTGCGGCTTGGGCCATCGGAGCGTATCGGCAGCCACTTCGCGGGTCAGGTCGCCCTGGGCTTGTGCGGGCAAGAACAATCCCCAGCGGGAACCGCCAATTGGGAGGAAACAAAGGAGGACTGCAAACAGGCGTTTCGTGATGTTCATTCTTCAGAAATAACTAATATCGGGGAAATCCCTCTGCAAAGTTAATCATTTCTGGTTTTATACAAATACTTTACGACAAACAAA
The DNA here is from genome assembly GCA_017483665.1 of Bacteroidaceae bacterium. GTDB lineage: Bacteria > Bacteroidota > Bacteroidia > Bacteroidales > Bacteroidaceae > Physcousia. The sequence continues at coordinate 25,543 of JAFUVM010000013.1, forward strand.
TAACGTCTTTTGTTACAATTTAGTTAAATAAGTTGCTTAAATCTTGCCAAAGTGAAAGATTATGCCTAACTTTGTAGGCTGAATTAAGAAAAACACATGCACTACATAAACAAATATCCAATGCGTTGGACATTGCAACTTTCTGTTCTTTTCCTGTCCTTGCTGACAACTCTTAACAGCCAAGCCCAGAATACTCCTGACCCTCAGAAGCTCACAGGCACGCCCATCGGCTCGCCCAACATTGACTATAGTACAAACCGATCGAGCACGACCGTCAACACACCCGCCCATGCTTTCGACGGCGATTACGACACCTTCTATGCCTCTATGGACCGCTCCCGCACCTGGGTGGGCCTCGATTTGGGTACGGCCCATGTCATAACGAAGGTCGGCTGGAGTCCACGCGTGTCTCAGCCTACCCGTGTCCAGCTGGGACTCTTCGAAGGCAGCAACAGCCCCGACTTCCTCGATGCCGTACCTCTGTATCTCATTCCCAAGGGAGGAACAGCCCGAGTGATGGACTATGCCGATGTCCCCGTCACCCGCGGCTTCCGCTACGTCCGCTATGTAGGTCCGAGCGACGTACGTTGCAACATTGCCGAGCTTGAGTTCTACGGCTACGAAGGCGAGGGCAAGGATTCCGTTTGGTATCAGGTGACGAACCTGCCTACTGTCAGCATCCACACCTATGCGGGCTACGACCCGAGGGACAAAGTGAACGAGATGCCCTCGAACATCACCATCACCTACGACGGAGGCACACGCATACAGGAATATCCCATCACGACACGTGGCCGCGGCAATGCCTCGTGGGGCTTCCCCAAGAAGCCGTGGCGCATCAAGTTTGCCGACGGCAAGAGCCATCACATGCTGAAGGACTCACCCCAAGAAAGTCCCGCCAAGGCTAAGAAATGGACACTCATCAACAACTACGGCGACAAGACCCTGATGCGCAACTGCCTGGCCTTCGAGGTCAGCAAACGTCTCGGAGCTTTGTACACGCCTTGGTGCCAGCCCGTGGACGTCATCATGAACGGCGAATACAAAGGCTGTTACCAGCTCTGCGACCAGATATCCGTCGACCCGCATCGCGTCCCCATCACCGAAATGGGAACGTTGGACAATGAAGAGCCTTGGGTCACAGGCGGCTATCTTGTTGAGGTAGATGCTTACGCCAACCAAGAGTCAAGCTGGTTTAACAGTACCCGAGGCAACCCTGTCACCATCAAACATCCGGGCGACGACGAGATTACGACCCAGCAGCATAACTACATCCGAAGCTATTTCAACCTGATGGAGTCGTCGGTCTTTGCCAGCAACTACACAGACCCCGAGAACGGTTACCGCAAGTACCTCGACATCGAGTCGTTCCTCAAGCACTTCATCATCGGCGAGTTCTCGGGCAACATGGACACATACTGGAGCACCTACATGTACAAGGACCGCGAGGAATCGCAGTTCCATGTGTCGCCTTGCTGGGACTTCGACCTGGCCTTTGACAACGACACACGCATCTATCCCGTCAACGGACGTACCGACTGGGCGTTTCGCGGCGGAAGCTGTGCCGGCAACATGAGAGCATTCGTCAACCGCCTTCTCAGCGACGACTCTGCCGACAAGCTTCTGGGGGAGATATGGAAGGAAAGCCGCAAAGAGGGTGTGCTCGACGAGAAGTCGCTCACCAACTACGTCGACAGCATGGCACGCGAGATTGATGCCTCGCAGCAGCTCAACTTCATCCGTTGGCCCATACTCAACAGCGTCGTGCACCAGAACGTCACAGCCCTTGGCTCCTTCGATGCGGAAGTCGACGTCCTGCGCAACTACATCCCGTCGCGTCTGCAATGGATTGACGATTATCTCGGCATCCATAGCGACATCATCTATTCCGACTCCACCTATTACATCTCCACGCCCGAACAACTCATTGAGTTCAGCAATGCCGTTCGCGGAGGCGCACAATACAGCCAGGGCTATCTCGAGGCAGACCTCGACATGCAGGACTACAACGACAGCTTCCTTCCCATCGGCTATAGCTCGAAGACCTTCCGCGGTATCTTCGACGGCCAGGGACATCACATCAAGAACCTGCACGTCACGGGCAGCGACTTCACCGGCCTCTTCGGTGCTGTAGGCGGAGGTGCAATCATTTCGGACCTCGTCCTGGAAAGCTCCTGCACCATCAGCGGACGCAACTACGTGGGCCTGATAGGAGGCTCGAGTGGCGTAGGACACATCACCGTCTCGCGCGTCGGGAACGAAGCCGCCGTCACCGCATCGGGATTGAACGCCGCCGGCATCATCGGTTGCAACAAGGGCTCTACCTCTACCTTCCACATCATTGATTGCTACAACACGGGCAACATCACCGGAAGCAGCGAAAGTGCGGCCATCTGCGGATGGAGCGGCACGAATGCTGTCATCCAGAACTGCTACAACATCGGCAACGTCCAGGGTTACAACTATCGCAACGATTTCTATCGCGGCGGAGGCAACGTGCAGAATTGCTACAGTAACTTCGGTGCACAAGTCACCCGCATTAGCTCCGACGATGTCACCAGCGGCAAGCTGTGCTATCAGCTCAACCAGGGCAAAGTGATGGATCCTGTTTGGTATCAGACTATCGGAGAGGATGCCTATCCAGTGCTCGACAATACGCATCGCATCGTGCTGAAGGGCGACGACGGCACATACTACAACGTCACTTTCATTGCCGGTGACGTCGACGGCAATGGTGTCGTTGAGGAGAATGATGCCCTGTGGCTTGCAGCCTATCTGACGGGCAACGAGCCAGAAGGCTTCAAGTTGGTCAATGCCGATGCCAACCTGGACGGCAGCATCGACGTAGCAGACATTGTCACTATCCGTCGCCTCGCTGGCGGTACGCCGCAAAGCGAAACTCCGCTGACCGCCACGCTTTTCGCCAGCAATGCCACAGTGAAAGCCGGCGGAACGCGCAAGGTGACGGTATGGGCCAACATGAGTCGCGCCGTCACAGCCCTCGAAGCCGACATCGTGCTGTCGGAAGGCCTGTCGGTGCAGCAGGAAAGCATCGTCTTCGGAACAAAGCTCATCCCGGAATCCCACGTGGCACAAGTTCTTCCGAAAGATAATGGTGTACACATTATTATATATTCAGCAGGCAACGAGAACCTCCTTGCCAATACCGGAACGGCGTTGACCTTCACGCTTGTCGGCGATACAGACTTCACTGGAGGCACAATCAGCATACAAGACCAATGCCTCGTCACGGCCGATGGCGTAACGGCTCGTCCCGATGACGCGCATTACGATGTAGCTCTTGCCAAGACGAACGTCTCGTCCATCCAGCTCAGTCCCACAGATATTGATATGGTAGCAGGAACCGACACTACGCTGAGCGTCATCATCCTGCCTGAGACGGCAACGGTAAAGCAACTCAACTGGCTGACCTCCGATGCCAACGTTGCAACGGTTCGCGACGGTGTGATTTCCGCCATTGCTGCGGGCACAGCCACCGTCACAGCCAAGGCAACGGACAGCTCGAACAAACAAGCCTCCGTTCTCGTGACCGTCTATCGCGATGCAGATGGCATAGACACGCCCTTCGGGGAAACGAACGACGAAGCAATCTACACCCTCGACGGCACTCGCATCGACCGCATCACGCGGACGGGCATCTACATCATCGGCGGTAAGAAACGAATGATAAACGTCAGGTAAAAGTACGACAGCCTTTCTTCACAGACCGCATAAACTATGAGATTGCAAGCCCTGTGCCAGATTGACATAAATATATAAGAATTGCAAATCATTTAATTTTGCATTGTATTATTCACATTAAAATAAACAACAGTATGAGAAAAAGAATTACTTTCATCTTGGTGTGTGCCGCCATGTTGATGGCAGTGTCTACCCAAGCCACAGATGTCAAGCAGGCTTTTAGGAAACCTCTTGTGTCTGCTGTTAAGGCTCTTGGAAAGACAGGGCAACTAAAAGGCATTCAGAAAAAGCAGACATCGCAGGAGCTGAAAGCGCTCAGTAAAAATCAGAAGCAGACAGCAGTAATGGGTGTCAACAGCAACAAGAAGGTGCTCAATTCGAAGAAAGTCGACAGACGAACTCCGATGAGGCACAGGAGTTTCGTGCCCCGCAGGGTAGAAGCATCCGAAGCCACTCCCGTCACGGTTCCCTACGAGGCTGATTTCTCCGTGTCGGGCGATGCAATGGACGAGGACTTCATCATCATCAACAACAACGAGGACGAAAGCGACTCCGAACCTTGCACATGGAAGTGGAGCGCCGGGAACGGTGCCTACTATCTTTATAACGAGGATGGCGTGACGCCTGCCGACGACTATCTTGTACTTCCTGTCATTCTGAAGGGCGGCACGACATACGACGTCGTCGTCAATGCCGCATCATGGAACTACCCCGAGGAGTTCGAAGTAGTTGCCGGAACAGAGTGTTCTGCTGCAGGGTTGACGACTACGGTTATCGACAAGACTGTTCCTGAGAACGAAGCGGCTGACTATAGCGGAACCTTCACTCCTGCATCCGACGGCGTATACTACATCGCCATCCATGCCACGTCGGCAGCCGACCTCTACGTGCTGAGCATCTATCGCTTCAGCATCGACGTCGCTCCGGATGCAGCCGCTCCTGCAGCCGTCAGCGATTTGACCGTCAGCCAAGTGCCACACGAACTAAAGAATGTCATCACATTTACCGCTCCGACAGTTACCATTGGCGGAGATGAGATGACGGAGAACCTTACCATCGACATCCTGCGGGACGGCGAGACGGTGAAGACTTTCTCCGATGTTGCACCGGGTTCCGAGCAGACCTATACGGACGAAGTGACGGCTCAAGCAACGTATCGCTATCAGGTCATTCCGTCCAACGCTGCCGGCCAGGGCCGTAAGAGCGATATTGTCACGGTGAAGGTTTCCATGCCGCAGGATGTTCCGTACTTTGTTGACTTTGCCGATGAGAATGTTTTCGACTTCTTCCAGGTCATCGACAACAACGAAGACGGAACGACATGGGACTACAGCTCATACGACGAAGCAGCCCAGTACCGTGCCGACTGGGACAACGACGCCGATGACTACCTTGTCTCGCAGGCTCTGCGTCTGCAGGCTGGCAAGAAGTATGATGTTACTGTCCGCATAGCCGGCAACGACTACAACACAGAGCGCTTTGAAGTGCTGGCAGGCACGTCGGCCACAGCTGAAGGCCTGAGCATCCCCGTTATCGAAGCTACTGAGGTGACGACGGGTACATCCGACGAATACACTGGTTCCTTCACAGCCGATGCCGACGGTTTCTACTATGTGGCTGTTCATGCCATCTCCGATGCATCTTCATACTATCTTTATGTCAAGGGGCTGAACGTCGAGCCTGGAGCTGAAGCAACGGCTCCCGCTGCTCCCACGCTGACGGCAACAGCCGCTGCCGAGGGCGCGTTCTCGGCAACCGTCCAAGTGACTGCTCCCGACAAGACCGTGGACGGCAACGCATTGTCTGCCATTACGAAGCTGGAGCTGTATCGCGACGGCACGCTTCTGGGGGAACGGACCGATGTTACGCCAGGTACAGTCGTCACATTCACGGACGAAGAGATCGAGGCATCAGCCCTCTATACTTATCAGGCTTTGGCCTACAACGAAAGCGGCAGGGGCGAGAAGAGCGAGAAGACAAGCGTCTACGTCGGCCTTGACCAGCCCAAAGCTCCCGAGAATGTCAACGCGGTGGACCATCCCACAAGCATCGACCTCAGCTGGGATGTTGTAGGCAACGTCGGCATGAACGGCGGCTACGTCAATCCGGCCAATGTGAACTACGACATCTGGAGGCTCGAGGTGTCGCCTTACTTTGTGTTCTTCGAGGACAAGCTTGCATCTTTGACAAACCAGACTTCTACCACCATTGAATATAATGTGGACGAAGGCGAAACACAGGACTACACCTACTTTGCCGTCCGTCCCACCAACGAGTCGACCGTGAACGAGGACGATGCCGACTGGAATGCTGTCGGCGTCTTCACGGGTAAGCCCTACGACGCTGTTGTGGAAGGTTTTGCCGACGAAAGCCTCCACTACTTCTGGAACACCGATGCTCAGCTTGCCATTGCGAATTATTCATACGACGAAGACGGTACGGCACTGGCGCTGCTTGCCGACACACCCGGAGAGAAAGCCTTCGTCTCAGGCAAGCTCAACCTCAAGGATGCCGCTCATCCGACGTTGGTCTTCCATGCCTTGAATGCAGCAGGTATCTCCCAGCTCTATGTGATGGGCAGCATGGACCAGGGAACTTGGAATATCCTTCAGGTCGTGACGCTTAGCGACGAGGACTATCAGACCTATCAGATTCCGCTCAACAGCCTGCAGAACCACCAGCGTTATGCACAGATTGCCTTTGTGGCCGAGTACAAGAATGCAATCACGGAGGAAGACTACGGCGACTATTTCTTCCTGGACGACATCCGCATTGGCGACTTCCTGGACAACGACTTGTCGGTTGTTGCAGCAGCACCGGCAACGGTGACGGCTGGCAAGACTGCCGCTATTGATGTCATCGTGGAGAATGCCGGCTTGCAGCCTGCCTCCAACTTCAGCGTCAAGGTGCTGGCCGGAGAGAAGGAATTGCTCAACGAAACGATAGCCGACGAGCTGGCTCCCTTTGCCAAGAAGCAGTTCACGGCCCAGCTTGCCACCACCGTGTTCGATGAAGCCGGCGATGTGAATGTCACCGTTTCTGTCGACTATGCTGCTGACCAGAACAATGCGAACAACAGCATTTCCGGTGCCATTACGATAGAAGAGCCTGCCTACATCGCTCCCGAGGACTTGGTTGCCAAGAACCATGACGGTGGTGGTGTTGAACTCAAATGGTCGGCTCCAGAGTCTAAGACAGAAGAGTATACCGAAGACTTTGAGAACGGAACAGGCGAGTTCACGCAGATTGACGGCAACGACGACAGCTATGGCTGGGTGTACATCTTTGATGCCGACAACGATGAGCTGAAGTCGCACAGCGGCTATGGCGGCATGCAGTCGTACAGCTATATTAATGATGTAGGTGCAGTGCAGGCCGACAACTGGCTCGTGACACCTTTGGCTGTACTCGACGGCACGTTCAGCTTCTGGGCTGCTGCACAGGATGGCGAGTGGACCGACGAACACTTCGCCGTCTATGTCTCAACCGCAGGCAACCAATCGGTCGACGACTTCGTGCAGGTATCAGAGGAGTTCGTGGCCAACGGCTATCCCACAGAGTATACCGTTGACCTCAGCAGCTATGCCGGTCAAGAGGGATACATCGCCATTCGCCACTATAATTCCTACGACCAGTTTGCCCTGGTTGTCGACGATATCTCCTTCATCAAAGCTCCTTCTGTTCCTGTTGCTTACAACATCTATGTTGAACAAAAGCTTATTGCAACCGTCGATGGCGAGACGACAACCTACTTCGTTGCACCGGAGAGCATCGAACCCGGCGAACACACCTTTGCCGTGACTGCCGTCTTTGCGGGAGAACAAGAGTCGAAGCCTGCCATTGCAGCCATTGCGACCGGCATCAAGACCCTTTCCGACACGTTCTTAAAGGGCGGAGACATTTACAATCTTGCTGGCCAGCGCGTCGGCAGACAGCTGCGTGGCATCAACATCGTAGGCGACAAGAAAGTCTTGGTAAAATAAGAATCGTTGAGATGTAGAGAATAAGACGAGCTGCATTGCAGTTCATAAAAAGGGACGAGGCGTGTCAGACAAAACTGGCACGCCTTCGTCATCTCTGTAGGCTTCCGAAATTATTGGTGTTCGCTATTTCGGTGACATGAAGGGTTGGTCGGTGATGCCGCCGTAACTCTTGGCGGCACGCTGCAAGGCCTCGTCGGTCGTGTACTGCTGGTAGAGGGTGCAACGGGTCTGGATGGTCTGTGGCGAGCAGCGGTCACCTACGATGCGCACCAGTGCCCAGCCCTTCATCAGGTCGGCAAACTCGTCGCAGACTATGGCGAGACGGCCATCCACAATGGTCATCTCCTGTCTTGTTACTACACGGTGGCTGAACCACACACGGGGGAAGGCTTCGATCTGACGTTGCTCAGCCGTGTAGAGCCACAACTGTTCGCCCCACTGATGACTGCCTATGGTGAGGTTGGTCAGCAGGGCGGGCTTGCCATCCACCTCGCCCAGGTGCTGATCTATGGTAGGCAGTTTGCCGTTGCTCACCGGTATGCCCGGCATCAGGAACGAGGCATCCGTCATCTGCGTCTTCTCGACATACACAGGCGGCAGACCGTTGGCCAGCGATGCAAAGTCCTGGTAGGCATTGGCCCGCTCGGTGAACATCGGCTCTGCGTAGCGCAGCATCTTCCACAGCGCCGTCGTGTGCCGCATCTTCTGCCGCTGGATGAACTGCGCCAGCGTGTTGCTGCGCTTCTCCCGCGACTCCGACACGCGTCCAATCACCTGTCCGCCACGTTGATAGAGTGTCATGCCCCCGATGCGGAGCGTCTTAGGTATCACCAGTCCTAAGCCTGATTTCTTCATTTTCACCATCTTCTTATCCTTTATGTTTCGTTGTTCCTTCGTTGTTCCTTCGTTGTCGTTTCGTTGTTGCCACGTCGTTCCTTCGTTGTCGTTTCGTTGTCGCCACGTCGTTTCGTTGTTGACTTGGTACAGCCTCGTTACACCTTCGGTGCAGGTTCGATGCACCTTCGGTCGTTGTTCGGTGTTTGCTCGGTACGTGGTCGCTATTTGTCCGCTACTTGTCCGGTCAATAACCGGACATATACCGGACAAGTGCCGCACGATTACCGAACCACAATGCCGATAAATTGCCGACTGCTAGCTGAGTGCATGGAGACATCTTCGTGCTTGTCGCGCTGCAAATATACGAAAAAAGTATGTAACGAAAGATGAATTTTGGAGAATTAACGCAGAAAGCGCTTAAATAAAGGGCAAATCGGGGATTTAGAGTCCCTTGATAAGGGGCGGCTATAATGCGGGGATATGCAAATCTTATGCTTTTCCGTCAAAACTCTTGCAGAAAATCTCAAAAAGGTGTATATTTGCACCGTATAAAATCTCAAAAAGGTGTAAAATATGGAAGTTCAGAAATCGCAAAAAGGTGCGGATGGCATCATTATGAAGCGTAAAATATATCAGCAACTCCTTGATTGGAAGGAGAAAAGAAACGGTGAGGTGGCACTACTCGTAGAGGGAGCACGACGTATCGGAAAGAGTTATATCGTAGAGGAATTTGCCAAGAATGAGTATGAGTCATACATCCTCATTGACTTCAATAAGGCTC